>NZ_CATKPT010000007.1:0-119173 GCF_949768125.1 Pseudomonas sp. IT-P253 | reverse complement strand
CCCGGCACACTGGCCGGGTTGGCTCCTCCGACGGAGGCACGTCTTCTTTCGCCGCCGTGCTATTGAACAGACAAACGGTCGTCAGGCACCCGCCGAAAACCGGTCGCGGCTATTCGTCAGGTGCAGCCACATCGCGGCCCTCGCTGCATCCGGATCCTGGCGCTTGATGGCGTTGAGAATCGCCTCGTGTTCGAGATTCGCGAGCTGTCCGAGCTTGCTCAAATCCGTCGCACCGCGTTCGGCGGCATTGACGCGAGTCCGGGGAATCATGGCGCTGCCCAGGTGCTGCATGATTTCGGTGAAGCAGACGTTGCCGGTGGCTTCCGCGATCAGCAGATGAAAACGCCTGTCGGCTTCGACGCAGCTGTCATTGTTGGCGAGCAGGCTTTGATAGTCGTCCAGCGCTTCGCGCATCTGCACCAATTGATGATCAGTACGCCGGATGGCAGCCAGCGCTGCGGCCTGGGTTTCGAGGCCCATGCGCAACTCCAGAATACTGCGCACCCCCAGCGCTGTATCGACATTCAGTCGCAGCCCCTGCTCAGGTGCGCGCTCCAGCACAAAGGTGCCGATGCCGTGGCGTGTTTCCACCAACCCGGACGCCTGCAACTTCGAGATTGCCTCGCGCACCACGGTGCGACTGACCCCGTGTTCCTGAACAATCGTGTTCTCCGACGGCAGTTTGTCCCCCGGCAACATCTGGCCGAGCAAAATGCTCTGGGTCAGTTTGGCGACCAAGTCATGGGCCAGGTTGTGAGTGCGCTTGCGAGCAGGCACATCAAAGTCTTCTTGCATGGCAATCATCCGAAAGCAGGGCTAACGGGATCGTAGCACTGCGGTCGACTGGAATCTCAAGAAAACCTCGACAAAACTTGTATGACAACACTCAACAAAAAGGACTTAAGACGCCATAACACAGGCCACACCCCGCCCAAAAAACACTAAAAACCCCAATAAATCGCCCTTTATCTGGATATCAGTGCTTGCAAGACGAAAAAATCAAGTTGTATGATGTCTATCAACAAGCACCATCCGGTTACACCCCGCATAAAAATAATCAGTGGGAGATAACGTAGTGAATACATCCATATCCGGGATGAACGACAGCACCGATTCGGTCTTGCAGTCAGCCATCGCAAAAGTGAAACGGCACGTCCTGCCGCTGTTCGTGATCATGTTCATCGTCAATTACATTGACCGTGTGAATATCGGCTTCGTCCGCGCCCACATGGAACATGACTTAGGGATAGGCGCTGCTGCCTACGGCCTCGGTGCCGGTCTGTTCTTCATCGGTTACGCGCTGTTCGAAGTCCCCTCCAACATCCTCCTGCAAAAAGTCGGCGCACGAATCTGGCTCACTCGCATCATGTTGACCTGGGGCCTGGTGGCCGCCGGCATGGCCTTCATCCAGAACGAAACCCACTTCTACATCCTGCGATTCCTGCTGGGCGTGGCCGAAGCCGGGTTCTTTCCCGGAGTGATTTATTACTTCACTCGCTGGTTACCCGGCGTAGAACGCGGCAAGGCGATTGCGATCTTCCTCAGCGGCTCGGCCATTGCTTCGCTGATCTCCGGCCCGCTGTCTGGGTTGCTGTTGCAAATCAGCGGATTCGGCCTGCACGGCTGGCAATGGATGTACTTCATAGAAGGCATGTTCTCCGTGAGCCTGTGCGTGTTTGTCTGGTTCTGGCTGGACTCCAAACCCCACGACGCCAAATGGCTCAGCCGCGACGAACAGGACGCACTGGTCAAAGCCATCGATGACGAACAACTGGCCCGCGAAGCCGCGACGCCGATCAAGCCGTCACTGGGCAAGCTGCTCAAGGACCGTCAGATCATCCTGTTCTGCCTGATCTATTTCTTCATCCAGCTGACCATCTACGCAGCAACCTTCTGGCTGCCGAGCATCATCAAGAAGATGGGCGACCTCAACGACATGCAGGTCGGGCTGTTCAACTCGATCCCGTGGTTGCTGTCGATCGTCGGCATGTACGCCTTCGCTTCGCTGTCGGCCAAATGGAAACACCAGCAAGCCTGGGTTGCTGCCGCCCTGCTGATCGCGGCGGCCGGGATGTTCATGTCCACCACCGGCGGGCCGGTCTTCGCCTTCGCTGCGATCTGCTTCGCAGCCCTGGGCTTCAAATCGGCATCATCGCTGTTCTGGCCGATCCCCCAGGCCTATCTGGATGCACGCATCGCCGCTGGCGTCATCGCGCTGATCAACTCGGTGGGCAACCTCGGTGGCTTCGTGGCGCCAACCACGTTTGGCCTGTTGGAAGAACACACCGGTTCGATTCAGGGCGGGTTGTATGGCCTGGCTGCCACCTCGATCATCGCCGCGGTCATCGTCTTCGCCGCACGCAACAAACCTAAACCTGCACCTGCCGCAGCACTGGGCAAACCAACGCCCAACCACGCCTGAGCACTCATACAAGAGCCTGGTTTTTAAGGACAAGAAAATGAACGCACAAGACACTGCAAAAGCTCCGATCATCACCAGCATGCAAGTGGTTCCCGTGGCGGGTCACGATGGCATGCTGCTCAATCTGAGTGGTGCCCACGGTCCGTTTTTTACCCGCAACATCGTGATCCTCAAGGACAACGCGGGCCACACCGGCGTAGGTGAAGTACCCGGTGGCGAACGCATTCGCCAGACCCTGGAAGATGCACGCAGTTTGGTGGTCGGCAGCCCGATCGGCACCTATCAGAAGATCCTCAATCAAGTGCGCCAGACCTTCGCCGACCGTGATGCCGGCGGCCGCGGTTTGCAGACCTTCGATCTGCGCATCACCATCCACGCAGTCACCGGCCTTGAAGCCGCGTTGCTCGACCTGCTCGGTCAGCATCTGGACGTGCCAGTCGCCGCCCTGCTCGGCGAAGGCCAGCAACGCGATGAAGTGAAGATGCTCGGCTATCTGTTTTATGTCGGTGATCGCAAAGCAACCGATCTGGCTTATCGCAGCGAGCCAGACGCCGACAACCACTGGTTCCGCGTACGCCATGAAAAAGCCATGACCGCCGACGCTGTTGTGCGTCTCGCCGAAGCCGCTCACGCTCGTTATGGTTTCAAGGACTTCAAACTCAAGGGTGGCGTTCTGAGTGGCGATGAAGAAATCCAGGCGGTGACCGCCCTGGCCGAACGCTTCCCGGACGCGCGCATCACCCTCGATCCGAATGGCGCGTGGTCGCTGAAAGAAGCGATTCGCTTGTGCCGGGATCAACATCATGTGCTGGCCTACGCCGAAGACCCTTGCGGTGCGGAAAACGGTTACTCGGGCCGGGAAGTCATGGCTGAATTCCGCCGCGCCACGGGCCTGAAAACCGCCACCAACATGGTCGCCACCGACTGGCGGGAATTGGGCCACGCGATACAGTTGCAATCGGTGGACATTCCTTTGGCCGACCCGCATTTCTGGACCATGCAGGGATCGGTTCGGGTGGCGCAGATGTGCCATGAGTGGGGCCTGACCTGGGGCTCGCATTCCAACAACCACTTCGATATCTCCCTGGCGATGTTCACCCACGTCGCGGCGGCCGCGCCGGGTGAAATAACCGCCATCGACACGCACTGGATCTGGCAGGACGGCCAGCGCCTGACCAAGGCCCCGCTGCAAATCGTCGATGGCTGTGTGCAAGTGCCGAAAAAACCTGGGCTGGGTGTGGATCTGGATATGGATCAGCTGGCCAAGGCCCATGAACTGTACAAAGGCATGGGATTGGGTGCGCGGGATGACAGTGTGGCAATGCAGTTTTTGATTCCGGGGTGGACGTTCGATAACAAGCGGCCGTGCCTGGTGCGCTAATCAGCCGGAACACCGTAAACCTTGTGGGAGCGAGCAGGCTCGCTCCCACAAGGTGGCATTCGTTAATTCACTTGTGCCGCACGCAGCAACCAGCCCTTGAACGCGGCCATGGCCGACGTTTCGGGCCGCGACTGCAAGCGGGTCAGCCAGTAGCTGCCGGTGGTGATGCCGATGGCGAATGGCTGCTCAATTGCACCCGCCGCCAATTGCCGGGCAAACATTAGCGGTGGTGCCAATGCCACGCCTGCTCCTTGCAGCGCCGCCTCCATCATTGCCAGCGATGAATCGAAGACAACGCTCCGGGGTGGTGCGGCATGGGCAGGAAGGCCGGTCGCCTGAAACCATTCGGGCCATTCGTCCGTGCGATAGGAGCGCAGCAGCGTTTGCTGCAACAGATCGGCAGGCGTTTGTAGTTGCCGGGCAATCTCGGGAACGCACAGCACCGACAATGGCGCCTCGATCAACCGCACCGCCTCAATCCCGTGCCACGCCCCCGCACCAAACCGAATGGCGTAATCCAGCCCTTCAGCCGCTACGTCCACCCGGTTGTTGTTGGTCGAGAGGCGTAAATCTATGAACGGATGTTTCGCCTGGAAGTCTGCCAATCGCGGTAACAACCAGCCCACTGCAAACGTCCCGACCGCGCCCACCGTCAGCACTTCGCGAAAGTGCCCACCTTCGAAACGCTCCAGGGTTTCAGCGATTCGGTCGAAGGACTCGCGCAATACCGGCAACAAGGTCTCCCCTTCGCTGGTCAGCATCAACCCGCGGGGCAAGCGCTTGAACAGTGCTACGTTGAGCTGGGCTTCAAGGCTTTTGACCTGATGACTCACGGCTGCCTGCGTGACGCACAACTCCACCGCCGCCCGTGTGAAACTCAAATGCCGTGCAGAGGCCTCGAAGGCGCGAAGTGCGTTGAGCGGTAATTGAGGCCGGATCATGCTCATTCCCAAATTTTTCTAATGGCTCATCCGACATATCGTTGATTGTCGATGACCGACAGAGTGAATAGATTTGGCTCGCTCATCGACGGCCCGATTTAAAATCCGTTCGGAGTGTAGCGGGTTAAACCAACAAACTTCATGGACAGCGGCTCAATCATGTACAACTTTAAACTCAGCAAGGTCTTATCCTACAGTGCTATCGGACTGTTCCTTGGCGCAGGTTACTGCGTTGCCGGGAATCAGACTGACGGCCAGATCGAAGCGGCTGTTAACGCCGCTGTCGTACCGGTCATGCAGCAACAGCACATTCCTGGCATCGCAGTCGCGATCACCCTCAACGGCAAGCAGCATTACTTTAACTACGGCGTGGCCTCAAAGGAAAACGGCAAAGCCGTCACCGAAGACACCCTGTTCGAGATTGGTTCGGTGAGCAAAACCTTCACCGCCACCCTCGCCGCTTACGCCCAGGCCAACGGCAAACTGTCCCTGTCCGATAAAGCCAGTCAGGTCCTGCCCGCTTTGCGCGGCAGTGCATTCGACAACATTAGCGTACTGCAACTCGGCACTTACTCCGCCGGTGGCCTGCCGCTTCAATTCCCTGACGCGTCGGATCATCAGGACAAAATGCTGGGTTATTTCAAACAGTGGAAACCGACGTATGCCGCGGGTACCCATCGCCAGTATTCGAACCCCAGCCTTGGGCTGTTCGGTTATCTGGCCGCCAAAAGCATGGGGGTGCCCTTTGATGACCTGATGGAAAAAACCTTGCTGCCCAAACTCGGGCTGAAGCACACCTACTTCAAAGTGCCGCTGGCTCAAATGGAGCTTTACGCTCAGGGATACAACAAGGACGACAAGCCCGTACGGGTGGAGCCGGGTGCGCTGGATTCGGAGGCGTATGGCGTGAAAACCAATGCTGCGGACATGATTCGTTATGTTGAGGCGAACATGAAACCGACGGCGCTGGAACCGCCGCTGCAGCAGGCCATCGCCACGACTCACACCGGCTACTACACGGTCGGCGACATGACACAGGGATTAGGCTGGGAGTCCTACAACTACCCGATCACGCTTGACCGATTGCTGGCCGGTAACTCGTCGCAGATGACCATGGAGGCCCATGAAGTCCAGTGGCTGAACCCAGCGCAACCTCAACAGGAGCATGTGCTGTTCAACAAAACCGGCTCAACGGGTGGCTTCGGGGCATACGTGGCGTACGTGCCGTCGAAAGACATCGGCATCGTGATCCTGGCCAATAAAAACTACCCGAACCCGGAACGGGTCAAAATCGCCCATGCGATATTGAGCGAATTGACCCAGTAATACAGAACAACGCCCCCCCGTAGCAGCTGCCGAGCCTGCGAGGCTGCGTTCGGCTGCGCAGCAGTCGTGAATTCAGTCGATGCGGTATTTCAGGGAAACCGTGCGTGCAGGGTTTACGACTGCTGCGCAGCCGAACGCAGCCTCGCAGGCTCGGATAGCATTTCGATGTGGAAGCTGTGGATAGCCGGTGACAGCACAGTGACGGCGGCTGACAAGCACAGCGTGTTCGTCGAAGGGGGATACACCGAGGGCAGCGACATTGAGCAGCCTTCGGCAACTGCTACAAGGGTTCGCGTTCAATCATCCGGCATTTCTGGTGGCTTGGTGGGTTTGCCCGGTTTCCCTTTCTTTGTACCCTTGGCCCCCTTGACCGGTTCGGCTTCAGCAGCCGCTGGTGGTGGCGGCGCCACAGCTTCTTTCTCGGTGGCCGGCAACTGGTCGATCGCGGCGAAAATTGCCTTCAGATCAACCGCATCCGATTGCTCGAGTTTCTTTTCGCCGTCCTTGCCGACCAGAATGACCTTGGTCTTTGCCCCCGCTCCCAGCTTGAGCGCACGGATCAACGCCGCCGTGTCTTGGGGTCCCAGGTCTTTGCCTTCGCGCTGGCCCATCAAGTTGAGTACGGTATACAGGACCATATTTCGCTCGGCGAAACCCTGCTTGTTCGCCGGCTCCTCCAGCGATTTTTTCAGGCTGACCCACGTCGGGTCGACTGTGCTTGGTGCGATGACAATCAACGGCCGGGATCTGCCCTTATCCATATCCAGAGGTGAGCCGTCATCGGCGGCGAACAGGGGGCCGGCTAAAGCCAGCAGGGTTACCAGGGTCAATGACCTGATGAGCATGCGCATCTCCTTTTGATATCCACGCTCTAATGATTGCGCATCGCGGCGATCGTTCCGGGTGACGCACCGCAATTGTGTTCCGCCTTGCCCCAAGCTTAGGTCAGGGCGGTCATTGCGCAACAG
Organism: Pseudomonas sp. IT-P253; assembly: GCF_949768125.1. Lineage (NCBI taxonomy): Bacteria > Pseudomonadati > Pseudomonadota > Gammaproteobacteria > Pseudomonadales > Pseudomonadaceae > Pseudomonas > Pseudomonas sp. IT-P253. Next base: position 112,135 of record NZ_CATKPT010000007.1, on the reverse strand, counting down.
GCTGAGCTAATCTCAAGGTTCGATACTTGCCACCTGAACCGTCGTGAGGACCTGTGCATGAGCGCTCAGCTGAACCACACCATCGTCTGGTGCCGCGACAAGCGAATCTCGGCCGCTTTTCTCGCCGATATACTTGGCCTGCCTGCCCCCCAACCTTTCGGCCCGATGCTGATCGTCAAGTTCGACAACGGCGTCTCGCTGGACTTCTACGACAATGACCCGCCCATCGCCTCCCAGCACTATGCGTTTTTGATCGGAGACGATGATTTCGACGCAGCTTTCGCGCGACTGCAAGCGCGCAAGCAACCCTGGTGGGCCGATCCCGGCAAGCAACGGCTGAATGAGATCAATGATTATGGTGGGGGCCGGCGGGTGTATTTCGATGACCCGGACGGGCATCTACTGGAGATTCTGACCCGAGCCTGAGCTCGGGCAGCTGACGCCTGATGCGGGATCAGAACACCAGTTTGTAGCCGATCATCACCAGCATCGTCGCCAGGCAAGGACGCAGCACTTCATCGGAAATGCGCCCGGTCAAATGGCTGCCCAGCCAAATCCCGGGCAATGAACCGATCAGCAAAAAGCCCAGTACATGCCAATCCATATTGCCCATGCTCGCATGACCCAGGCCGGCGACCAGGGTCAGCGGCACGGCATGGGCGATTTCAGTCCCGACAAGGCGCCGGGTCGGCAGTAACGGATACAGAATAAACAGCGCCACGGTGCCGAGGGCGCCAGCACCGATGGACGTCAACGCAACCATGGTGCCAAGGACCAGGCCCGTGATAACGGTCATCGCATGCAGCCGCGTGCCGCTGGGGTTGTAGTTGCCGCCTGCACGTTTGTGAGCGAAATCGAGCAAGCGTTTCTTGAAGAGAATCGCCAAGGCCGTGACGAACAACACAAAGCCCAATGCCTGTTTGATGACAGCGTTCATGGCATCGGGTGATGTGTGCAGCGTGCTCAGAAACCACAAGGTCATCGCCACCGCCGGCACGCTGCCGAGGGTCAGCCAACCAGTGATTGCCCAGTCGATGTTCTGGTTCTTTCGATGAGCCAGCACTCCGCTGGATTTGGTAATCGCCGCGTACAGCAGGTCGGTGCCCACAGCCGTGGCCGGGTTGATCCCGAACCACAACAGGATCGGGGTCATCAACGAACCACCGCCCACGCCGGTCATGCCGACGATAAAGCCGACCACCAACCCTGCAATCACCAACCCGAAGTTAACGAAATCCATTAACACGCCCATAAAAAACGCATGAAAAATCTGGCTCGCAGCATAGCGATTTTTCTTATAACCAGTTATATCGATGCGGACTATAGTTATTCCCGAAACACACAACTTTTTTGTAGGAGCGAGCTCGCTCGCGATGGAGTGTCTGGCGACATCACTGCAGCTGACACTCCTTCGTCGGAACGCCGCCCGGAGCAAGCTCGCTCCTACAAGGGGTTCACTGCACCGGCAGGAAATTGAGGAACACCAAGCTCTGCGCGTAATTCAAAGCGATTCGCCGGTAACGCTCGTCGAGCATCTGTGTCAGCAAATCCAACCGCGCAACGATCTTGCCGAACTCCACGGCAAAACTCAGGTTGCTGCCCTCCTCCGAGATTTCATTCGAGAACAGCAACGGTTCGCCGTTCTTGTTTTGCCGTTGGCTCAATATCCAGGTGGCTATCTCGATGTTACGCGCGGCGTTGCTGACGAACGCCGGGTTGATGGCGTCCGTCATGTAGAACTCCAGCCGATTGCCATGGGCCGTGACTAACATGCTGCCGATGGCATAGATAAAGGCACCGACGCGATCACCGAGGAATTGCGGACTCATGGCATATCTCAACGCCGCGAGGTCTTTTTTATCGCCCAGGGTCGGGAGCGGCTGTTGCAGCTCGATAGCCATGCGCACTTGCTTTCCAGCGATGCGGGCATCGAGGAAGCCGGATTTTTTCAGCTCGTCGGGGTTGCGCAGGTAAAGCTTGCTCATCAGCAAGTAGAGGCTATCGAGGTTGTCGCGCATCGTCAGTGTCGCCATGCGATCAACGCTGGTCTGGAGAAACTCCTGAGGTTTGCCTTCGCCAAACTGAGTGACGATGTCCCGGCCTTGCTGCTGGCTGCAACCGCTGGCAAAAAGCATCGACACGCAGGCCAGCACCAGGCAATGGCGACGGATTGGCGGGGCGATGAGGGGTAAAACTCGAGCCATGGGCACTTGAACTTGGCATGGGCCTGAAGAGGGGATCGCCGCAGGCAGGCCAAGGGTAGAGCGGTGAATCCTGAAAAAGTGCAGTGCCGATGGTCCGTAAGCAGATCCCGGCCCAACGCAATCCCGTAGCAGCTGCCGAGCCTGCGAGGCCGCGACCGACTGCACAGCAGTCGTAAAATCAAGCTCCGCGGAGTTTCTAGCAAACCGCGTATGCAGAGTCTGCGAGGACCTTGGTCGAGCGCGACCCCGGCTCGAACGCAGCCTCGCAGGCTCGGCAGCTGCTACATCTCGAGGGAACCCAGGGGTTATTCTGCTGCCAACTGGAGAGCATTCATCGATTCAAAATAAGGAGGTTTTCATGCGAACCCTCAAACTGGCCGGCGTCTACGTACCGGTCATCGGCCAAGGCACCTGGCGCATGGGTGAGGATCACACCCGACGCACCCAGGAAGTTGCCGCGCTACGCCTGGGCATCGAGCTGGGCATGACCCTGATCGATACCGCTGAAATGTACGCCGAAGGTGGTGCCGAGGAGGTGGTGGGCGAAGCCATCGCCGGCCAGCGCGACGACGTTTTTCTTGTCAGCAAGGTCTACCCGCACAACGCCAGCCGCACAGGCATCCCTCAGGCGTGCGAACGCAGCCTGCAGCGTCTGAATACCGATTACATCGATTTGTATTTGTTGCACTGGCGTGGCGAGTATCCCTTGGAGGAAACCGTCGAGGCTTTCGAGCGCTTGCGCGACGCCGGCAAAATCGGTCGGTGGGGCGTGTCCAATTTTGACGTGGATGACTTGCAGGAATTGGCCTCGCTGACCTGTGCCACCAATCAGGTGCTCTACAATTTAGAAGAGCGCGGCATTGAATTCGATCTGCTGCCCTGGTGCCAACAGCATCAGCTTCCAATCATGGCCTACTGCCCGATCAGCCAGGGTGGACATATGTTGGTCAATTCCACACTCCATCAGGTGGCTGACCGTCACGGGGTAACACCGGCCCAGGTAGCGCTGGCATGGATTCTGCGTCAGGACGTGGTGATCGCCATCCCCAAAGCGGTCCGGCCTGAACATGTACAGCTCAATGCGCAAGCGGCGCAATTGCAGCTTGAAGCAGGGGATCTGGAGGCGCTGGACCACGCGTTTCGCGCGCCACAACGCAAACAGCGGTTGGCCATGGTCTAAGCCATCGCGGTTTCATCAGAGGGCTTCTGCATGAGAAGCACTGATCAGTTGGATACCTTTAATCTGCAACGTTTTGTCCAGGCCCAGGCGCCGGTGTTCGAGCGGGTTCAAGAAGAGCTGAGCGCCGGCAAGAAACGCCGGCATTGGATGTGGTTCGTTTTTCCGCAGATTGCCGGCCTCGGCGGCAGTGAAATGTCCCGTCATTTCGCCATTACTTCCGGACAGGAAGCGGCGGCGTACCTGGCTCATCCACTGCTGGGCTCACGCTTGCGGATGTGCACGCAATTAGTGCTGAACGTCCAGCAACGCTCGATTGTCGAGATTTTTGGTCATCCCGATGACCTCAAGTTTCACTCATCGATGACGCTGTTCGCCCAGTTCGCCCCCGAAGACAGCCTGTTTCACCAGTCGCTAAAGCGCTACTTTCACGGCATACCGGATGACTGGACGCTCTCACTGCTGGACTCAAAACAGGCCCAACTGCCCACCGATCAACGTTGAAAAGTCGTCATCCACGAACGGCAGTATGGCGTCCGCTACCGGTTGTAGCTGCCGTGTGACGTAATGGTCGTAGTCGATGGGCGCACTGCGGATTTCCAGCGGCTCGGGACCGGCGACGGTGATCACGTAACTGATCCAGCCACCGTTCTGGTATTGCCGCGGCCGCCCCCGCTGATCGTTGTAGTCGTCGGCAATGCGCGCCGCTCGCACGTGCGGCGGCACATTGCGCTGATAGTCATCAAGGGTGCGGCGCAGACGCTTGCGGTAGATCAGACGGTCATCGAATTCACCGGCCAGGGTTTTACGCACGTAGTCGCGCACGTAATCCTGATAGGGCTTGCGATGGAAAATCCGCGAATACAGCTCCTGCTGAAATTGCCGGGCCAGCGGCGACCAGTCGGTGCGCACGGTTTCCAGCCCCTTGTAGACCATTTCATCGGTGCCGTCGGCGCGAGTGACGAGCCCGGCATAGCGCTTCTTGCTGCCCTCCTCCGCCCCTCGAATAGTCGGCATCAGAAAGCGTTTGTAGTGGGTTTCGAACTGCAATTCCAGGGCACTTTCCAGCCCATATTCCTGCCGTACATGCTCGCGCCACCATTGATTGACGTGGTCCACCAGCGCGAGGCCAATCTTCGCCGCATCTTCCTGGCCGTGGGCGCGGCGCAACCAGACGAAGGTCGAGTCGGTGTCGCCGTAGATCACGGTGTGGCCTTGGGCTTCGATCAGCTGGCGGGTGCGCAGCATGATCTCGTGGCCACGCAAGGTAATGGACGACGCCAGGCGTGTATCGAAGAAGCGGCAGCCGCTGGAGCCGAGCACGCCGTAGAAGGCGTTCATGATGATCTTTAGCGTTTGGGACAGCGGTGCGTTGTGTTCGCGCTTGGCGGTTTCGCGACCTTGTGCGACGCGGGCCACGATGGCGGGCAGGCAATGCCGGGTCCTGGAAAAACGCGCGCCACGGAATCCGGGCACCGACTCGCTGTCGTCGGGATGCTTGAGTCCCTCGATCAGCCCCACCGGATCGATCAGGAAGGTGCGGATAATCGACGGATAAAGGCTTTTGTAGTCGAGCACCAGCACCGATTCGTAAAGCCCCGGTTGCGAGTCCATGACAAAACCACCGGGGCTGGCCTGAGGTGGTCGGCCGCCGAGATTGGGCGCGACGAAGCCTTGCCGGTGCATGAGCGGCATGTAGAGGTGCGTGAACGCCGCCACCGAACCGCCGCTGCGATCGGCCGGCAGACCGGTGACACTGGCGCGCTCCAGCAGAAATGTCAGCAACTGGGTCTTGGCAAAGATCCGCGTGACCAGTTCGCAATCCTTGAGGTTGTACTTGGCCAGCGCCGGCTTGTCCTCGGCGAACATGCGATTGATTTCATCCATACGCTGGTACGGCGTGCTGATCGCCTTGCCCTCGCCGAGCAGGGTCTGCGCGACATTTTCCAGGCTGAACGAGGGGAAGCTCCAGGTCGCCGAGCGCAGGGACTCGATACCGTCGATGATCAATCGGCCAGCGGCCGAGGCGAAGTAATGGTTGCGGCTGCCGTGTTCACGCCACTGCATTTCTTCGCCGCCACGCCCAAGCTTTAGCGGCACCGCCAAGCGTCGGGCATGTTCGTGCAGTACCCGCAAATCGAACTGCACGAGGTTCCAGCCGATGATCGCGTCGGGGTCATGCCGGGCAAACCATTCGTTGAGTTTTTTCAGCAGCAGGGTTCGGGAGTCGCAATACTCGAGCTGGAAATCCACACAAGAATCATCGCCATTGGGCGGGCCGAGCATGTAGACCTGACGCTCACCGCAGCCTTCCAGCGCAATCGAATACAACTCGCCCTGAGCGGTGGTTTCGATGTCCAGGGAGACCAGCTTTAACGTCGGGCGATAGTCGGGGTCGGGTTTCATCTGCGCGTCGAGCAGCAGCCCCTCGGCACTCGGTGTGCCACCGAAGAGGACCGGCGCTGTGATGAATCGCTCCATCATGTAGCGCTCGGGCGGGCGAACATCGGATTCGAACATCTCAACGCCGGACTTGCGCAGTGCGGTTTCCAGTCGCATCAACTGACCGTGCTGCTGGCAATACAGACCGAGCACCGGGCGGTGCTCGAAATCCAGCAACGCCAAAGGCCGCAGCTCGAGGTTTTTTTCGCCGTGCAACACCTGTTCAGCGTGCTCACGTTGAGCCGCCGGAATAAACGCCACGGACGGTTGATAAGGCAGGCGGATTCGCTGGGGACCGCTATCGGTCGCCAGCCAGAACTCGACTTCCGTGCCGGCCGGGGTATCGCGCCAATGCCGGGTCAGGACGAAGCCCCGCTGTAAATCCACCACTGCAACCTCACGATCTGATTCAGGTCACAATTCTACGCGTGCCCGCCCTGAAAAGATCGCCGCCTTGAGCCGCAACAAATCGCCGTGCTCTGGCCCGACAGCCGACGGTCGTCGGTGAAGGTAAGGACGGTGATTGATTTCTATGTGGAATGCTTTGGCGCAGTGCGGTACTGGAACAGGCCATCACATCAACGCAACCTGTAGCAGCTGGCGCAGCCTGCGTCCGGCTGCGCAGCAGTCGTAAAATCAGCCAACGCGGTGTATCTGGCGAACCGCGATCGCAGGTTTTACGACTGCTGCGCAGCCGGACGCAGGCTGCTACAAAGGATGGTTGTGGGTCAGATACGGAACTGTCCGACCAGTTGGCCCAGGCGCTGACCGAGTTCGGCGAGGCTGCGGGAGGTTTGGGCGCCAAGCTGGGTTTCGTCGGCGACGCTGTCCACCGCCACGGCAATCTGATGCACGCTGCGATTGATCTCCTCGGCCACGGCAGTCTGCTCTTCGGCGGCGCTGGCAATCTGGGCGTTCATCGAGTTAATGGTGGCGATCAACTGAGCCATGGTATCGAGCGAGGCGCCCGCCTCGTTGGCTTGGGCCGAAGTGCCATCGCCGGCCTCGCTGGATCGACGCATGGCCTCCACTGCCGATTGAGTACCGGCCTGCAAACGGTCGATCATGCCCTGGATTTCCTGGGTACTGATTTGTGTGCGACTGGCCAGCGCACGGACCTCATCCGCCACCACGGCAAACCCCCGGCCGGCCTCACCGGCCCGGGCCGCTTCGATGGCAGCGTTGAGCGCCAGGAGGTTGGTCTGATCGGCAATCGAGCGGATCACGCCCAGCACGCTGACAATCGACGACACGTCTTTTTGCAGGCTGTCGAGGGACAGGCCGCTGCTGCGAATGTCATCCACCAGCGCATGAATCTTCACAATGCTGCCCGCGACCACACGCTTGGCCGCCTGACCTTCTTCGTCAGTCTGCTGGGCAGCCACCGCCGCGTTTTGTGCGCTTTTGGCGACTTCCTGGGCGGCAGCCGACATTTCGTTGATCGCCGTAGCGACCTGATCGGTTTCGTGACGCTGACGCTCCATCGCCTGATCCGAACGCTGGGCCTGATCAGAGACCTGATTGACCAGCCCGGTCAGTTGCGACGTCATTTCAGTAATCTGGCGCACCAGGCCATGGATCTTGTCGACGAAACGGTTGAACGAGCCGGCCAGTTCGCCGAGTTCGTCCTGACGGGTGATGGTCAAGCGCCGGGTCAGGTCGCCCTCGCCCGCCGCGATGTCGTCAAGGTTGGCTTTCATCTGGTTCAGCGGACGCAGAATGGTGTTGGCCAGCAGCATCCCGACAGCGGCGATCACCAGCAACATCACGGCCGCGAGGCCGGCAATGGTTAACACCACGCCTTCCATCCGCTCCTGCACCTTGGCCTCAACCAGCGCGACTTGCGCCTCGATACCGTCGAGGTTCACCGACGTACCGATCGCCATGTCCCACTTCGACAGGTATTCGGTGTAACCCAGTTTGGGCACCAGCACCTGGCTGTTGCCGGGCAAGGGCGAACTGTATTGCAGGTAATGAGTGCCGTCCTTCGCGACTTTCACCAGGTCGCGATTGACGTAGACACCGTTCGGATCGCGGTTGTCCTTGAAGCTCTGGCCCACGCCTTCGGGGCTGTTGGCCTTGAACAGGCGCACGGTGTTGGAGTCGTACCCGAAGAAGTAGCCTTCCTTGCCGTAGGTGATACTCGACAGCAACTTGATCACCTGGGCCCGTGCCGCGTCATCGCCGGGAGCGGCGGCGTCGTAGAGCGGTTTGATCATGGTCATGGCCACGGCAACGTAACTTTGCAGGGTCGCCTTGGCATCGCTGAGCAGACGCTGGCGCGTTTCCTCGACCTCCTTGTGAGCCTGTTCCTGAAGAATGAACAACGTGGCCAGGCTGATGACCAGCGCAAAGAGCAACACCGGGAGAACGGCAAGGGACAGGACTTTGGCCTTCAGGCTCATGCGCATGACGTTCACTCTTTTGATTTTATTGGCGTGGTTAAAGGCTTTAACGGCACACAAAACCAAAAGTTGAGTCAGTAAGGCACCCTGCCCCCTGTAGGAGCGAGCTCGCTCGCGAAGGACTTAAGAGCAACGGGTTTATTCAGGAGGAGCGCGTTATCGTTGACGTCCTTCGCGAGCGAGCTCGCTCCTACAGGGGCGCGGTGGTTATTCGTCCGGGACCATCAAGAAAGCCGAATCACGGCCGCTACAGTGCAAAGTCTCAGATATATATCGAATAAGGACGTCTCCATGTCGCTCAGACAACTTTCCATTCAATGGAAGATCACCCTGCTGGCCGGGCTTTGCCTGGCCGGTGTCGTGACCCTGCTGGTGGGTCTTTCGCTGTATCGCATGGAGCACAGCTCCGCGCTCGTGAAAGCCTCAAGCATGGAGATGCTCAACGAAGCTGCCCAGGCCCGGATTGAATCCCAGGGCGAAAACCAGGCATTGAACATACGCCAGCAGTTTATGGATGCCTATCAATATGGTCACGGCTTTTCCCGTCAGGTGCTATTCCTGAGGGAACAGGCCGAGAAACGTTTTCTCGATGCCTTTGACCTGCGTGAAGACATGACGCGTCAGGTCAAGTCAGCCCTGCAAGCCAACCCGGAACTGCTCGGCCTGTCCCTGGTGTTCGAAGCCAATGCACTGGACGGCAAAGACGACCTGTTCGCCGGCCAAGCGGAGCTGGGCAGCAACGACAAAGGCCGATTTGCCCTGTATTGGTCACAGCCGACGCCGGGCAAGGTCACCTCCATGGCCCTGCCGGAAAAAGACCTGGCCGACACCAGCAGCGGCCCCAGCGGCGAAGCGGCCAACGCCTGGTTCATCTGCCCGCGCACCACACTCAAGCCGTGTGTGATCGAACCCTACTTCTACATGATCGACGGCCAAAACGTGCTGATGACCAGCATCGTTTTCCCACTGTTGGTCAACGGCAAGGTCATCGCTTCACTGTCGGTGGATATCAACCTCAACAGCCTGCAAGCGCTCAGCCAGGGCGCCAGCAAGAAGCTTTATGACGGCCAGACCAACGTCAGCATCATCAGCCCGGCCGGTTTGCTCGCCGGTTACAGCCCGGACGCCAGCAAACTCAGTCAGCGCCTGGAGGCGGTGGACAAAACCAGCGGTGCCGAGCTGATCCGCATGCTCGCTTCCAGTACCCACACCCAAAGCCTGCGCAGCAATCAGCAATTAAAAGTGCTGTCGCCGTTCCAGCCGATTCCTGGCGGCAAATCGTGGGGCGTGCTGCTCGATGTGCCGGAAAAAATCCTGATCGGCCCAGCCGAAGCGCTGAAAAAACAACTCGATGACAGCAACACGGCCGGCACACTCGTAGAACTCGGACTGGGCGCGCTGGCCGCGTTGATCGGCCTGTTGCTGGTGTGGCTGATGGCGCGCAGCGTCACCAAGCCGATCCTTGGCGTGGCGCACATGCTGGAAGACATTGCGAGCGGCGAAGGCGACCTGACGCGCCGCCTGGCCTACGACAAGAAGGACGAACTGGGCCAGTTGGCCGGTTGGTTCAACCGCTTCCTCGACAAGCTGCAACCGATCATCGCCGAGGTCAAACGCTCGGTGCAGGACGCTCGCAGCACGGCGGATCAATCCTCCGCCATCGCCACCCAGACCAGCGCCGGCATGGAGCAGCAATACCGCCAGGTAGACCAGGTCGCGACTGCGTCTCACGAAATGAGCGCCACCGCCCAGGACGTCGCCCGCAGTGCCGCGCAAGCCGCCCACGCGGCACGGGATGCCGACCACGCCACCCGTCGTGGCCTGACCGTGATCGATCAGACCACCACCAGCATCGACAACCTCGCCGCCGACATGAGCGCGGCGATGGTGCAAGTCGAAGGGCTGGCGGCCAACAGCGAGAAAATCGGTTCGGTGCTGGAAGTGATTCGCGCCATCGCCGAGCAGACCAACCTGCTGGCGCTCAACGCCGCGATCGAGGCGGCCCGCGCGGGTGAGGCCGGACGCGGTTTTGCCGTGGTGGCCGATGAAGTACGCAACCTGGCGCGTCGGACCCAGGAGTCGGTCGAAGAAACCCGCCTGGTGATTGAGCAGTTGCAGAGTGGCACGCAGGAGGTGGTGGGCTCGATGAACAACAGCCATCGCCAGGCTCAGGGCAGTGTCGAGCAGGTCAGCCAGGCCGTGACGGCGCTACGTCAGATAGGCGACGCGGTGACGGTGATCAGCGATATGAACCTGCAGATCGCCAGTGCCGCCGAGGAGCAAAGCGCAGTGGCCGAGGAGATCAACAACAACGTGGCGACCATCCGGGATGTGACCGAGTCGCTCTCGGGTCAGGCCAATGAGTCTGCCCGGGTGAGCCAATCGCTCAACAGCCTGGCCAATCAGCAGCAGAGCCTAATGGATCAGTTCCGCGTGTAGTGTTTGGGATCATTCTCCTGTAGGAGCGAGCTTGCTCGCGATGGTGTGTCAGTCGACATCAACGTCGCTGATGTGCCATCGCGAGCAAGCTCGCTCATACAGGCCTGCCTGTCAGTCGAATTGAACCTGTGCCGCATTTTGGCATCGTATTTATCGACACCACGCCTCGCCATTCAAACAGCCGTTTTCAGGTTGTTGCCGCTGAGGCCATCGATACACCTACGTGCCCTTGAGTGGCTGTCAGCGCTCGGGTAATGTCATCAGACCCATAGGACAGAGCACGCCCATGACTTCCAAGCTGGAACAACTCAAACAGATCACCACCGTCGTTGCCGACACCGGCGACTTCGAAGCTATCGCTCGCGTTAAACCCGTGGACGCTACGACCAACCCTTCCCTGCTGCTCAAAGCGGCGGCCATTCCCGGTTATGCCGAGTTGCTGAACACTTGCATCAAGGACTGCAAGGGCGATGTGGGCCTGGCCAGCGACCGTTTTGGCATTGCGGTAGGGCAAGAAATCCTGAAGGTCATTCCTGGCCGTATTTCCACTGAAGTGGATGCGCGGCTGTCGTTTGACACTGATGCCGTCTTGAAGCGCGCGCACCGTCTGATCGATCTGTACGACAAGGCCGGCATTGGCCGCGACCGTGTACTGATCAAGATCGCGTCCACTTGGGAAGGCATCCGCGCTGCCGAGATTCTGGAAAAGGAAGGCATCCAGACCAACCTCACGCTGCTGTTCTCGTTCGCTCAGGCCGCCGCGTGTGCCGATGCGGGCGTGTTCCTGATTTCGCCGTTCGTGGGCCGTATCTACGACTGGTACAAGAAAGCCAACGGCAACGACTACACCGGAGCAGATGATCCGGGCGTGCAATCGGTGACCCGTATCTACAATTACTACAAAGCCAATGACTACAAAACCGTGGTGATGGGCGCAAGTTTCCGTAACCTGAACCAGATCGAGCAACTGGCCGGCTGTGACCGCCTGACCATCAGCCCAGACTTGATCGACAAGCTGGCGGCCGATACTGGCAAACTGGAGCGCAAATTGGCGCCGGGGCATGCGGGTGAAGCACGCTTGAGCCTGAATGAAGCGCAATTCCGTTGGTTGTCCAACGAGGATGCCATGGCAACCGAGAAACTGGCTGAAGGCATTCGTCAGTTTGCCCGTGACCAGGAAAAGCTTGAGGCTCTTCTGCAAGCCAAGCTGTGATCTAGTTCAATGCAAAAAGGGCGAACCTTAATGGGTTCGCCCTTTTTTGCATCTGTTAGGTAGTGGCGTTGGCTTCGCACCGACGGCTGTGGAGGTCGTGCAGATGCCTTCGCGGGCAAGCCTCGCTCCTACAGGGGAATTATGGCAGGTCGCGGTAATTTCAACGACGCAAAATTGTAGGAGTGAGGCTTGCCCGCGAAGGCGTCCGGACAGGCGCCCATTGACTCAAGGAATCAGTGACGCTCCAGCGCATTCACGAGGTCATGAAACGCTTCACGATTGGAGTCATTGAGGCCCATGAGGATCTTGTGCGCTTCGAGCACTTTGATTCGCACCACCTCTTCGGACTGATCCTGATCTGGCAGGTCGGTCAGGCACTCAGGGCACGGGATCGGGCGATCAACGATGTTGAACACCTGCTCGAAACCCATGGACTGCAGCAGCCGGGTGATGTCTTCGTGGGTGGTGACGACGGTCGGAAGCAAGCCGACTTTCTGCCGTGACAGAATCGACAGCTTGGCCAGCAGGCCAAGGGTGGTGCTGTCGATGCTGCGGGTTTCGGTCAGGTCGATCACGATCGCATTGAAGTTCAACGCCGTGAAGATCCGCTCAATTGTCGCATCCAACGCCGAACACAGGGTCAGGCGAACTTCACCGACGAACTTCAGGACGAAGGTGCCGTCCTGCTCGGCGAACTGGATTCTACCGGTACTCATTAAAGATTCCTGCTCAACACCAACAGGGCGATATCATCCGGCATCTCCCCTAGCGTGGCCAATCCAAAAACCTGCCGCAGACCATCCAGGCTGCCGCCCGCTGCCTTGACCCGTTGAGGCAAAGCCGCTTCTTTTTCTTTGAGTGTAGGTTCTGGCAAAAGGTCCAGAATGCCATCGGACATCAGCGTCAGGCTGAATGTCGGCGGCAACTCCATCACGTGGTCTTCGTAGGTGGCTTCATTGAAGAGGCCCACCGGCAGACCGCGCCCTTCCAGATAACGAACACTGTCTGGCGTGTACAACACTGGCAACGGCAAATGACCGCCGATGCTATAGGTCAACAAACCTGTCTCCTCGTCGATGACTCCACCGACCATTGTGACGTGTTTACCCAGCTTACAACTGATCAGGCCTCGGTTGATATGACCAAGGACCTCTGAAGGCTTGAATTCAGGCAATGTGCCGCTGCGCTTGGATTCGAACAGCAAGCGCGTGGTCATGAATTTCAGCAGCACGGTCACAAAGGCTGAAGAGGCGCCATGTCCGGAAACGTCCGCCAGGTAAAAGGCGACCCGACGTTCGTCGACCCGAAAGTAGTCGACAAAATCACCCGACAGGTACAGCGACGGGATGATCTGGTGTGCAAACTTGAACTCGTCGATGGCCCAGGGGCTGACCGGCAGCATGTTCATCTGCACCTGGCGACCGGCATTCTGGTCTTCCTGGAGCAGGTTCAGGCTGGCTTCAAGCTCGCGATTGGCCTTTTCCAGCTTCTCGCGGTAGCGCTGGTTTTCCAGCAGCAGGCGCGCGCGATCCAGGGCCCTGCGCACAGAGTGCTCGAGCACAGCCAGATCTTCGAGAGGCTTGATCAGGTAGTCCGCCGCGCCCAGGCGCAGGGCCTCGACCGCGTCGTTCATCACGCCAGCGCCCGAAACCACGATGACCGGGGTTTGCGGCGACAGCTCGGTGACCTGGCGGATAAGTTCGAGTCCGCCCATCTGCGGCATGCGCAGATCGCAGATGACCAAGTCGGGCTTGTCTTGCTCGAATACCTGAAGTCCCTGCTGGCCATTGCTGGCCTGCAGGACGCTGAAACCACTGTCTTCCAAATAGGCGGCGAGGCTCGCGCGCACTACTTCGTCATCATCGATTATCAGCAGCGTGGCACTGGTTTTTGGCATGTGGGCAAACGGCGCCAGAATTAGGTTGGCGTAGCAGGCGGGGTTTTTTGGCCCGGCTCACACTACTGGATTCGCTTTCTAGCCTCTCTGCTGCACTGTTTTCGAGCACTTGCCCTACACACAGGTACACCAGAGGTGCCCTTCTAAGGCGCAGACGGTACTCCCATCCGCGGGGCGTTTCAAGCTCACGCCGATGGTCGCCTGACGTCTTTACTTGTCAAATCACCGAGAGTTATAAGAACAGGCAAAACCGTAACCCAATGGAAGGGCCAAGCCCATGAGTCAAATCGATCGGGACTACAGCGAAAAGCGTGATTTTATCCGCATGCGGGTCGATGCCGATGTATCGCTGATTCATGAAGGAGACGAGGTTGCAGCCGTCTGCATCGACCTTTCCAGCAGTGGCATGCAGGTAAAGGCACCGCGCGCGTTCAAGGTCGGTGACCGCCTGAACGTACGGATAGATTCAGAGCACGCCGCCCTCAAAGGGCTTGAAGCCGACACCGAAGTGGTGTGGGTCAGGGAACAGGACGGCAGCAGTCAGAAACTTGGGCTTACAATCCTGAAGATGAAATAACCCGGATCCAAACGAAAGAAGGCGGCCATTGGCCGCCTTCTTCGTTTTATCGGTCGAAATCAAAAATCGTCTTCGACCTTGCCGTCTTTGACTTTGAATTCGCGGTTCTGCAAGTACGCATTGCGGATAAAGATGTACTTGTCGCCGGTGATCAGCTTCTCGGACGACAGCAGGCTCGCACGAGTGTCGATGGTATCCAGAGCGAAGAACGAATTGCGCACCGCTACATCGTCGACGTAACGATAAGGGCCGGTGTAGGTGTCGATGTACTTGGACGGCGCATCACGCAAGGTGCTTGGGCCGAAGAACGGCAGCATTACGTAAGGACCGCTGCCTACGCCCCAATAGCCGAGGGTCTGGCCAAAGTCTTCGTCATTGCGGTGCAGGCCCATTTTGGTACCGACATCGATGACCCCCAGCAAGCCGAAGGTGGTGTTGAAAATCAGACGTGCCGTGTCAACGCCTGCGGCGGCTGGCTTGGCCTGCAAGACATCGTTGGCCAGGTTGCGTACATCACCGATGTTCTGGAAGAAGTTGTGAATGCCATCTTCGACAAATTGAGGTGTCACGTACTGATAGCCTTTAGCCAAAGGTTTCAGCGCGTAAGTGTCGAGCACATCGTTGAACTTGTAGATTGGACGGTTGATGCTTTCCCAAGGATCGTCTTCCGAAGCGGCCTGAGCAACAAACGGAACCAGCAACACACTGGCACACACACAAAGCTGAGCTAGACGATTGCTCCAGCGCATAGAAAAACTCCTTGGAATGGTACTGGCGCGGGCACTGGGCCCGGGCGTTAAGCTGGCTAGTATAAGACGTAAAAGCCGGATTAGGCAGCATCGGGCGCGGTGGCCTGCGGATGATTGGCCATGATTGTGAGCGATTCACAACAATGTCACTCAACTGTCACCGGCAACGCCTAGCCTTGTCACTATTTCAGGGACGTTGACATGCCACGCGCCGAAACCTTGCCCCTCGTTGCGCCCAGCCTGACCGCCGTGTTGTTCGGTCTCAGTGGTTGCCTGGTGGATTTCGGCGCCCGCACGCGCCAGCATGGCGGCCCTGTTGCCGAACTCGCCGAGGTCACACCTGGCGCACTGGAGAGTCTGCACAGTCTGCAACGTCAGCAGATCCCCTGTGCCTGGCTCGATGAGCTCCCCCCTGCCCTCAGCCATTCACTGGCCGCTGCCTTGCCGGAATGGATCAAACCGTCGCAACACCTTGCAACAAATAATCCCTGGCCGGCCCCGAATGCCTGCTGGCAGGCATTAATGACCCTGAATGTCGAACGCCTGGAAGGTTGTGTGCTGGTCAGCGGCGAACCGCGATTGCTGCAAGCGGGGCTCAATGCCGGGTTGTGGACCATTGGCCTGGCATCCTGCGGCTCGCTTTGCGGGCTGGCGCCCAACGAATGGCAGGCACTAACCCAGCAGGAAAGGGAATTCAAACGGGGCAAGGCGACGGTCCAGTTGTTCGGTCTGGGCGTGCACTCGGTGATTGATCACCTCGGCGAACTGGACACCTGCCTGGCAGACATCAGCCTGCGCCGACTCAAGGGCGAAAAGCCCTGATCGAGATCATGCACGTTGTGCGGGAGTGGATTAATCTAAAGGTCAGCCATAGACCTTTGGCGCGCTGCTGCGGTCTATGCCAGTGCCTATCGATAAAAGGAAGAACGCCATGCCTGCCCGCGAACTGCAAGAACAGCTCAATACTCTGCGCGAGCAATTGGACCAGAATCCACCGCTGTCCGAAGCCGAGCGCGAAGACCTGCACACGCTGATGCGACAGATCGAGATGGAGCTGGAGCTCGAAACCAAAACCAAGGATTCCAGCCTGGCCGACGGCGTCAACCTGGCTGTCGAACGCTTCGAACTCGAACACCCCGTCATTGCCGGCACCTTGCGCAACATTGCGCAAACCCTGGGCAATATCGGGATCTGAACCTGTCAAATACCCCCTGTAGGAGCGAGCTTGCTCGCGAAGGTGTGTCAGCTACATTGATGTCGACTGACACTCCATCGCGAGCAAGCTCGCTCCTGCAGGGGGGTATTTATTGGCGGACCAGTCGATGGTTCGGCAGCTGCACTTCTTCAGTGCTGCGATAGGGGTTGATGTCCAACCCGCCGCGACGCACATACCGCGCATACACCGTCAGTTTCTCAGGTTTGAGCAAACGCTGCAGATCAAGGAAAATTCGCTCCACGCACTGCTCATGGAAGTCCGAGTGCTGACGGAAGCTCACGATGTACTCCAGCAAACTCGCGTGATCCAGCGCCGCACCACGGTACTCTACCGCCACACTCCCCCAGTCCGGCTGACTGGTCACCGGGCAGTTGGATTTGAGTAAATGACTGTGCACGCTTTCTTCCACGATCCGCGAATCATCGCAACGCAGCAGCTCCGGACGAGGATGTTCATAGTTGCTGACGCTGATATCCAGGTCATCGATGCACACGCCCGGCAACGCCACGACACCTTCGGCCTCGACATCCTTCAGGCTGCGGATCCGCACGCCCACCGGTTTGCCGGCAGCGGCCGACAGGTCATTCATCAGCGTCGCTTCAAGGCTTGCGGTGTCGGCAAACGGCGTCTGGTTCAGGGAGTTCAGATACAGCTTGAACGACTTTGACTCGATAATATTTGGCGAGTCCGCCGGAATACTGAACTCACCAATCGCCACCACTGGCTTGCCCGACGGCAATAGCCACGACAGCTCGAAGCAGTTCCAGAAATCCACACCTTTATACGGCAGGGTTTCAGCCGTCAGCCCCAGCTCCGCCCATTTCGCGGTACGCGGGATCGGGAACAGCAAGGACGGTGTGTACGTGGCGATGTATTCGCTGGATTTGCCCAGCGGCGAGTGTTCGGCTGCGGGATGCATGGCGGAAACCTGACTGAAGAATCAGCGGATTCTACCAGCCTTTGCTCCCGCCTTTGAGTGCTTACTGACTGACAGTCAACTTGCCGACCATGCCGGCCTGGTAATGACCGGGGATATTGCAGGCAAATTCCAGGTTGGTGGCTTTGGTAAAGGTCCAGGTCAATTCTGCAGTTTTCCCCGGTTCTACGAGGACGCTATTCGGGTCATCGTGTTTCATCATTCCATGGTCCATGCCGGCCATGGAGTCGTGGTCCATGTTCTTCATGCCTGTAGGCGTGAGCATGCCGCTCTGCTGCATCTTCAGCATTTCCTGCTGATGCTTTGCATGCATTGCCGAGTCCCCGAGGTTGAATTCGTGGAGCAATTGACCTTTATTCACCAGCACAAAACGAACCGTCTCACCGGCCTTGA
Source organism: Pseudomonas sp. IT-P253 (assembly GCF_949768125.1). Lineage (NCBI taxonomy): Bacteria > Pseudomonadati > Pseudomonadota > Gammaproteobacteria > Pseudomonadales > Pseudomonadaceae > Pseudomonas > Pseudomonas sp. IT-P253. Next base: position 94,486 of record NZ_CATKPT010000007.1, on the reverse strand, counting down.
TGTCGATGGCCTTCGGCGTAAACGACATATCGCCCATCACCACTTCAACGCTGCGGGTAGCCTTGGCCGCCGGGGCCGGCTGACCGAAATCATAAGTCATCGTCGGCGATGCCCGTACCGGCGAACTCAGCACCAGCAAACACGCGGTCAGCACCAGAGATTTGCGCAAAAACATAGTCGTACTCCAACAAGATAAGGTTCAGCCTGTGGAAAACTCTAAACTGTCACCACTGCCCGCAACCTGACAGCCAGATTACAACTTTGTCAGGTTAGCCTGCACTCACGCGGCCCACGGTATAAAGCGTTCGTTCCATTTGCCCGAGTTGACCATGAAACTGCTGATCGTCGAAGACCAACCGAAAACTGGCCACTACCTGCGCCAGGGCCTGACCGAGGCCGGTTTCAACACCGAACTCGTGGCCGACGGCAGCATCGGCCAGCAACTGGCATTGAGTGGTGATTACGCGCTGTTGATCCTCGATGTGATGTTGCCGGGCCGCGATGGCTGGCAGATTTTGCAAGCGGTGCGGGGTGCTGGCCTCGACACGCCGGTACTGTTTCTGACCGCGCGCGATGCGGTGGAGGACAGGGTTCACGGCCTCGAACTGGGCGCCGACGATTACCTGGTCAAGCCGTTCGCCTTTTCCGAACTGCTGGCCCGCGTCCGCAGCCTGTTGCGTCGCGGCAGTGCCACGCCGCAGGAAACCAGCCTGCAACTGGCCGATCTTCGACTGGATTTGATCCGTCGCCGGGTTGAACGCGGCGGTCAGCGTATCGACCTGACAGCCAAGGAATTCGCTTTACTGGAAATGCTCCTGCGCCGTCAGGGCGAAGTCTTGCCCAAGTCGCTGATCGCCTCTCAGGTGTGGGACATGAATTTCGACAGTGACACCAATGTCATCGAAGTCGCGATCCGCCGCCTGCGCCTGAAGATCGACGATAACTTTGCGAACAAGTTGATCCACACCGTGCGCGGCATGGGTTACGTCCTTGAAGAGCGCCCCGCCTGATGCGCCGACTTTCGTTAAGCAGTCGTCTGGCGTTGCTGTTTGCCGCGTGCACGGCCGTGGTTTCGCTGTTCGCCGGGGTGTTGTTCAGTCGCGCCAGTGAAGCGCATTTCGTCGAACTCGATCAGCAATTGCTGGATGGCAAGTTGATTGGCTTGCGCCGGGCGCTGCATGACATTCAGTCGAGTGAAAGCGAAATCAAACTGGCCGATGAATTGAGCCGGCAGGCTGATCTGTCGCTGCGGATCACGGGCAGCGATGGCCAGCGCTGGTATGACAGCTCATCGCGCCTGCCTGACAAGCTTCCGCAAAAACCGGGCTTGTCGACCCTGAACGACGACGGCACCGACTACCGTGTTCTGAATGCGCCGCTGTTTGTCGACAAGCCTGACTCACCGCAACTGATCCTGCTGCTCGACATCACGCATCACCAGCACTTTCTGCAACGCATGCAGCACCTGATCTGGCTGACGGTGGGTTTGTCAGCCCTGGCCACCGCCCTGCTCGGTGCGTGGGCCGCGCGCAGCGGCTTGCGGCCGCTGCGACGCATGAGTGCAGTCGCCAGCGGTGTTTCGGCACAATCGCTCAACGCACGCCTGCCCGAAGAAAACATGCCGCCAGAGCTCGCGGAAATGGCTCACAGCTTCAACGCCATGCTCGGGCGCCTCGACGACTCTTTTCAACGGCTTTCGGCCTTCTCCGCCGACATCGCCCATGAACTGCGCACGCCATTGTCGAACCTGTTGACCCACACTCAGGTCACCCTCACCCGCCCACGGCCCATAGAGGATTACCGTGAAGCGCTGCACAGTAACCTCGAAGAACTGCAGTGGATGGCGCAACTGGTCAACGACATGTTGTACCTGGCCAAGGCTGACCATGGGTTGCTGATGCCCAAGCGCGAACCGCTGGAGCTGGCGGAAGAAGCGGATGTGCTGCTGGAGTTTTTTGCGCCACTGGCCGAGGACGCCCAGGTGACGTTGAGCCGCGACGGAGCTGCGCACATGCAGGGCGACCGCAGCATGTTGCGGCGGGCGCTTTCGAATTTGCTGGATAACGCGCTGCGGTTCACGCCGGTCGGGGGTGAGGTTCGGGTGCGGATTGTCGATCAGCCTAAAGGGGTGAGCCTGACGGTTGAGAACAGCGGAAATGGCATTGACGGGGCGTTGCTACCGCGTTTGTTTGATCGCTTCTACCGGGCTGATCCGTCGCGACAGGAAGGCAGCAGTGAACACGCGGGATTGGGACTGGCGATTACCCAGTCGATCATCCGCGCCCATGGTGGGCAGATTCATTGTGAATCGGATAACGGGTGGACGCAGTTTGTGATTGAGTTGCCCACGGGAGATTGAGGCCAGCAGGGCTGGCCCCTTCGCGAGCAGGCTCGCACACATTGGGTTTGAGTCGTGCACACATGTGTGGCTCAACTCGCTCAACTGTGGGAGCGAGCCTGCTCGCGAAGGCGGCCTATGAGACTACGAATACCGCAACGCGTAAGCCGGCTCGATCTTCGCCGCCCGATACGCCGGGTAAACGGTAGCCAAAAAGCTCAGGATGAAACCCGCCGAGCAAATCAACAACACATCCCCACCTTGCAGCTCCGACGGTAAGTTACTGACGAAATACACGTCAGAACTGAAGATATGCTGCCCGCTCACCCGCTCGATCCATCCCACCATTTCACTGACGTTCAGCGCCGCAATCACTCCCAGCACGCCACCGATCAAGGTCCCGACAATGCCGATCACCGTGCCCTGCACCATGAAGATCGCCATGATCTGCCGCGGTGTCGCGCCAATGGTCCGCAGGATCGCGATGTCCGCGCCCTTGTCGTTCACGACCATGATCAGGGTCGCGATGATGTTGAACGCCGCCACGGCGACGATCATCAGCAACAGCAGGCCGATCATGGTTTTTTCCATTTTCATCGCACTGAACAGACTGCCCTGGGTGTGGGTCCAGTCGTCAGCCTTGTAAGCAGTGCCCAGCCCGCCAGCAATATCACTGGAGACCTTCGGCGCAGCGTAAAAATCCTTCACCGCCAAGCGCACGCTCTGCACCTGATTCGGCTGCCAATGCTGCATCTGCGCGGCATCGGCGACGTGGATCAGCGCCATGGAGCCATCCAGCTCAGCGCCCACCTTGAACACGCCAACGACGTTCAGTCGCTGCATGCGCGGGGTAATGCCCCCCGGTGCATTGCTGACTTCCGGCACGATCAGGGTGATTTTGTCGCCGACATTCAAGCGGAAGCGCCGCGCCGTGATCTCACCGACCACCACGCCAAACTCGCCCGGCTTCAAGTCATCGAGACGGCCCTGGACAATGTGTTGAGCAACAATCGACACCTTGCCTTCCAGCGCAGGATCGACGCCGCTGACCTGGATCGGCTGCATCGTGCCTTTATAGGAGAGCATGCCTTCCATCTCGGTGAACGGCACCGCCGCCGTCACTTCGGGATTTTTCATCGCGGCAGCGGCAACCGGCTGCCAATCGTCGATCGGGTTCACACCGACGATGGTCGCGTGCGGCACCATGCCGAGGATGCGCGAACTCATTTCGCGCTGAAAGCCATTCATCACCGACAACACCACGATCATCGACAGCACGCCGAGGGCGAGGCCGATCATCGACGTCATCGAGATGAAGGAGACAAAGCGATTGCGGCGCTTGGCGCGGGTATAGCGCATGCCGATAAAGATCGATAACGGTCTGAACATTCGCTGGGGCACCGTATAAAAATAAAAGACCCGACGCACTGTTCAGTGACGCCGGGTTTCAGCCAATCAGATGGGGGTCAGGTAACCTTCCTGCAAATGCAGGACGCGATCCATCTGGCGAGCCAGGTTCATGTCGTGAGTCACCACCAGGAACGCCGTGCGCATCGAGGTGCTGAGTTCCAGCATCAAATCCTGAATGCCCTGGGCGGTGTGGGAGTCGAGGTTGCCGGTCGGCTCGTCGAGCATCACCAGGCCTGGTTTGTTCACCAGCGCACGGGCGATGGCCACACGCTGGCGTTCGCCACCGGACAATTCAGCCGGTTTGTGCTCCAGACGATGGCCCAGCCCTACCCGCTCCAGCAATGCCGTCGCACGCTGACGCGCTTGCGGGATCGAGGTTTTGCCGATCAACAGCGGCATGCAGACGTTTTCCAGCGCGGTGAATTCCGGCAGCAAATGGTGGAACTGGTACACGAACCCGAGGGAACGGTTACGCAGCAGGCCACGATTCTTTTCGCTCAGTGCCGAAAGCTCTTCACCGTCGAGCCAGACGCTGCCCTTGGTCGGCGTGTCGAGACCGCCCAGCAGGTTGAGCAAGGTACTTTTACCCGAACCCGACGTTCCGACGATCGCCACGCGCTCGCCTGGATGCAGCTCCAGTTGCAGACCGGCCAGAACCTCGACCGACTCCGGGCCTTCCAGGTAGGATTTGCCCAGGTTGCGGCAGCTCAAGATTGCTTTATCACTCATGCCCGACTCACTCATAACGTAACGCCTCCGCAGGCTGGGTGCGCGCGGCACGCCAGGCTGGATACAGGGTGGCGAGGAAACTCAGGACCAACGCGGCAGCGCAGACCATCAACACATCCTGGCTCTGCACTTGCGACGGCAGGTAATCGATGAAGTACACGTCGGCGTTGAGGAACTTGTGCCCGATCAGGCCTTCGAGGACCGAGATCGCGGCGCTGACGTTCAACGCAGCGAAAATCCCGACCACGGCGCCGATCAGCGTACCGACCACGCCAATGACGGTGCCCTGCACCATGAAGATCGCCATGATCGACCCCGGTGTGGCGCCGAGTGTGCGCAAAATCGCGATATCGCCCTTCTTGTCGTTCACCACCATCACCAGCGTGGAAATGATGTTGAACGCCGCGACGGCGACGATCAGCAGCAACAGCAAACCGATCATGGCTTTTTCCATGCGGATCGCCTGATACAGATTGCCGTGGGTGCGAGTCCAGTCACGGGCGTAAAAATGATCTTCACCGAGCTGCTGGGCGATGGTCCACGCGGTGCGTGGCGCCTGGAACAGGTCGTCGAACTTCAACCGGATGCCCTGCACCTGATCCGGTTTCCAGCGGTGCAGCTTCGCCAGATCCTGCAGGTTGGTGATGCCAAGGTAGCCGTCGAGCTCACCGGCGCCGACATGGAAAATGCCGACCACGGTAAAGCGTTTCATGCGCGGGAACATCCCGGCAGGGGTCACCGTGACTTCCGGTGCGACAAATGTCAGCTTGTCGCCGATGGCAGCTCCAAGCTTGGCCGCCGCCTTGTCGCCGATGACGATGCCGAAACTGCCGGGCGTCAGGTCGTCGAGTTTGCCCTGCTGCATGAAGTTATCAATGATCGAGACTTGCCGTTCCAGCGCAGGGTCCACGGCATTGAGCAGGACTTTGGAGACTTTGCCGTTGTTGGTCAGCAAACCCTGCATCTGCGTGAATGGCGCAACGGCCGTCACCTGCGGGTTCTGCTTGACCTTGGCGGCCAGGCTTTGCCAGTCGCTGATCGGTTCACCCGACTCGATGGTTGCGTGGGGCACCATGCCCAGCACGCGGGTGCGCATCTCATGATCGAAGCCGTTCATGACCGACAGCACCACAATCATCACGACAACGCCGAGGGCGAGTCCGATCATCGAGGTCAGGGAAATGAACGACACAAAATGATTGCGACGCTTTGCACGTGTATAACGCGTGCCAATAAATACGAAGAGAGGTCTGAACATGTCGGGGCTTGTTCGGAGGGAAAAGGAACGTCCTTGTGGCGGGGGTCGATAACCAGCTTTACACTCAGACCACCGCCGCTACCATGGGTTCGCCATGTCGACATTAGATGAAGAAGATCGCCGCGAATACTACCGTATCGAGGATTCGATCGCACTGGAAATTCGGTCCCTGTCCGCTGTCGAGGCGGCGGGCCAGGAAGTGTTACAGGATGCTTCCCCACTCTTCAACCTGCTCAGCGAACTTCACCTGAGTGAATTCGAGTCGCAACACCTGCTGCGCCAGATCAGCGAACGCGACCGGAACCTCGCAGCGTTCCTGAAATCCCAGAACAAACGTATCGACTTGCTGAGTCAGGTGATCGCCATCACCGTGCTTGGGCAAATCGGCGAGCCGCAGCCGGTGATCATCTCCGAAGGCGGCATCGACTTTCAAAACCCGACGCCCTTTGCTGCCGGCACTCACCTGTCGGTCAAGCTGGTGCTGATGCCACAAGCGCTGGGCCTGTTGTTGCGGGCCAAGGTCACCCACTGCGACCGCAAGGGCGAGGGCTATGCCATCGGCACCGAGTTTCAAAACCCGACCGATGCCCAGCGCCAACTGCTGGCCCGCTACATTTTGCAGAAGCAGGCCCAGGAACGACGCCTGGCCCGCGAACAAAACGAATCAGGCAATTAATTTAAGGAAGAACCGTGACCCTCATCTACGGCCATCGCGGCGCCAAGGGCGAAGCACCGGAAAACACGCTGACCAGTTTTCAGCGATGTCTCAAACACGGCGTGCGCCGCTGCGAACTGGACCTGCACCTGTCCATGGACGGCGAGTTGATGGTCATTCACGACCCGACCCTCAAGCGCACCACCGACCGTCGCGGCAAGGTGGTTGAACATACGGCCGCCGAACTGGTGACCTATGACGCGCGCAAGGGCGGCCCGGGCTGGATCAAACCCTGCCCGATTCCTACACTGGAAGAGCTGTTCGAGCAATGCGATTTCGAGCACTGGCAACTGGAAGTCAAAAGCGCGTCACGCACCCGTGCCGCGACGACGGTGCTGGCCATTCGCGAAATGGCGCAACGGCATGGCTTGCTGGACAAGGTGACGATCACCTCGAGCTCACGCGAAGTATTGAAAGCCGCGCTGGACCTGGTACCGGACGTGTCTCGTGGACTGGTGGCCGAATACGCCTGGCTCGACCCGTTGAAAGTCGCCCAAAGCTATGGCTGTGAGATTCTGGCGCTGAACTGGACCCTGTGCACGCCGGAACGCCTGCAGAAGGCGCAACGTCAGGGGTTACATGTGTCGGTATGGACAGTCAACGAGCCCGCGCTAATGCGCAGACTCGCCGACTTCGGCGTTGACAGCCTGATTACAGACTTTCCCGGTTTGGCCACTGCCACGCTCGAGAATTGCTGAAATCGGTCTCCCCGGCCGGCTCAGGCCACCGGCCGGAGCCGCTCAAAAAAGCCGGTTGAGGCCATCGTACGCAGCTACCCGATAGGCTTCAGCCATGGTCGGGTAGTTGAACGTGGTGTTGACGAAGTACTTCAGCGTGTTCTGTTCGCCCGGCTGGCTCATGATTGCCTGACCGATGTGCACGATCTCCGACGCCTGATAACCGAAGCAGTGAACACCCAGCACTTCCAGCGTCTCGCGGTGGAACAGGATCTTCAGCATGCCTTGAGGCTCACCGGCGATTTGCGCCCGCGCCATGCTCTTGAAGAAGGCCTTGCCCACTTCGTACGGCACTTTCGCCTGAGTCAGTTCCTGCTCGTTCTTGCCGATCGAGCTGATCTCCGGAATGGTGTAGATGCCGGTCGGCACATCATTCACAAAGCGCCAGCTGTTGTTATCGACGATGCTGCCAGCGGCCGAACGGCCCTGGTCGTGAGCAGCACTGGCCAGGCTCGGCCAGCCAATCACGTCACCGGCACCGTAAATGTTCGGAACGCAGGTGCGGTAAGCCTCGTTGACTTCGATCTGGCCACGGCTGTTGACCTTCACACCGATGTTTTCCATACCCAACTGATCGGTGTTACCGGTACGGCCGTTGCACCAGAGCAAGGCGTCGGCCTTGATCTTCTTGCCGGACTTCAAGTGCAGGATCACACCGTTGTCCACGCCTTCGACGCGGTCGTAGTCTTCGTTGTGGCGAACCGTGATGTTGTTGTTGCTGAAGTGATAGCTCAGCGCCTGGGAAATTTCCGAGTCGAGGAAGCTCAACAACTGACCGCGGTTATCCACCAGTTCAACCAGTACACCCAGACCACTGAAGATCGAGGCGTATTCGCAACCGATCACGCCGGCGCCATAAACGATGAGTTTGCGCGGCGTGTGGCCGAGGCTGAGGATGGTGTCGCTATCGTAGATACGCGGGTGATGGAAATCGATGTCCGCCGGGCGATAAGGACGCGAACCGGTGGCGATGATGATGTGCTTGGCCACCAGTTTTTCGACTACACCGTTGGCGCAAACCACTTCGATGGTTTGCTCGTCGGCGAAGCTGCCGGTGCCGAAGAACACGTCGACGCGGTTACGGGCGTAGTAGCCGGTGCGCGAAGCCACTTGTTTGGCAATGACTTTTTCAGCGCTTTTCAACACGTCCGGGAACGAGAACCAGCGTGGCTCACCGATGGCCCGGAACATCGGGTTGGTGTTGAACTGCATGATCTGCCGAACCGAGTGACGCAACGCCTTGGACGGGATGGTGCCCAGGTGGGTGCAGTTACCGCCGACCTGGCGACGGCTATCGACCATCGCGACCTTGCGCCCTGCTTTGGCGGCGTTCATTGCCGCGCCTTCTCCCGCCGGGCCGGAACCCAGCACCACCACGTCGTAGTTGTAGACAGCCATGCGTACTCCTCAGAACAGGCCGCGGCGCCCTCGGCACCTGCGGCTAAATCACGCCGATCTGCGGCGTGAAGGAACAATTTGGGGCCAGTGCAGAACCCGGACACAGTCTATAGAAGCGTCAACGCCGCGCACATTAACCCTTGGTCGCGTCGTAGGCTAGTTTTGCCTGCACTACAACGCCAGCTTTCAATGCGCAAACCCCGCGTTCATTCGGTTTTGCCGCCACTGAGGCGCTCAAAAGCCTGATTGGTTCGTGTGACAAAACCTGTATCGGCACGAATCACAAAAAATGCGCCGATGCCGTGTTTTTCCGCGTAGTCCCAACCGCGCTCCGGGCCGAGAATCAACAGCAGCGTCGATAAGCCATCGGCCATCAACGCTGAAGGATTAATCACCGTGACTGAGGCCAGGCCATGGGTGATCGGTGCGCCGGTGCGAGCGTCGAAGGTGTGGGAATAACGCTGCCCCCCCTGTTCGAAATAATTACGGTAATCGCCGGAGGTGGAAACGCCGTAGCCGTCGACCGCTATGACGCGCTCTGCGACTTGCTGATCGTCGCGGGGTTCTTCCAGGGCGATGCGCCAGGGTGAGCCATCGAGTTTTTTGCCGGCCGCCTTGAGCTCACCGGTGGCTTCGGCGAGGTAGTTGTGGATGCCCATCGCTTCGAGTCTTGCAGCAATGGTGTCGACCGTGTAACCGGCAGCGATGCTATTGAAATCGACCTCGATCGCGGCGTCCTTGCAGAGTTGATCGCCGTCGATGCGCAAGTGCGCGTGACCCACTCGCTGCATCGCCTCGGCCAGCACTTCAGCGCTCGGGACTTTTTCTTCTCGGGCCTGCGGGCCGAACCCCCAGAGGTTCATCAGCGGTTCAACCGTCAGGTCGTAGGAGCCGTCGCTTTGCTCCGACAGTTGTTCACCGACACGAATCAATTCGAGGACTGGCCCAGGCATTTTCTGACAGCGATTGGCGGGCAGATCGTTGAAGCGTTCGATGTCGGAATCGCTGCGATAGGTCGACATCTGCTGGTCGACTTCGGCGAGGATCTTTTCGACTTGTACGCGGACTTCTGCCGCGCCGGGAAGACCAGCATGACGCAGGTACTTTATGGAATACGTGCTGCCCATGGTCGGACCGCCGAAACTCTCCATGGAATCGCCGTTGCCGCAGCCGGATAGCGCGGTAATCAACATTACGAAACCGCAAAGCCGCCACTTCGACAAATCTTGCATTCTCTGAAGATTCCTCTGACACAACCTCAAGGCCGGCCATTATGCGATAGAACTGTGGGAGCGAGCTTGCTCGCGATGGCGGACAGTCAGACAACATCAATGTTGAATGTCACGCCCTCATCGCGAGCAAGCTCGCTCCCACATTTGATTGAGGGTTGTCCGTGGGCCGTAATTCGCTCCAGTCAGCGATTCATCCCGCGTAATGGCTATATCGTTTAAGCAGCAAGCTAACTAGTTGTTGCCTATCTAACTCCACACACATATTGTTACAAAGCTGTTCGCCGACGGAGCCTGCCCCTATGGGCGACTGCGAGGACGCATCTAGACCAAGGACTTCCAACAAGACAGCCAAAAGTGAGTACGTTCAAATGTCCTCGAATACGGGCAAAGGCAAAGCGATTTTTCGCGTTGTCAGCGGTAACTTTCTCGAAATGTTCGACTTTATGGTCTACGGCTTTTACGCCACGGCCATTGCCAAAACTTTCTTCCCTGCCGACAGCGCTTTCGCTTCCCTGATGTTGTCGCTGGCTACCTTCGGTGCCGGCTTCCTGATGCGCCCGTTGGGGGCTATTTTTCTCGGTGCCTACATCGACCGCCATGGCCGCCGCAAAGGCTTGATCATCACCCTCGCGTTGATGGCTGCCGGTACCGTGCTAATCGCCTGTGTACCGGGTTACGCCACATTGGGTGTGGCCGCGCCGCTGATCGTGCTGTTCGGCCGACTGCTGCAAGGTTTCTCGGCTGGCGTGGAATTGGGCGGTGTGTCGGTGTACCTGGCCGAAATCTCTACACCGGGCCGTAAAGGTTTCTTTGTCAGTTGGCAGTCCGCCAGCCAGCAAGCGGCAGTGGTTTTCGCCGGACTGCTCGGCGTGGGTTTGAACCACTGGCTGAGCCCGGAGCAAATGGGTGATTGGGGCTGGCGCGTGCCGTTCCTGATCGGCTGCATGATCGTGCCGGCGATCTTCGTCATTCGTCGCTCACTGGAAGAAACGCCGGAATTCCAGGCGCGCAAATTCCGCCCTAGCCTGAAGGACATCATCCGTTCGATCAGTCAGAACTTCGGCATCGTCATTGCCGGCATGGCGCTGGTGATAATGACCACGGTGTCGTTCTACCTGATCACCGCCTACACCCCGACGTTCGGCAAAGCCGAACTGCATCTGTCGGATATGGACGCGCTATTGGTCACGGTGTGCATCGGCCTCTCGAACTTCTTCTGGCTGCCGGTGATGGGTTCTGTATCCGACAAGATCGGACGTAAACCCCTACTGCTGGCGGCGACCATTCTGGCAATCCTCACCGCCTACCCTGCTCTTGCGTGGCTGGTAGCCAACCCCAGCTTCAGCCATTTGCTGATCGTCGAGTTGTGGCTGTCGTTCCTGTATGGCTCGTACAACGGCGCCATGGTGGTGGCCCTGACCGAGATCATGCCGGTAGAAGTTCGTACGACCGGTTTCTCTTTGGCCTACAGCCTGGCCACGGCGACCTTCGGTGGGTTTACGCCAGCGGCGTGTACGTACCTGATCCATGTGCTGGACAACAAGGCAGCGCCGGGGATCTGGCTCAGCGGAGCGGCAGTACTGGGGTTAATCGCGACGCTGGTGTTGTTCCGTGGCAATCGGCACGAACTGCGCACTGCGCAGGCCGCGGTGGTCGGCGGTACCCGATAGATCGCTTTCGCGGGCAAGCCCAGACAACACATCTGCAACTGATCAAACCCCAAAAAAAACGCCCCGACCAAAGTCGGGGCGTTTTCATGTGCAGCTAACTAATGCTTAGCGCGGGAACGCTGGCGGGTTTACACCGGCCATGTCTTCCATCACGCGAACAACCTGGCAGCTGTAGCCGAATTCGTTGTCGTACCAAACGTACAGAACAACGCGGTTGTCTTGGGTGATGGTCGCTTCAGCATCCACAACGCCTGCGTGGCGCGAACCAACGAAGTCGGTGGAAACCACTTCCTGCGAGTTGACGTAGTCGATTTGCTTATGCAGATCGGAGTGCAGCGCCATGTAGCGCAGGTACTCGTTCATCTCTTCACGGGTAGCGGCTTTCTCAAGGTTCAGGTTGAGAATGGCCATCGACACGTTTGGCGTCGGAACGCGGATCGCGTTACCGGTCAGCTTGCCGGCCAGCTCAGGCAGCGCCTTGGCAGCAGCGGTGGCAGCACCGGTCTCGGTGATTACCATGTTCAACGCGGCGCTACGGCCACGGCGATCGCCCTTGTGGAAGTTGTCGATCAGGTTCTGGTCGTTGGTGTACGAGTGAACCGTTTCAACGTGACCGTTGATGATGCCGAACTTGTCGTTGACTGCTTTCAGCACCGGCACGATGGCGTTGGTGGTGCAGGAAGCGGCGGAAATGATCTTGTCGTCAGCGGTGATTTCACCGTGGTTGATGCCGTGAACGATGTTCTTCAGCTTGCCTTTGCCAGGCGCGGTCAGAACCACACGATCGATACCCGGGCAAGCCAGGTGTTGGCCCAGGCCATCGGCGTCACGCCATACACCGGTGTTATCCACCAGCAGCGCGTTTTTGATGCCGTACTGGGTGTAGTCCACTTCAGTAGGGTTTTTCGCGTAGATAACCTGGATCAGGTTGCCGTTGGCGGTGATGGTGTTGTTGGCTTCATCAATGGTGATGGTGCCATCGAACGGACCATGAACCGAGTCACGACGCAGCAGGCTGGCACGCTTGACCAGATCGTTCTCGGCGCCCTTGCGGACAACGATGGCACGCAGACGAAGACCGTCGCCACCACCGGTTTTCTCGATCAGGATACGCGCCAGCAGACGGCCGATACGGCCAAAGCCGTACAGAACAACATCGGTGCCTTTGCGAGCGGAAGCGTTCTGCTGGCCAACGACATCAGCCAACTGGTCGCGGACGAACTGCTCGGCCGTGCGGCCATTGCCTTCGGCCTTGAATCTGACCGCCAGCTTGCCCAGGTCTACCGAAGCGGCGCCGAGCTTGAGCTCGCTCATCGCCTTGAGCAGCGGGAATGTTTCGTGGACGGACAGTTCGCTGTCATCGGACTGGCGATGGCGAGCAAAGCGGTGAGCTTTGAGAATCGCAATGACTGAACGATTGATCAGGCTGCGGCCATAGATCGAGCTCACCACGTTGTTATTGCGGTAGAGCTGACCGATAAGCGGAATCATCGCTTCTGCGAGTGCTTCACGGTCGATCCATTCACCAAGACACTGGTCGGGCTTCTGAGTCACGGGAACCTTCCACATGTAGGGGCAGAAAAAAGGGGCTACATTATGCCGCCGAGTGCCTCCCGTAGCAATGCGCGCCTGTCGTGCCATCGGTAACAAAATTTCCTTCGAAAAAAACACGCTGCGCTCAAGCCCAATAAAACCGGGGCTTCCAGCACAGTCATTTTTCTAGAAACAACGCCATCTTGTCCGTAACCCTCCGTAACACTCACTCATTTTGCCACTACATATTCAGTAATTCCCGCTCAAAAACCGCCAGTTTTTGTCTTTACCACTACATTTCGCCCAACCTGCGTAATAGACACAGTCTGCAACTGACAGGCGGCACCCGAGGCCGCTACAATTACCGACTTTGTCGCAACGCTTGGAGCTCAACCTTCCGTGCCCGTTCTGCGTCTACCGCTTCTCCCTGCCGCGGCAGGTAAACAGCACTGGGGCAATTTGCCCGGTGCCGCCCTGAGCCTGGCCATCGCCGAGGCCGCCAGCGCTGCCAAGCGCTTTACCCTGCTGCTGACCGCCGACAGCCAAAGCGCCGAACGGCTGGAACAGGAGCTGAGTTTCTTCGCCCCGGATTTGCCAGTGCTGCATTTCCCGGACTGGGAAACCTTGCCGTACGACCTGTTTTCACCGCACCAGGACATCATTTCTCAGCGCATCTCGGCCCTTTATCGGTTGCCGGAGCTCAGTCATGGCGTGTTGGTGGTGCCGATCACCACGGCCCTGCATCGCCTGGCGCCAACCAAATTCCTGCTCGGCAGCAGCCTCGTGCTGGACGTCGGCCAGAAACTCGATGTCGAGCAAATGCGCACCCGGCTTGAAGCCAGCGGCTATCGCTACGTCGATACGGTTTACGAGCACGGCGAATTCACCGTGCGCGGCTCGCTGATCGACCTCTTCCCGATGGGCAGCAAATTACCCTTCCGGATCGACCTGTTCGACGACGAAATCGAGACCCTTCGTACATTCGATCCGGAAAACCAGCGCTCCATCGACAAAGTGGACACCGTCCGCCTGCTGCCCGCGCGTGAGTTTCCGCTGCAAAAAGATGCGGTGACCCGCTTCAAGGCGCGTTTCCGTGAGCGTTTCGATGTCGACTTCCGTCGCTGCCCGATCTTTCAGGATTTGAGCAGCGGGATTACACCGGCCGGTATCGAGTACTACCTGCCGCTGTTCTTCGACGAAACTTCGACGCTCTTCGATTACTTACCCCAGGACACGCAAGTGTTTTCCCTGCCCGGCATCGAACTGGCGGCGGAGAATTTCTGGAACGACGTGCGCAATCGTTATGAAGAACGCCGCGTCGATCCGGCCCGTCCTTTATTGCCACCCGCCGAGTTGTTCCTGCCGGTGGAAGACTGCTTCGCTCGCCTGAAGAACTGGCCACGGGTGGTTGCCAGTCAACAGGACGTGGAAACCGGTTTCGGCCGCGAACGCTTCCCGGCGCGGGAACTGCCGAACCTGGCCATCGAAGCCAAGGCCACTCAGCCATTGGCGGCGCTGGCCAGCTTCCTCGACGAGTTTCCCGGTCGCGTGCTGTTTACCGCCGAGTCGGCGGGCCGTCGTGAAGTGCTGCTGGAATTGCTCGAACGCCTGAAGCTGCGACCGAAAACCGTCGACAGCTGGCCGGATTTTGTCGCGAGCAAAGAGCGCCTGGCTATCACCATCGCCCCGCTCGACGAAGGCCTGGTGCTCGACGATCCGTCGCTGGCGCTGGTTGCCGAAAGTCCGTTATTCGGTCAGCGGGTCATGCAGCGCCGGCGCCGCGAAAAGCGCGCCGATGCCAACAACGATGCCGTGATCAAGAACCTCACCGAGCTGCGCGAAGGCGCGCCGGTGGTGCACATCGATCACGGTGTCGGGCGTTATCTCGGACTTACGATTCTGGAGATCGACAGTCAGGCCGCCGAATTCCTGACCCTCGAATACGCAGAAAACGCCAAGCTTTACGTGCCGGTGGCCAACCTGCATTTGATCGCCCGTTACACCGGCAGCGACGATGCCCTGGCCCCGCTGCACCGCCTCGGCTCCGAGACCTGGCAGAAAGCCAAGCGCAAAGCCGCCGAACAAGTGCGCGATGTCGCCGCCGAGTTGCTCGACATCTATGCCCGCCGTGCCGCCCGTGAGGGCTATGCCTTCGCCGACCCGAAAGCCGATTACGCGACCTTCAGCGCCGGCTTCCCGTTTGAAGAAACCCCGGACCAGCAAACCACCATCGAAGCGGTACGCGCCGACATGCTCGCACCGAAACCGATGGACCGGCTGGTCTGCGGCGACGTCGGCTTTGGCAAGACCGAAGTGGCGATGCGCGCGGCGTTCATTGCCGTGCATGGCGGTCGTCAGGTGGCCATTCTGGTGCCGACCACCCTGCTCGCCCAGCAACACTACAACAGTTTTCGCGATCGCTTTGCCGACTGGCCGGTGACCGTGGAAGTGATGAGCCGGTTCAAGTCGACCAAGGAAGTCAACGCGGCGGTCGCGGACCTCGCCGAAGGCAAGATCGACATTGTCATCGGCACGCACAAACTGTTGCAGGACGACGTGAAGATCAAAAACCTCGGGCTGGTGATCATCGACGAAGAGCACCGTTTTGGTGTCCGTCAAAAGGAGCAGCTCAAGGCACTGCGCAGTGAAGTCGACATTCTGACCCTGACCGCCACACCGATTCCGCGCACGCTTAACATGGCGGTGTCAGGCATGCGCGACCTGTCGATCATTGCCACGCCACCGGCTCGTCGGCTGTCGGTGCGGACCTTCGTCATGGAGCAAAACAAAAGCACGGTCAAAGAGGCCCTGCTTCGTGAGTTGCTCCGTGGTGGCCAGGTCTATTACCTGCACAACGATGTGAAGACCATCGAGAAATGCGCCGCCGACCTCGCCGAACTGGTGCCCGAGGCGCGGATCGGCATCGGCCACGGGCAGATGCGCGAACGCGATCTCGAACAGGTGATGAGCGACTTCTATCACAAGCGCTTCAACGTCCTGATCGCGTCGACCATCATCGAGACCGGCATCGACGTACCGAGCGCCAACACCATCATCATCGAGCGCGCCGACAAATTCGGCCTGGCGCAACTGCACCAGTTGCGTGGCCGTGTCGGTCGCAGTCACCACCAGGCATACGCTTATCTGCTGACGCCGCCGCGCCAGCAAATCACACCGGATGCGGAAAAGCGTCTGGAAGCGATCGCCAACACCCAGGACCTCGGCGCGGGCTTCGTGCTTGCCACCAACGACCTGGAAATCCGTGGCGCCGGCGAATTACTTGGCGACGGACAGAGCGGACAAATCCAGGCTGTCGGTTTCACGCTCTATATGGAGATGCTCGAGCGTGCGGTGAAGTCGATCCGCAAGGGCGAACAACCGAACCTCGATCAGCCGCTGGGCGGTGGTCCGGAAGTCAATCTGCGCGTACCGGCGCTGATTCCCGAAGACTATCTGCCGGACGTTCATGCCCGACTGATTCTCTACAAACGCATTGCCTCGGCCACCGATGAGGAAGGCCTCAAGGACCTGCAAGTGGAGATGATCGACCGTTTCGGCCTGCTGCCGGAGCCGACCAAGAACCTGATGCGCATCACCGCGCTGAAGTTGCAGGCCGAGCTGCTGGGCATCAAGAAGGTCGATGGCGGTCCGCAAGGGGGGCGAATCGAGTTCGCGGCGCAAACCCCGGTCGACCCGTTGACGCTGATCAAGCTGATCCAGAGCCAACCCAAACGCTACAAATTCGAAGGCGCCACGATGTTTAAATTCCAGGTGCCGATGGAGCGCTCGGAAGAGCGCTTTAATACTGTAGAGGCGCTGTTCGAGCGCCTCATTCCGAAAACTGCTTGAAGGACGCCGCATGCGCCTGTTTCGCTCGCTGACCTTGCTGATCACCCTGGTTGCACCCTCGGTGTTTGCCGATGATTTGTATCAGGTTGAAATGATCCTGGTCCGCCAAAATACCGTGCCCGCCATCGTCAGCCGCGCCGCACCGGAAGACTGGGCCACGGGTGCGCAGCGCATCAACCCCAACAGCCTGCGCACGCCGAGCCTCAATGGCGAAGCGGAAAAACTCACCACCAGCCCCGACTACACCGTGTTACTGCATAAGGCCTGGCAACAGACCCTCGGTGAAACCGCCAGCAAAGTTGCGATCACCGAGGGCAAAGAGCAATACGGCCAATTTCCGATCGAGGGCACGTTGAACCTGAAACTGGGACGCTTCACCGACGTCGACGCCGATTTCTGGGTCAACCAGTTCGACGCCAACGGCATGGTTACCGCCAGCGAACGCCTGAAGCAGGAAAGCCACACCAAGAACGGCCAGTTGAACTTCCTCGACAATGGCCACTTGGGCCTGCTGATCAAGATCACTTCGCTGACCGTCCCTGCGCCTCGGCCAGTCCCCGATGAAATTCCGGACTGATTGAAGTCCTTATGCCTGCGACCCTGAGCAAACCCCTGGCACCTTCCTGGGTCAGCCGATTCAAGGAACAGAGCCTGGAGCGTGGCCGTCGCTACGCGCTGGAGAACCGCGTCAGGATCGTCGAGGCCGGCGACGCCACTATCATTGCTGTCTGCGAAGGCTCTGGCGGTAACGTTTACCGTCAGACCATTCGCCTGCGCGAGTCAGCCAAAGCCACCTTGCTGATGGTCGACGCCAGCTGCACCTGCCCGGTCCACAGCAACTGCAAGCATTGCGCGGCGGTGCTGCTAAAAGTTCAGGAAACCCTGGCTTATCCCGCCGCCGTCCAAGACGCCGAGCTGCTGGAAAAGCTCCAGGCCGTGCTGGAAAACCGTAGTCCCAAGGCGCCGCCGCAAGTGCTGGTGGATAACGTGCAACCGGTGCCGCGCCTGTGGCTGGCGAGCATCGAGTTCAGCGCCTTCGAACCACGCAACGGCAAGATGCAACGCTACATCCAGCATCGCGCAGCGCTGTCCTTCAGCTATCTGGATGAATACGTTTGCGGGCAGAAGAACGCCGACGTCCTGATCCGTCAGGAAACCCAGACGCTGCGGATAAAACGTCATCCGGAAGTCGAACAGGCCTACAGGGAACAGCTGCGAATTCTCGGTTTCAAAATCGCCACCCGGCAAAGCAAAGCCTTGCCGGAAAGTGCCGGCGAGCTCTTCGAGATGGTCAATGACAGCGCCTGGCTGACGTTTACCCTCAATGAGCTGCCGAAACTGCGCACCCAAGGCTGGGAGCTTCAGATCGACGAGGAATTCGGTTTCGACCTGACCGCCGTGGATGACTGGTACGCCACGGTCGAACAGGCTCCGGAGCGCGACTGGTTTGATCTGGAGCTGGGGATCATCGTCAACGGTGAGCGGCTGAGTCTATTGCCGATCCTGTTGAACCTGATGCGTTCCCACACCGAAATCCTCAACCCGGAACGTCTGGCCCGACGGCGCGACGACGAGTTGATCCTGGTGAACATCCCCAACCGCCCGAACTCCGACCACGGTCCATTACAGGTCGCCCTGCCCTTCGGCCGTTTGAAACCGGTGCTGGCGACCCTCGGCGAGTTCTATCTGCAAGGGCCCGGCGAAACCACGTTGCGCCTGAGCAAGGCTGACGCCACGCGCCTGAACCCACTGGAAGACATGCCGCTCCTTTGGGAAGGTGGCGAACAGATCCGCACCTTCGCCCAGCGCCTGCGAGACATTAAAGACTTCACCACTGCCGCACCGGAAGGCTTGAACGCCACGTTGCGTCCGTATCAGCTGGAAGGGCTGAGCTGGATGCAATCGTTGCGGCAACTGGAAGTCGGCGGGATCCTCGCGGACGATATGGGCCTGGGTAAAACCCTGCAAACCCTGGCGCATATTCTCAGCGAGAAGAATGCCGGACGCCTCGATCGGCCGTGCATGGTGGTGATGCCCACCAGCCTGATCCCCAACTGGCTGGATGAAGCGGCGCATTTCACACCGCAACTCAACGTGCTGGCGCTGTACGGTGCCACTCGCAAAAAACACTTCAGTAATCTGGCTGATTACGACCTGATCCTGACCACCTATGCGCTGCTGCCCAAAGACGTCGAACGTCTGGCCGCACAGCCGTTGCACGTGCTGGTTCTGGATGAAGCGCAGTACATCAAGAACCCTAACAGCAAGGCCGCCCAGGCCGCCCGCGAGCTTAATGCCCGCCAGCGCCTGTGCCTGAGTGGTACGCCGCTGGAAAACCACCTGGGAGAGCTATGGTCGCTGTTTCACTTCCTGCTGCCCGGTTGGCTCGGCGACGTGAAAAGCTTCAATCGCGATTACCGTGTCCCCATCGAAAAGCGTGCCAGCGAAGTCAGGCTTCAGCACCTCAACGGTCGGATCAAACCCTTCCTGTTGCGTCGTACCAAAGAACAAGTGGCCACCGAGCTGCCGCCGAAGACCGAGATCATCCATTGGGTCGAGCTCAATGAAGCCCAACGCGACGTGTACGAAACCATGCGCCTGGCCATGGACAAGAAAGTCCGTGACGAGATCACCCGCAAGGGTGTGGCCCGCAGCCAGATCATCATTCTTGAGGCGTTGCTGAAACTGCGCCAGGTGTGCTGCGACTTGCGCCTGGTCAACGAGGCCGCGCTGCCGGCTCGCGGCAGCGCATCGGGCAAGCTCGATAGCCTGATGGAAATGCTGGATGAATTGTTCGAAGAGGGCCGGCGGATTCTGCTGTTCTCGCAGTTCACTTCAATGCTCGCGCTAATTGAAATCGAACTGAAGAAGCGCGGTGTTGAATATGCGTTGTTGACCGGACAAACCCGCGACCGACGCGCGCCGGTAAAAGACTTTCAGAGCGGCAAGCGTCAGATCTTTCTGATCAGTTTGAAGGCGGGGGGTGTCGGGCTGAACCTGACTGAAGCGGACACGGTGATTCATTACGATCCGTGGTGGAACCCCGCGACGGAGAACCAGGCAACCGACCGGGCGTATCGCATTGGTCAGGAGAAACCGGTGTTCGTTTACAAGATGATTGCCCGCGGCACGGTGGAAGAGAAGATTCAGCACCTGCAGAAGGAAAAGTCTGACCTGGCGGCCGGCGTGCTGGATGGACGCAAGACCGGGGACTGGAAGTTGCAGAGTGATGATATTGAGGCGTTGTTTGCGCCGTTACCGGATAAGTTGGAGAAGCGCTGAGAGACTCGATGCCGGGTAGATTGCCTTCGCGGGCAAGCCTCGCTCCTACAGGTTTGGTGTCGTTGACGGCATCGGCGACCACATAAAACCTGTAGGAGCGAGGCTTGCCCGCGAAGGGAGCGACTCGGCCTCAAGGCTGACTCAGCCCTTAAGCACCCGCGCCAACGTCGACTTCACCTTGCCCATCCCGTCATGCAACGCCTGCTCGATCTCGGCCATGGTAATCACCGCCGTCGACTTGCCCGCCGCCGGGTTCACCACCAGCGCCAGGCAGGCGTAATCCAGTTCCAGCTCACGCGCCAATGCCGCTTCCGGCATGCCGGTCATGCCAACGATGTCGCAACCGTCACGCTCCAGTCGCGCGATTTCAGCAACGGTTTCCAGCCGTGGGCCTTGTGTGCAGGCATACACACCATGACTGCTGTAGCCCACGCCTTCAGCCGCCAGCGCCGCGATCAATTGCTGACGCAGTGGCTCGCTGTAGGGATAGCTAAAGTCGATGTGAGTGACCTGTTCCAGGTCGTCGGCGAAATAGGTGTGGTCGCGACCGCTGGTGTAGTCGATCAGCTGATGCGGTACGCAGAAATGACCCGTCCCCATCGCGGCATGAATCCCACCCACCGCATTGACCGCCAGAATCGCTTCGGCACCCGCCTGTTTCAGCGCCCAGAGGTTGGCGCGGTAATTCACTTGATGCGGCGGGAAACGATGTGGATGGCCGTGACGCGCCAGGAACAGCACTTCCTTGCCGGCGTATTCACCGATCAGCACCTCGGCTGAAGGCGTGCCGTAGGGCGTGTCTACCGCCAACGACTGACGAATGTCGAGGCCTTCGAGTTGAGTCAGGCCGGTGCCACCGATAATCGCGTAAACCGTCATAACGAAGAGTCCTTATTCAATCAGTTGAGCTTCTTTGAGTGCGCCAATAGCGGTGAGCCAGCGCGGGTCTTGTCGGTACTCAGTGCTGGCGTACGACTGGCCGCGCATCCGCGCAATGCGCTCGGACGGTTTCACCCTCAGGCGCTGGGCAGCGCTCAGGGCCAACTCCGCGGCCGCACGATCGTTGCACACCAGGCCCATGTCGCAACCGGCCGTCAGCGCCGCTTCGATTCGGCTGGCGGCATCACCAACCACATGGGCACCGGCCATTGACAGGTCGTCGCTGAAAATCACGCCGTCGAACTGCAACTCGCCGCGCAAGATGTCCTGCAACCAGCGACGAGAGAACCCGGCTGGTTGGGAGTCGACCTGTGGATAAATGACATGGGCGGGCATGACGGCGGCCAGTTGCTTGCTCAGTCGGGCGAACGGCACCAGATCTTTGGCACGGATTTCGTCAAGGCTGCGTTCGTCATTCGGGATTGCAACGTGAGAATCCGCCTCGGCCCAGCCGTGCCCCGGGAAGTGCTTGCCGGTGGCCGCCATGCCAGCGCTGTTCATACCGCGGATAAAGGCACCGGCGAGCAACGCTGCGCGCTCGGGGTCACCTTCGAAGGAGCGCGTGCCGACCACTGCGCTGCGCTGGTAATCCAGATCCAGCACCGGAGCGAAACTCAAGTCGAGACCGACGGCCAGCACCTCTGTCGCCATGATCCAGCCGCACTGCTCGGCCAGGTATTCAGCATTCAGGTTGTCAGCGATGGCGCGCATGGCGGGCAACCGGACGAAACCCTGCCGCAGACGCTGAACTCGGCCCCCCTCCTGGTCCACCGCCAACAGCAGATCAGGACGGACGGCACGGATCGCGGCGCTCAACTCACGCACCTGGCGTGGATGTTCGATGTTGCGGGCAAAAATGATCAGGCCGCCCACTTCGGGCTGACGCAACAATTGGCGATCTTCGGCCGTCAGCCAGGTACCGGCGACATCCACCATCAACGAGCCTTGCAGGCCAGCAGTCATAGAGATTCCTTGATAACGATAAACCCGGCTCGCACGCGCTCGCGGCCAAGGGCTTTGCCCGGCAGGTCGGCGCTATAAATGGGGAACGGGTTCAGAACGAGAGTCGGCATGGGCGGCTAGCTTAGCGGATGTAAGCTGTCGCGCCCACCCGCGTGCGGTTAAACCTTGGCGGCTACCGGGGTCGACTTGCTGCGCGGACGCAACTGCGCGGTGGCCATGGCCGTATCGGTAACGCCGGTTTCGGCGCGCATGCCAGCGGCCAGGAACGGCACCATCAGTCGCATCACTTGCTCGATGGACGTGTTGACCCCGAAATCGGTCTCGGCAATCGCGCGCAACGCCTTGATACCGGACATGCTGAATGCAGCGGCACCGAGCATGAAATGCACGCGCCAGAACAGTTCGATCGGTGGAATACGCGGTGCGGCTTCATTGACAAGCATCATGTAGCGACGGAACACCTTGCCGTACATGTCTTCCAGATAACGACGCAAGTGACCTTGGCTCTGACTGAAGGCCAGCCCCAGCAAACGCATGAAAATGGACAGATCATTACCGCTGCGTGGCTGCACCACCAGGGCTTGTTCGACGAGGATTTCCAGCAGTTCTTCAAGTGTCGGCTTGTTCTCGGGCTTGGCCTGACGCCGCTCCAGTTCTTTATCGAGACTGAGGCAAAACGGTCCGAGAAAGCGCGAGAAGACGGCCTGAATCAGCGCCTTCTTCGATCCGAAGTGATAGTTCACCGCCGCCAGATTGACACCGGCCTTGCTGGTGATCAGACGTAACGAGGTTTCAGCGAAACCTTTTTCCGCGAACAACTGCTCGGCAGCATCAAGAATACGTTCAACGGTTTCCGACTGGGCCATGACTACTCCGCCTGACAAACACTTGTTTGAAACATACGTTTCAGCCTTAGCCTTGTCAAGGCCTGGCGGTTCGTTTCGGGAATGGTCGGTCAGCTATTTAACCATACAACTGCGAAGCATAAATCAGCAGGTTGATCGACCGTCCGGCGGCAGGCAAAAAAAGGGGCATTGCCAAGACGCTTTCACTGTATATAATCCCAGTCACTGTATAAAAAGACAGAGCGATCAATATGCTAAAGCTGACGCCACGCCAAGCAGAGATTCTGGCCTTCATCAAACGCTGCCTAGATGACAACGGCTACCCGCCGACCCGGGCGGAAATCGCTCAAGAGCTGGGTTTCAAGTCGCCCAACGCGGCGGAAGAACACCTCAAGGCGCTGGCCCGCAAGGGGGCGATCGAAATGACGCCTGGCGCCTCCCGCGGAATTCGCATTCCCGGCTTTGAAGCCAAGGCCGACGAATCCACCCTGCCGATCATTGGCCGAGTGGCCGCCGGTGCGCCGATTCTCGCCCAACAGCACATTGAAGAATCCTGCAACATCAACCCGACCTTCTTCCATCCTCGCGCTGATTACCTGCTGCGGGTTCATGGCATGAGCATGAAGGACGTGGGCATCTTTGACGGTGACCTGTTGGCCGTCCACACCACCCGCGAAGCCCGCAACGGTCAAATCGTGGTGGCGCGAATCGGTGACGAAGTGACCGTCAAGCGCTTCAAGCGCGATGGCAGCAAAGTCTGGTTGATTGCCGAAAACCCGGAATTCGCCCCTATCGAAGTGAACCTGAAAGATCAGGAACTGGTGATCGAAGGCTTGAGTGTCGGCGTCATTCGCCGCTAAAGGAGGCTTTATGCAGTTCCCACACACACCACAGCAAGCCCAACTGCCGTTGTTTGAGGCATTTATGGCGCAGCCGTTGGCGCCCATCCTGAAAGACGTGATCGAGTCGCCCTGGAGCGCCGAACCTGAAGTTTTCAGTGAGCTGTCACTGCGTGGTGCGACCGGGAACTGCCTGAACCTTCTGGCGCCGATCCTCAGGGAATTGAGCCAGGATCAGGATGCGCGCTGGCTGACACTGATCGCCCCGCCCGCCAGCCTGACCCAGGCTTGGCTGAGGGACGCCGGCCTGAACCGTGAAGGCATCTTGCTGCTGCAACCGCGCGGCACTCAAAGCGCCCAGCAATTGACTTGCGAAGCCTTGCGCCTGGGCCGCAGCCATACAGTCGTCAGCTGGCTCAATCCACTGAGCACAACTTCACGGCAACAATTGATCAGCGCCGCCCGCACCGGGGACGCACAAAGCTTAAATATTCGACTGGGTTAACTGACACACAATATGCGCCTGGAACAGCGCAGGGCTTCTCCAAGGATAGAGAAGCCGATCTGTAGCGGTATCCGCAGAAACCGACGGACGGGGATCAATGAAGAACCCGCGCACCTTCTTCCGTGTTGAATTCGCCTTCCACCAGACGTCCCGCCATCTGCACACCGACGCTCAACATCGCCTTGGCGACTTCCACGTGCTGGCCTTGCAGGAACGCTTTGGCATCCTTGGAGAAATCCAAGGTAACCAGAGAACCCTCGTCCTCAGCCCTGCGCAACTCGATACGACCGTCTGGTAACTCGACAATTTCTAGAAAGGACGTTGGCATAAAGGTCTGTTCTCCACGAAAGGCGGGGATTATATAGGCATCGTTCAGGCTTCGCTCGGGATCTTGACCAGCAGCGTTCTTAATCACACCACTGGATGACCGAAATCAGCACTCGTTCAGGCCTTCGCGAAACCGAATCGCCAACCCTTTCAGATTCTGGCGCCAACTCTCCAGCTCGCTCCGGCTCAACTCCTCAGTTGCCTCTTCCTCATCCAGGTTAACAGCCAGAATCAGCGGCTGCGTCACGTCACCCTTGGGTTTGTGTGGAGCGCGAGGCGGCTGAAACAGTGCGGCATGGGCCGCCAACAGCTTGGCCAGCCAGGTTTCCGGATTGTTAGCCAACTCAACCATCTCGGCCATCTCGGGAATGGCGATGGCTTCCAGCACCTCGCGGGTCAGCAGCATCTCGGCCCGAGGCGCATTGGCTTGAGGCAAGCGATAGAAGCCGGCGATTTCATGGCACAGCCCCAGCAACGCACCGTACAGGTGAAACAACGCTGATTCACGCCCGGCCTGAATCAGCGCCAGAGAGTTCATCGCCCGCCCCTCTTCGGCTTTGGCGAGCGCCTCCAGCGACAGGCCAGCGAAATAAAGCTTCTGGTTGGTACGGGTATAGAGTTCGTAGGCCATGACGGCAGCCTCCACTACGAAATAGGTGCTTCACACAGATAAGACAGTGTCGTGGATCACCTCAACTTCCCGCAAGTACTGTCTAACCCTGAAACAGGTTTACACGTGCCCCCCCCTGTAGGAGAGAGCTTGCTCGCGATGGACTACAGAGCGCCGCGTATATCCAGAAAGCACGCGTTATCGTTAACAACCATCGCGAGCGAGCTCGCTCCTACAGGGGTAGAACGAAACAAAACAAAAAGGCCGCATGAGAACCCTGGGGTTGTCATGCGGCCTTTTTACACCAGCACCTGCTTAAGCCTTGGCGGCCTTCGCCGGACGCTTGTCTTCAACCGTCCACTTGCCACCGTCGTAATACGCCTTCCAGCCAGTCGGTTTGCCCTCGACTTCTGTCTGCACGTATTGCTCTTTGGTCTTGCGGCTGTAACGGATCACTGCCGGGAGGCCGTCCGGATCTTTCTTCGGCGCGTCGCAGAGGAAGTGGTACTTCGGATCGATCTCGTCCTTGTGCGGCACAATTTCCATGACCAACGGGGCACGGGTCTCACGGTTTTTCGGGAACTGGCTGGCCGCCAGGAACAGGCCGGAAGCACCGTCGCGCAGGATGTAGGTGTCGTTGACCTTTTCGCACTTCAGCTCAGGCATCTTCACCGGGTCCATTTTCGGCGGCGCCGCGTCACCGCTTTTCAGCAGTTTGCGAGTGTTCTTGCAGGTCGCGTTGGTGCAACCGAAGAACTTGCCGAAACGGCCGGTCTTGAGTTGCATCTCGCTGCCGCACTTGTCGCACTCCAGGCTCGGACCTTCGTAGCCCTTGATACGATAGGTGCCCTCTTCGATTTCGTAACCCGAGCAATCCGGGTTGTTACCGCAGATGTGCAGCTTGCGCTTCTCGTCGAGCAGATAAGCGTCCATCGCGGTGCTGCAAATCGGGCAACGGTGCTTGCCACGCAGCACCAGCGATTCAGACTCACCCTCGTCGTCCGCGGCGATTTCATCGCCCGGCACCAGGTTAACGGTGGCCTTGCAGCGTTCCTTCGGCGGCAGGCTGTAGCCCGAGCAGCCAAGGAACACACCGGTCGATGCAGTACGAATCTGCATCGGACGACCGCACACCACACACGGAATGTCAGTCATCACCGGCTGGTTGGCGCGCATGCCGCCTTCGGCGCTTTCGGCTACTTCCAGCTTCTTCTTGAAGTCACCGTAGAACTCGTCCAGCACGTTTTTCCAGTCGCGTTCGCCCTGGGCCACGTCATCGAGGTTCTCTTCCATGCCGGCAGTGAAGCCGTAGTCCATCAGGTTGGAGAAGCTCTCGGCCAGGCGCTCGGTGACGATGTCACCCATCTTTTCCGAATAGAAACGACGGTTGTGCAGCGCCACGTAGCCGCGGTCCTGGATGGTCGAAATGATCGCAGCGTAGGTCGAAGGACGACCAATGCCGCGCTTTTCCATTTCCTTGACCAGGCTGGCTTCCGAGTAACGCGCTGGCGGCTTGGTGAAGTGCTGGGTCGGATCAAGCTTGATCAGCTTCATCGCGTCGCCCTGGGCCATGTCCGGCAGCACGTCGTCGTCGCCTGGCTTGGTGATTTGCGGCATGACGCGGGTGTAACCGTCGAACTTCAGGATGCGGCCCTTGGCGCGCAATTCGAAGTCGCCGGCACCCACGGTGACGGTGGTCGACAGGTATTGAGCTGGCAGCATCTGGCAAGCCAGGAACTGGCGCCAGATCAGCTCGTAGAGCCGCTCTGCATCGCGCTCCATGCCCGACAGCTTGCTTGGCTCTGTGTTGGCGTCGGACGGACGAATCGCTTCGTGAGCCTCTTGTGCGCCTTCCTTGCTGCTGTAGACGTTCGGGGTTTCCGGCAGGTACTTCTTGCCGAACTCGCCTTCAATGTAAGTACGCGCCATCGCCACGGCGTCAACCGAGAGGTTGGTGGAGTCGGTACGCATATAGGTGATGTAGCCGGCTTCATACAAACGCTGGGCCATCATCATGGTTTTCTTCACGCCGAAGCCCAGACGGTTGCTCGCGGCCTGTTGCAACGTGGAAGTAATGAACGGTGCCGACGGCTTGCTGCTGGTCGGTTTGTCTTCGCGTTTGACGATGCTGTAGCTGGAAGCCTTGAGCTTCTCCAGCGCGGCCATGGCCTGGGCCTCGTTCAGCGGCTTGAAGGCTTCGCCTTTCTCACGAGCCACGTCAAAGCGCACGGTGGCGCCCTTGGCGCTGCCGAGATCGGCGTGGACTTCCCAGTATTCTTCCGGGTTGAACGCACGAATTTCGCGCTCACGCTCCACCACCAGCTTCACGGCAACCGATTGCACGCGACCAGCGGAAAGGCCACGGGCGATCTTGGCCCACAGCAGCGGCGAAACCATGTAACCCACCACGCGGTCGAGGAAGCGACGCGCCTGCTGGGCGTTTACGCGATCGATGTCCAGTTCGCCGGGTTTGGAGAAGGCTTCCTGGATCGCCTTCTTGGTGATTTCGTTGAACACCACGCGCTTATAGCGGCTGTCGTCACCACCAATGGCTTCGCGCAGGTGCCAGGCAATGGCTTCCCCCTCGCGATCCAAGTCGGTTGCGAGATAGATGGTGTCAGCATCTTTGGCGAGCCGGCGCAGCTCTTCGATGACCTTTTCCTTGCCCGGGAGGATCTCGTACTTGGCTTTCCAGCCATGATCGGGATCGACACCCATGCGCGAGACCAGCTGCTTGCGCGCTTTCTCTTTCGGCGTGAGCACCGGACCTTCACCCGCGGCGGCCTTGCCGCGCTTGGCGGCTGGCTCTTTGCTGGCGCTAGCCGAACCGCTGGTGGGCAGGTCTCGGATATGGCCGATACTCGACTTCACCACGTATTGGTTACCCAGATACTTGTTGATGGTCTTGGCCTTAGCCGGGGATTCCACAATGACCAGCGATTTGCCCATGGATCAGAAAATTCCTGAATTCTAGAAGTGAAAGGCGGTTGGCGCCTGACGCGGCACCGCTATATATAGTGGCTACAAGGTGAGGTCAAGCGCAGGGTTCGGCGCGCACTCAGCTTATGGCTGGGTAAAAAGACTCGGTTCGGCTTGCACCAAAGCAAAGCGTGGCACCTGTTCGCCGTCAACTTCGACCGACTCCAGGAACATGCTCAAGGGGCGTACCCAAAAGCCGTAATCGCCATACAGGGCTTGGTAGAAGACCACTTCCTCTTCGGTTTCCGAATGCCGCGCAACACTGAATACGCGGTACTGCGGACCTTTGTAATGTTGATAGAGCCCAGGTTGTATCGGCATGGTTTGGCCCTCACACAAATAAAAAATAAAAAAATTCAGAAAAACAAAAACCGGGGCACTTGGCCCCGGCTTCCATCAACGGAACGCTTAAACGCGTTCGAAGACGGTGGAGATGCCTTGGCCGAGACCAATGCACATGGTGGCTACCCCGAAGGTACCGCCATTTTGCTTCATCACGTTCAGCAAAGTGCCGGAGATTCGCGCACCGGAGCAACCGAATGGGTGACCCAGGGCGATCGCGCCGCCGTGCAGGTTAACCTTCTCGTTCATCTTGTCGAGCACTTTCAGATCTTTCAGCACTGGCAGGGCCTGTGCAGCGAAAGCTTCGTTGAGCTCGAAGAAGTCGATATCGTTAATGCCAAGACCCGCGCGCTTCAATGCTTTTTGTGTGGCCGGTACTGGACCATAGCCCATGATTGCCGGATCCACACCTGCCACTGCCATCGAACGAATCACCGCCATAGGCTGGATGCCCAAGTCCTGTGCGCGCTGCGCCGACATCACGATCATGCACGAAGCACCGTCAGTGATCTGCGACGAAGTACCGGCTGTCACGGTGCCGCCCTTCGGGTTAAACGCTGGCTTCAATGCCGCCAGGCTTTCCAGGGTGGTTTCCGGACGAATGGTTTCGTCGTAGTCGAACAGTTTCAGGAAACCGTTCTCGTCGTAGCCCTGCATCGGGATGATTTCGTCTTTGAACTTGCCTTCCACAGTCGCCTTATGAGCAAGCTGGTGGGAGCGCACGCCGAAAGCGTCCTGTTGTTCGCGAGTGATGCCGTGCATTTTGCCCAGCATTTCAGCGGTCAGGCCCATCATGCCCGAGGCTTTCGCCGCGTACAGCGACATGTGCGGGTTCGGATCGACACCGTGCATCATGCTCACGTGACCCATATGCTCGACGCCGCCCACCACGAATACGTCACCGTTGCCGGTCATGATCGCTTGCGCGGCAGTGTGCAGGGCGCTCATCGACGAGCCACACAAACGGCTGACGGTCTGGCCGGCGGCAGTGTGCGGGATCTGAGTCATCAGGGACGCCATGCGAGCGATGTTCCAGCCCTGTTCCAGGGTCTGGTTTACACAGCCCCAGATCACGTCTTCGACTTCGCTCGGGTCAACCTTGACGTTGCGTTCCAGTAATTTGCTGATCAGGTGCGCCGACATATCTTCAGCGCGGGTGTTGCGGTGCATGCCGCCCTTGGAGCGGCCCATCGGAGTACGACCGAAGTCGACAATCACGACGTCTCTAGGATTCAAGCTCATAAGTTCACTCTCACTCTAGTTGGGGGCGCTTAACCGAAGAAGCTCTGGCCGTTCAGGGCCATTTCACGCAGCTTCGCGGTCGGTTGGTACAGCGCGCCCAAATCAGCGTACTGGTCAGCCAGGGCAACGAACTCTGCAACACCGATCGAATCGATGTAACGCAGCGCACCGCCACGGAATGGAGGGAAACCAATGCCGTAGACCAGACCCATGTCGGCTTCGGCGGCGGTTTCGACAATGCCGTCTTCCAGGCAACGCACGGTTTCCAGGCACAGCGGGATCATCATCCAGTTGATGATGTCTTCGTCAGTGACTTCGCGCTGCTCGTAAACGATCGGCTTGAGCACTTCCAGCACCGACGGATCGGCGACTTTCTTCTGCTTGCCGCGCTTGTCGGTCTCGTAGGCATAGAAGCCTTTGCCGTTCTTCTGGCCCAGGCGCTTGGCTTCGTAAAGCACGTCAATTGCCGAACGACGGTCGTCTTTCATGCGGTCCGGGAAGCCTTCAGCCATTACGTCACGACCGTGGTGACCGGTGTCGATGCCGACCACGTCCATCAGGTACGCCGGGCCCATTGGCCAGCCGAATTTTTCCATGACCTTGTCGATACGGACGAAATCCACACCGGCGCTGACCAATTTGGCAAAACCGCCGAAGTACGGGAACAGCACGCGGTTGACCAGGAAGCCCGGGCAGTCGTTGACGACAATCGGGTTCTTGCCCATTTTCTTGGCGTAGGCAACGGTGGTGGCAACGGCCAGCTCGCTGGACTTCTCGCCACGAATCACTTCAACCAGCGGCATCATGTGCACCGGGTTGAAGAAGTGCATGCCGACGAAGTTTTCCGGACGCTTGAGGGCTTTGGCCAGCAAGGTGATGGAAATGGTCGAGGTGTTGGACGCGAGGATAGTGTCCTCTTTGACCTTGTCTTCCACTTCGGCCAGGACGGCTTGCTTGACCTTAGGATTCTCGACGACGGCTTCAACCACCAGATCCACGTGACCGAAATCACCGTAGGACAGGGTTGGACGAATGCCGTTGAGCACTTCAGCCATTTTTGCAGCCGTCATCCGACCCTTATCAACGCGGCTCACCAGCAGCTTGGCGGCTTCAGCCAGACCCTGCTCGATACCGTGCTCGTTGATGTCCTTCATCAGGATCGGCGTCCCTTTGGAGGCCGACTGATAAGCAATACCGCCGCCCATGATGCCGGCGCCCAATACGGCAGCCTGCTTCACGTCTTTGGCGATTTCGTCGTAGGCCTTGGCCTTTTTCTTCAGCTCCTGATCGTTCAGGAACAGACCGATCAAGCTCTGCGCTGCAGAGGTCTTGGCCAATTTGACGAAACCGGCAGCTTCGACTTCCAGCGCCTTGTCGCGACCGAAGTTCGCAGCTTTCTGGATGGTCTTGATCGCTTCAACCGGCGCCGGGTAGTTCGGGCCAGCCTGACCGGCGACGAAACCCTTGGCGGTTTCGAAAGCCATCATTTGTTCGATCGCGTTCAGCTTCAGCTTTTCCAGCTTCGGCTGACGCTTGGCCTTGTAGTCGAACTCGCCGGAGATGGCGCGCTTGATCAGCTCAAGGGCCGCTTCCTGCAATTTCTCAGGCTCAACCACTGCGTCCACTGCGCCGACTTTCAGCGCGTCTTCAGGACGGTTTTCTTTACCGGCGGCAATCCATTCGATGGCGTTGTCGGCACCGATCAGGCGCGGCAGACGCACGGTGCCGCCGAAGCCTGGGTAGATACCCAGTTTGACTTCCGGCAGACCGATCTTGGCCTTGGTGGACATGACGCGGTAGTCCGCCGCCAGGCACATTTCCAGACCGCCACCCAGGGCGATTCCGTTGATCGCGGCGACAGTCGGGACGTTGAGGTCTTCGAAATCGCTGAAAATCTTGTTGGCTTCCAGATTGCCAGCAACAAGCTCGGCATCAGGTAGCTTGAAGTTTTCGACAAATTCGGTGATGTCGGCACCGACGATGAATACGTCCTTGCCACTGCTGACGATCACACCCTTGATCGAAGCATCTGCCTTGATGGTGTCTACGGCCTGACGCAGTTCGTTCAGGGTTAGACGGTTGAACTTGTTGACGGACTCACCCTTGAGGTCGAACTTCAGTTCGACGATGCCACTTTCAAGAGCCTTAACCGTGATGGCTTTACCTTCGTAAATCATCAACTGATCTCCACGATATGGAAGCTGAACAGTACACGTCGGACGCAGGCGAATGGTTCGGCAGGGACGCTTTTCGTCGATGCTAACGCCAATCCACCCGGCACACCCGCCAACGCGATAGTCGGGATTCTGTAGGAGCGGTCTGAAATACAAACGCTCAATTCATACGCCCGTTTGATTTGGGTGCATCACCTTCACGGAATTTCCGACAATTGTCAATCGCCCAAAACACGGGGTGAAACGCGACTTTCCGGTCATTTCCGTACCGCGAAGCCCTGCAACACGCGGATGCATGTGAAGCCATTCATAGAATCAATAGTTAGAAATGTCGCCCTAATTCGCTGCAGCCTTTGTTTAACGGGCTACGCTGGCGAAACACTGAGGAAAAAAACATGAGCGCTTTTGGCGAATGCCCAGCGTAAGATCAGCCCCACCCCGAATTACCGGCCTGCCTGGCCAACTCCAGCCCGATGTTGATGTCGGGCTTTTTATTGCCTGCAAAAACCTGTAGCAGCTGCCGAGCCTGCGAGGCTGCGTCCGGCTGCGCAGCAGTCGTAAAATCAAGCCCCCCGGTATATCAGACTGACCGTGTGTTCAGTGTTTACGACGACTTCGTCGCCGAACGCAGCCTCGCAGGCTCGGCAGCTGCTACGAGACGGAGTTCAGGCGAGTGCTTTGAGGGTGGCATCAATCTGTTGCAAAACAGTTGCGTCACCCTTTTCGCCCCAATACAAGGTGATCATTTGCTTGTCCGCTTCGATCTTGTAAACGTTGTCTGGCAACTTTTCGAAATGAATCGACAACGCTGGATCTTCACAGACCTCTTGCCACTGATTCACCCAAATACCCGGCGCTTTTTGCCAGTAACTCCAGCAGGCCGGCCGATTCCCACGCCGTGGTCGATGGTATTGCGCACAGGGGCTCGGCGGCTCCTGACTCAACCAGTGCGGCCATTCCTGAGGCGCCAGCTGCATGGCCAGCCCGAGGCGTCGCGCCTCCATGCGCAGGGCCATACGGCCGCTCTGGTGGCGGGACGGCCGCAACCATGCCAGCGGACTCAACACCACCAGCAGGATTGACACCACTATCCAGACCGTCATATCTGTACTCCCGATTCTTGATGGGCGCATTCAGTCACTTTGGAAACAATGCGCTTGAAACCAGCCATACTTATCAATATTGCAACCTCAGGAGGAGCACCCCATGCCCTACAACCACATTCTGGTCGCTGTAGATCTAACCGAAGAGTGCGATCCTGTAATCCACCGCGCTCGCGAACTGTCGGTGAGCAACAAAGCGAAGCTGTCCCTGGTGCACATTGTCGAGCCGATGGCCATGGCCTTCGGTGGCGACGTGCCGATGGACCTGTCACAACTGCAACAACAGCAGTTCGATCAGGCCCGAGAGCGCCTGGACCGACTGATCTTGAAATATCCGGAAATCACCAAGGAATACAGCCACCTGACCTACGGCCAACCGCGCCAGGAGATTCACCACCTGGCCAAGGAACAAACGTGCGACCTGATCGTAGTGGGCAGCCATGGTCGACATGGCCTGGCGCTTCTGCTGGGCTCCACCGCCAATGATGTCTTGCACGGTGCGCCTTGCGATGTGCTCGCGGTGCGCCTGATCAAAAGCTGATAACACGAACCTCCTGTAGGAGCGAGCTTGCTCGCGATAAACCCGAGAACGCACGGGGGTGTCAGACTGTCAGCGTTATCGTTGACGACCATCGCGAGCAAGCTCGCTCCTACAAAGATCGATTCGGCCTTGCGCCATACAAAAAGCCCGACACTCGAATTACCGAGGTCGGGCTTTTTTACAGCAGGATCAATCAGGCATCCAGCTCGGCCCAGCGCTCGACCATAACGTCGAGCTCAGCCCGCAACTGTTCCAGCTGAGCGATCACCGCAGCCGTCTCGGCAGCCGGACGCTGATAGAAGCCGGCATCGGCCATCTGAGCTTCAACGACAACAATTTGCTGTTCCATGGCTTCGATCTGACCCGGCAACATTTCCAGCTCACGCTGCAACTTGTAACTGAGCTTCTTCTTCGCCACCGGCGCTTCAACCGCTGCAACCGGCGCAGCTTCGGCCGTCACGACAGCAGACGTCAGGTCGGCTTTGCCGGATTTGCTCTCGGTCACGCCCAGCAGGCGCGGCGAACCGCCCTGACGCAGCCAGTCCTGATAACCACCGACGTATTCGCGAACCTTGCCTTCACCTTCGAAGACCAGGGTGCTGGTCACCACGTTGTCGAGGAATGCCCGGTCGTGGCTGACCATCAGTACGGTGCCGTTGAAGGTCAGCAAGACCTCTTCCAGCAGTTCGAGGGTTTCGACGTCGAGATCGTTGGTCGGTTCGTCGAGAACCAGCAGGTTCGCCGGCTTGCTGAACAGCTTGGCCAGCAACAGACGGGCACGCTCACCACCGGACAGCGCCTTCACCGGCGTGCGGGCACGCTGCGGGCTGAACAGGAAGTCGCCGAGGTAGCTCAGTACGTGACGGCTCTGACCATCGATATCGATGAAGTCGCGACCTTCGGCCACGTTGTCGATCACGGTCTTTTCCAGGTCCAGCTGATGGCGCAACTGGTCGAAGTAAGCCACATCGATGCGCGTCCCCTCCTCCACTTTGCCGCTGGTTGGTTGCAGACCGCTGAGCATCAGCTTCAGCAGTGTGGTCTTGCCGGTACCATTGGCACCGAGCAGACCGATACGGTCGCCGCGTGTCAGGACCATCGAGAAATCCTTGATCAGGAACGGACCACCCGGGTGAGCGAAGCTCACGTTCTCGAGGACCATCACCTGCTTGCCGGATTTGTCAGCGGTATCCAGCTGAATGTTGGCCTTGCCGGTGCGCTCGCGACGTTCGCTGCGCTCGACGCGCAGGGCTTTCAGTGCGCGGACACGGCCTTCGTTACGGGTGCGGCGCGCCTTGATGCCCTGACGGATCCAGACTTCTTCCTGGGCCAGCTTTTTGTCGAACAGCGCGTTGGCGGTTTCTTCAGCGGCCAGCGAGGCTTCTTTGTGCACGAGGAAGCTGGCGTAATCGCCGTTCCAGTCGATCAAGCCACCGCGATCCAGTTCCAGAATACGGGTCGCAAGGTTTTGCAGGAAGGAACGGTCGTGCGTGATGAACAGCACGGCGCCCTGGAAATCCTTCAACGCCTCTTCGAGCCAGGCGATGGCACCGATGTCCAGGTGGTTGGTCGGTTCGTCGAGCAGCAGCAGGTCCGGTTCGGAAACCAGGGCCTGAGCCAGCAGGACGCGGCGACGCCAGCCGCCGGACAACTCGGCAAGGGTCTTGTCGGCAGGCAACTGCAAACGGCTAAGCGTGCTGTCGACCAGTTGCTGCAAGCGCCAGCCATCGCGGGCTTCGAGGTCGTGCTGAACGTGCATCAGCTTGTCCAGATCGGCGTCAGTGACGATGTTCTGGCTCAGGTGGTGATACTGCGCGAGCAGTTCGCCGACACCGTCCAGGCCTTCGGCCACCACGTCGAACACCGTCCGCTCGTCGGCGACCGGCAATTCTTGCGGCAATTCGCCAATCTTGAGGCCTGGCGCACGCCATACGGAGCCGTCGTCTGGCTTCTGGTCGCCCTTGACGAGCTTCATCATGCTGGACTTGCCAGTGCCGTTGCGGCCGATGATGCACACCCGCTCACCACGGGCGATCTGCCAGGACACCTTGTCCAACAACGGCATAGCGCCGAAAGCAAGGGACACATCGCTGAATTTGAGCAGGGTCATGAGCTTCTCCAAAAACCGGGCGCGTATTCTACCTGACTTGAGGCTTCAGAAGGCCGGCAATTTCAATGTGGAAGCACTCTGCATAACAAATGTTGCGAACTTATGCTGCTGGGCCGGCAAAGCTTTCGCCCCTTGCTGGCAAAAGGCTAAGCTACAATATTATTCAGTGCCGGTAGTGCCCGCACTTGTCCTGATTTTTCTGCTCGGATGTCTCATGCGCAGTCGCCTTTTGTGTCTTTTATCATGTTTGCTTCTCTCTGCCGCTGCCGTACAACCAGCCCAGGCGGTGGACCTGCTCACCCAACGCCAATATTACGACGAGGCCAAGCGCGCCTTGGCCAAGGGTGATACCGGTCCTTATTTCCGTTACAGCCAGGCCCTCAGCGATTACCCGCTGGAGCCCTACCTGGCGTATGACGAGCTGACCGCTCGCCTTAAAACCGCAAGCAATGAAGAAATCGAGAGATTCCTCGCCGAACACGGTGACCTGCCGCAAGCCAACTGGATGAAATTGCGCTGGTTGCGCTGGCTGGCCGATCGCGGCGACTGGGCGACTTTCGTCAAGTACTACGACCCCAAGATGAACTTCACCGAACTGGACTGCCTGAACGCTCAGTATCAGATCGGTCATAACCAGAAACCTGCAGGTTATGCCAACGCCGAAAAACTCTGGCTGACCGGCAAATCTCAACCCGCTGCTTGCGATGCACTCTTCGGGCAATGGGCCGCCGAAGGCCAGCTGACCGAGCAGAAACGCTGGGAACGCGCCAAACTGGCGGCCCAGACTCGCAACTATCCGCTGGCCAACAGCCTGGTCAACGGTCTGACCACCCTCGCCCCTCGCGGTCGGTTGCTGGTGGATGTCGCGCAGAAACCCGAGCTGCTTAACCAGCCATCGCGCTTCACCCCGGCCGACGAGCCGATGTCTGATGTGGTCAGTCTTGGCCTGCGCCGCCTGGCGCGCCAGGATCCGGACAGGGCCATGGACCTGCTCGACGGCTATGCCAGTAGCATGCACTTCTCCCGTGATGAAAAAGTGGCGATTGCCCGGGAAATCGGCCTGACCCTCGCACGACGTTTCGACGGCCGTGCGCTGGACGTGATGACCAAGTATGACCCGGAACTGCGGGACAACACGGTGTCCGAATGGCGCCTGCGACTGTTGCTGCGCCTGGCCCGCTGGGAGGATGCCTATCAGCTGACCCGCCGCTTGCCTCAGGATTTGGCGACGACCAACCGC
This sequence comes from Pseudomonas sp. IT-P253, assembly GCF_949768125.1. NCBI lineage: Bacteria > Pseudomonadati > Pseudomonadota > Gammaproteobacteria > Pseudomonadales > Pseudomonadaceae > Pseudomonas > Pseudomonas sp. IT-P253. Next base: position 57,576 of record NZ_CATKPT010000007.1, on the reverse strand, counting down.
TGGCGCTACTGGCAGGCCCGTAGCCTGGAACTGGCGCAGCCGCAAAACCCGGATGCACTGACACTCTATAAAAGTCTTGCTCGCGAGCGGGACTTCTACGGTTTCCTCGCCGCCGATCGTTCGCAGTCACCTTATTCGCTGGTCAATAAACCGCTGGTGCTTAGCCAGGCGCTGATAAACAAGGTGCGCAACACCCCCGGCGTGCGGCGCGCCCTGGAACTCCACGCTCGCGGGCAGATCGTCGATGGTCGCCGCGAGTGGTATTACGCCAGCCGCCACTTCAGCCGTGACGAAATGGTCGCCCAAGCGAAACTGGCCTACGACTTGAAATGGTATTTCCCGGCGATCCGCACCATCAGTCAGGCGCAGTATTGGGACGATCTGGACATCCGCTTTCCGATGGCCCACCGCGACACTCTGGTGCGCGAAGCGAAAAACCGTGGCCTGCATTCGAGCTGGGTGTTCGCCATCACCCGGCAGGAAAGCGCCTTCATGGACGACGCTCGTTCCGGCGTCGGCGCCAGCGGCCTGATGCAATTGATGCCTGGCACCGCCAAGGAAACCGCGCGCAAGTTCAGCATTCCGCTGGCTTCGCCGCAGCAAGTGCTCGACCCGGACAAGAACATCGAGCTCGGCGCCGCCTACCTGAGCCAGGTTCACAGTCAGTTCAATGGCAATCGCGTGCTCGCCTCCGCCGCCTACAACGCCGGCCCCGCCCGCGTGCGCCAGTGGCTGCGCGGCGCGGACCACCTGAGCTTCGACGTCTGGGTAGAAAGCATCCCGTTCGACGAAACCCGTCAGTACGTGCAGAACGTGCTGTCATACTCGGTGATCTACGGCCAGAAGCTAAACTCGCCGCAGCCGCTGGTGGATTGGCATGAGCGGTACTTCGACGATCAATAACCGGTAATGCCGGCTATCTAGAAGCTGTGTAGGAGCTATGTAGGAGCTATGTAGGAGCCATGTAGGAGCTGTCGAGTGAAACGAGGCTGCGATCTTTTGATCTTATCGGCAGTGCAGAAGATCAAGATCAAAAGATCGCAGCCTCGTTTCACTCGACAGCTCCTACAGTCCATCAGCCCATCAGCCCATCAGCCCATCAGTTACAGTCCATCAGTCCATCAGTCCTCCAGCCGCTCAGCACTACAAGTGAAGACCGAATTCAGGCTTGCCATCACTAAACTGCAACGCCGCCAACCGCGCATACAACGCATTGTTCGCAATCAACTCCTGATGCGTCCCCACCGCCACCAGTTTTCCCTGGTCCATTACCGCAATCCGGTCGGCATTTTTCACTGTGGCCAAGCGGTGGGCGATGACCAGGGTGGTGCGGTTTTTCATCAGGCTCGGCAGGGCTTGCTGGATCAGGTGTTCGCTTTGGGCGTCGAGGGCACTGGTTGCTTCGTCGAGCAGCAGAATGGGTGCGTCCACCAGCAGCGCCCGGGCGATGGCCAGGCGTTGGCGCTGGCCACCTGACAAACCGAGGCCGCCGTCACCGAGGTGGGTCTGGTAGCCGTTGGGCATGGCCTCGATGAAGTCATGGGCGTAAGCGATTTTCGCCGCTTCCTGAACCTGCGCCAGGGTTGCTGTCGGATTGCCATAGCGGATGTTCTCTTCGATGCTACCGAAGAACAGCGCTGGCGTTTGCGATACCAACGCGAAACAACGTCGCAGGTCCAGCGGATCAAGCTGAGTCAGCGGCACGCCATCCAGCAAGATGCATCCTTCGGCCGGGTCGTAAAAGCGCAGGAGCAAGTCATACACCGTCGACTTACCCGCACCGGACGGCCCTACAAGCGCGAGGGTTTCGCCGGCATGGATGGTCAGATTCAAGCCATCGACGGCGTAGCTTTCGGGACGCGACGGGTAGGAAAAGCGCACGTCTTGCAGCGCCAGATCGCCCTTCACTCGCTCAGGCAACGTCACCAGGCCTGCGGCCGGTGGCTGGATGATGTTTTCCGAACGCAGCAACTCGGCAATTCGCTCAGCCGCCCCTGCCGCCCGCTGTAACTCGCCGATCACTTCGCTCAACGTACCGAAGGCACTGCCGACAATCAGGCTATAGAAGACAAACGCCGCCAGCTCGCCCGCGGAAATCCGCCCGGCGATCACGTCCATGCCGCCGACCCAGAGCATCACCCCAACCGCGCCCAGCACCAGCACGATCACCAGGGTTATCAACCAGGCTCGCTGAAAAATGCGTTTACGGGCGGTGTCGAAAGCGTCTTCTACGGTGATGGCAAACCGCTGTTCGTCCTGAACCTGATGGTTGTAGGCCTGCACGGTTTTGATCTGGCCCAGGGTTTCGGATACATAACTGCCGATATCGGCGATCCGGTCCTGACTCAGCCGCGACAAATTGCGAACCCGGCGACCGAAAATCAGGATCGGCGCGATCACCAGTGGCAACGCAATGACCACGATGCTGGTGAGCTTGGGGTTAGTGATAAACAGCAACACGATCCCGCCGATCACCATCAGCAGATTGCGTAAAAACAGTGATAGCGAAGAGCCAATCACCGATTGCAGCAACGTCGTATCAGCGGTCAGTCTCGACTGAATCTCGGAGCTGCGATTGTCCTCGTAGAAACCAGGATGCAGGTAAATCAGGTGGTTAAACACCTGCTGGCGGATGTCGGCGACGACACGCTCACCGATCCACGACACCAGATAAAAACGTGCGAAGGTGCCGACCGCCAGACCGCACACCAGCAACATAAACAGACCAATGGACTGGTTGAGCAAATGGGGCGACTGGGTCATGAAACCCTGATCAACCAGTAATCGAATGCCTTGCCCCATGGACAACGTGATGCCCGCCGTGACAATTAATGCCAGCAAGGCACCCAAAGCTGGCCACCGATAAGGCGCAAGAAACCGACTGGTCAATCGAATGGCACGGCGCTGACGGGAGGAAAGCATTGAAATCATCCGATAGCCTGATCACAGAAAATTGACAGGGCTTAGCCTACACTCGTCCCTAACCTGGAACGCTATAAATCATAATGAGTCCGGTTAAATATGATCGCCAAGACTAGTGCCTAGGCGTTATCGGTCTAAAGTCCGGGTGGCAACGCTGCGGTATTTCTGGTGGACTGCAAGTGCCGTCCTGGAAAGATCGCGGGAGCTGTCACAACCCGGTCACCTGACGGTTTTAGAGTTAACACACACTTGATGAGGAGACAGGCCATGTCCTTGCAAAACAGCAGCGATGACAAAATTCAAGTGATCCGCACGAAGCCGCACCAGTCTCTGGGTTGCTCGATTATTGATGCAGAAGGGCGCGAAGTACCGATCACTGAAGACATGATCCAGAAAGCTTGCCGCGAACTGGAACAGCGATTGGTCAAGCCTGCCAAACAAAAGTGATGTAGCCATCGTCTTCTTGACCCGGCCCTGATGGCCGGGTTTTTTATGGGTATTGATCCAGGTATTTCGCTGCGGCATTTGCGAGCAGGCTCGCTCCCACAGGATCTCCAGTGAATTCAGAGGTTGTGTACGACAAGCCCCCAGCGGGAGCGAGCCTGCTCGCGATTGGGCCAACTCGGTTTCAGACAGCCATTGCACCCAAAGCCGCCACGATCTTCTGCAACTCAGGAGAATCCCCGTCAATGCGTACCTGCAACCCATCAATCTCCCGCCGCTGCGGGTAATGCTTGCGCAGCGCATCAAACGCCGCACGTTGCTCGTTCACGCTGCCGACGAGACTGCGGCGGAAATCCGCATCATCCCGGCGTGGGTCGTACACACCACGACACAACATCGCCAGCGCCCACGCCGGATCGCTGTCGGCGCTCAACGACACGCGCGACAACCACGGCGCCGGCAGTAAATCGCTCAAGCTGACCTGAGCCGATTGCCCAAGAAATTCGCAATACGCCTGGTAGATCTGCGCCGTCCCGCGCTGTTTGCCATCAAGGCTGTAGCCGGCGATGTGCGGCGTCGCCAACACGCAGAGTTCGGCCAGCGCCACATCGACCTCAGGTTCCCCCTCCCAGACGTCCAGCACCGCTTGCAGGTCTTCGCGCTGCAGCAGAACCTGGCGCAGGGCGGCGTTGTCTACCACCGGGCCACGACTGGCGTTAATCAGCCAGGTACCGGGTTTGAGTTGGTTCAAACGGTTTTTATCGAATAGATGCCAGGTTGACTGAGCGCCGTGTTTCTTCAACGGCGTGTGCAGACTGATGACGTCGCACTGCTCGATGATTTGCTCGAGGCTGACGAAATCGCCCCCTTCCGCCGCTTGCCTTGGTGGATCGCAGACCAGTACGTTCCAGCCCAAACCTTGCAGCACCTTGACCAAACGGCCGCCGACTTCACCGGCCCCCACCACGCCATAGGTACGCTTAGTCAGGTCGGCGCCTTCGATTTCAGCCAGGGTCAGCAGGCTGCCGAGAACGTAGTCGACCACGCCCCGGGCATTGCAGCCCGGCGCGCTGGACCAGGTGATGCCGGCCTGCCTGAAGTAATCCAGATCCAGGTGATCAGTGCCGATGGTGCAGGTGCCGACAAAGCGTACTTTGCTGCCGTCGAGCAATGCGCGGTTGACGTTGGTTACCGAGCGCACCAGCAGCACATCGGCCTCTTCGATGGTGGCGCGGTCGATGGAACGTCCCGGCACGCGACGGATTTCACCGAAACCGTGGAAGAAGGCATCGAGCAGCGGGATATTTTCGTCGGCAACAATCAGCATGGGCAGGCTCCTTTGGCGGATCGGCAGTGTAGGCGGAGATGACCTTAGTGGGCCAGCGGGCATTGCACACACCTTTGTAGCAGCTGGCGAAGCCTGCGTTCGGCTGCGAAGCAGTCGTAAACTCAGACGATGCGGTGTTTCAGGCAGAACGTGAACTCAGGGATTACGACTGCTACGCAGTCGAACGCAGGCTTCGCCAGCTGCTACAGGGGTTGCGTTGTCGCAATGTTCGGACACCGATTACAAATCGCCAACACAGGACTTTTCCTGACCGATGCGTCAACGCGTAGAATGCCCCGCCTCGCGCATCAATCCCTATTTGGACGTTTCGCCCTTGAATTCCGTGACTGACCGCCCCGCCGCACTTTCCCTCAATCGCCCGGCCCGGGTTCGCCTGGAGCTTAAAACCCTGCTCGCACTCGCCCTGCCGATCATGGTTGCGCAGCTTGCCACTACCGCGATGGGCTTCGTCGATGCAGTGATGGCGGGCCGTGTCGGGCCTCGCGACCTGGCGGCGGTGGCGCTGGGCAACTCGATCTGGGTCCCGGTGTTTCTATTGATGACTGGCACCCTGCTGGCCACCACGCCGAAAGTCGCCCAGCGCTTCGGCGCCGGCACCCACAACGAGATCGGTCCGATTGTCCGTCAGGCGTTGTGGCTGGCCCTGGTGGTGGGGTTGATGGCGACCGGCATGCTGTTCAGCGCGGAGCCGATTTTGCATGCCATGAAGGTTGATCCCGAGCTGATCGGCCCCTGCATGCAATACCTGCACGGCATCGCCAGTGGTTTGCCCGCCGTCGCCTTCTACCACGTACTGCGCTGCTTCAGTGACGGCCTGGGACGCACCCGGCCGGCGATGGTGCTGGGCCTGTGCGGGTTGGCGCTGAATATTCCGCTGAACTACATCTTCATTTACGGCCATTTCGGTGTGCCGGCCATGGGCGGTGTCGGTTGCGGCTGGGCCACGGCGATAGTGATGTGGGTGATGGCGCTGGGCATGGCCTGCTGGGAACGCTGGGCGCCGGCGTATCAGTCGAGTCAGTTGTTCAGCCGCTTTGACTGGCCGCAGTGGTCGGTGATCAAGCGCCTGCTGGGCATCGGCCTGCCGATCGGCATCGCAGTGTTCGCCGAATCGAGCATCTTCGCCGTAATCGCTCTGCTGATCGGCAGCCTCGGCGCCACCGTGGTGGCCGGGCACCAGATCGCCCTGAACTTCAGCTCGCTGGTGTTCATGATCCCCTACTCCCTCGGCATGGCCGTAACGGTGCGGGTCGGCCAGGCGCTCGGTCGCCAGAAACCGCGTGAAGCGCGTTTCGCCGCAGGGGTCGGCATGGGCACGGCGCTGGCTTACGCCTGTCTTTCCGCGAGCATGATGCTGTTGCTGCGCGAGCACATCGCGACCATCTACACCGCGGACCCGACAGTGATTCGCGTCGCAGGCATGTTGATTGTGTATTCGGCGCTGTTCCAGTTTTCCGATGCGATCCAGGTCACTGCGGCGGGCGCCTTGCGCGGCTATCAGGACACGCGGGTGACGATGATCCTGACGTTGTTCGCCTACTGGGGCATTGGTTTGCCGGTGGGTTACGCACTGGGCCTGACGGATTGGTTCGGCACGCCAAGCGGCCCGAGCGGGCTGTGGCAGGGTTTGATCGTGGGCTTGAGTTGCGCGGCGCTCATGCTGTCGATCCGCCTGACGCGCAGTGCACGCAAGCGGATCCGCATCAGCCAGTCGGCGGGTTAAACGAGTTTCTTGCGGATCCAGTAGAGGTAGGTGCCGGCCTCTTCGTGCTGCGCGACCAGTTCGTGATCGAGAAACACGCAGAACTTGGGAATGTCGCGGCGGGTCGAGGGATCGGTGGCGATCACCTTGAGCAGGCCGCCGGGCACCAGGTCACGGATGTGCTGGTGCAGCATCATCACCGGCTCGGGGCAGTTGAGGCCGGTGGCGTCGAGGGTGCCGTCTACCGGCGTATCAATCATTTCACTCATGATTCACTCCTGAAACTTGCCGGCATTGTCGCGCATTGCCGGGTGTTCGGTCATCTGTCGTCTATCACCTCCGTCCCTGTAGGAGCGAGGCTTGCCCGCGAAGGCCGCGCTGCGGTGTATTTGCAGGACCGAGGTGTGGCCTTCGCGGGCAAGCCTCGCTCCTACAGGGACGGTTGGGGGATTCAGCGGGATTTCGGTTTCTTTACGTCCAATCGGCGCAAGTGGCAGGTCACTTCCTCTCGGTCGTGGTACAGCTGCTTGCAGCCAATCTCCACCCGAATCCCGCGCTCCTTGAACCCGTCGGCAATGCGCTCCAGCAAGCGCTTCACTTCCGCGTAACGCTGTTTCATTGGCAACTTGAGGTTGACCACCGCTTCACGACAATGCCCCTCGCCAATCCATTCTTCGAGCATCGCGGCGTTGCGCGCCGGCTTCTCGACGATGTCGCACACCATCCAGTCCACCGGCTGCTTGGGCTTGAAGGTGAAACCGTCGGCCATCAAGTGTTGCACCAGTCCGGTGTCCATCAGGCTTTCGGCCATCGGGCCATTGTCGATGGCGGTCACCAGCATGCCACGGTTGACCAGTTGCCAGGTCCAGCCGCCGGGCGCGGCGCCGAGGTCAACGCCGGTCATGTCACTGTGCAAGCGTTCGTCCCACTGGTCGCGAGGGATGAAGTGGTGCCAGGCCTCTTCCAGCTTGAGGGTTGAACGGCTCGGGGCCTCACGCGGGAACTTCAAGCGCGGGATACCCATTGGCCACATGGCGGAATTGTTCGACTCCGCCAGGCCCATGAACACTTCACGGCCGCTTTTGAAGGTCAACAGTAAACGTGGCTTGCTGGCGTCCTCCACCAGTTTGCCGGCCGCCATCAGCGCCTTGCGCAGATGCACTTCGAACTTCTTGCAGAAGTTCGACAGCTCTTTGCCGTCGTTGGTGTCGACCATTTCCAGCCACAGGCTGCCGCACACGGGGAAGTCAGCCATGTGCGCGAGGATTACGCTGATGCGGTCGGTTTCCGGCAGGTCGATGAAAATCCCGCGCGCCCATTGCCGTGGGAAAATCAGTTGGGCGAAACGCTGACCACGCATCAGGCGCTCGGCGCCATCTTCTTCGGTGCAGATAAATTCGGCGCAGGCGCTGGCGGTCTTGGCCTTGGCATAACCGGCCACGTTCAGCCGCGCGGCATGTTCGGAAATCTCGGAACAGACTTCGCCTTCGAAGCCCGGTCGGCAATGCATAAAGAGGATGTTCATTCTTACTCCTGGGCAGTAGGCGAGAAATTCAGCCACTGCGCGATGCCCAGACTTGCGTTGAAGCAAAGCCTGTCACGAAAACCGGCGCATGATAGCCGAGTTCGGAACCTTGGACCCGGCCATAGAGTCCAGTTATTAGCCTTAATGCCTAAACAGGGCTAGGTTAAAAGCTCTGTTCGTCCCGTCAGTCCGTAGCCGTGCGGACTCAAAGGAGTCATTTCAATGCCGTCCCTCGATAGCCTGAAAACCCTTAAAACCCTGAAAGTCGACGACAAGACCTATCACTACTTCAGCCTGCCGGACGCCGCCAAAAGCCTGGGCGACCTGGACAAGCTGCCGATGTCGTTGAAAGTGCTGCTGGAAAACCTGCTGCGCTGGGAAGACGAAAAAACCGTCACCGGCGCCGACCTCAAGGCGATTGCCGCCTGGCTCAAGGAGCGCCGCTCCGATCGCGAAATCCAGTACCGCCCGGCGCGGGTATTGATGCAAGACTTTACCGGCGTCCCTGCCGTGGTCGACCTGGCCGCGATGCGCGCCGCCATGGCCAAGGCCGGCGGTGACCCGCAGCGCATCAACCCGCTCTCCCCGGTGGACCTGGTGATTGACCACTCAGTGATGGTCGACAAGTTCGGCAGTGCAAGCGCCTTTGAACAGAACGTCGACATCGAAATGCAGCGCAATGGCGAGCGTTACGCCTTTCTGCGCTGGGGCCAGAGCGCCTTCGACAACTTCAGCGTCGTGCCACCGGGCACCGGCATTTGCCATCAGGTGAATCTGGAATACCTGGGCCGCACGGTCTGGACCAAGGACGAGGACGGTCGCACCTACGCCTTCCCCGACACCCTGGTCGGCACCGATTCCCACACCACCATGATCAACGGCCTCGGCGTGCTCGGCTGGGGCGTCGGCGGGATTGAAGCGGAAGCGGCGATGCTCGGCCAACCGGTGTCGATGCTGATTCCGGAAGTCATCGGCTTCAAACTCACCGGCAAGCTCAAGGAAGGCATCACCGCCACCGACCTGGTGCTGACCGTGACCCAGATGTTGCGCAAGAAAGGCGTGGTCGGCAAATTTGTCGAGTTCTACGGCGACGGTCTCGCGGACCTGCCGCTGGCCGACCGCGCGACCATCGCCAACATGGCCCCGGAATATGGCGCCACCTGCGGCTTCTTCCCGGTGGACGAGATCACCCTGGAATATCTGCGTTTATCCGGTCGCACCGACGAAACCGTGAAACTGGTCGAGGCCTACAGCAAAGCCCAAGGCTTGTGGCGCCTGCCGGGCAAGGAACCAGTGTTCACCGACAGCCTGGCCCTCGACATGGGCCGCGTCGAAGCCTGCCTCGCCGGGCCGAAACGCCCTCAGGACCGGGTTTCGCTGCCGAAGGTCGCGCAAGCGTTCAGTGACTTCATCGACCTGCAATTCAAACCCACCAGCAAGGAAGTGGGTCGCCTCGAAAGTGAAGGCGGCGGTGGCGTCGCGGTGGGTAATGCCGACCTGGCCGGTGAAGCCGACTACGAATACGACGGTCAGATCTATCGATTGAAAAACGGCGCGGTAGTGATCGCCGCGATCACCTCCTGCACCAACACCTCTAACCCGAGCGTGATGATGGCGGCAGGACTGGTGGCGAAAAAAGCCGTGGAAAAAGGCCTCAAGCGCAAACCGTGGGTCAAAAGCTCGCTGGCCCCAGGCTCGAAAGTGGTCACCGACTACTACAAGGCCGCCGGCTTGACCCAGTACCTCGATGAACTCGGTTTCGACCTGGTCGGTTATGGCTGCACCACTTGCATCGGCAATTCCGGCCCCTTGTCGGAACCGATCGAAAAAGCCATTCAGGCAGCCGACCTGACCGTGGCCTCGGTGCTCTCGGGTAACCGCAACTTCGAAGGTCGCGTGCACCCGCTGGTGAAAACCAACTGGCTCGCCTCGCCCCCGCTGGTCGTCGCCTATGCGCTGGCCGGTACGGTGCGCATCGACATCAGCAGCGAGCCTTTGGGCACTGACAAGGAGGGCAACCTGGTGTATCTGCGGGACATCTGGCCGAGCACCAAAGAGATCGCCGACGCGGTGAGTCAGGTCAATACCTCGATGTTCCACAAGGAATACGCCGAAGTGTTTGCCGGCGACGCGCAATGGCAGGCGATTGAAGTGCCGCAAGCAGCGACTTATGTCTGGCAGGACGATTCGACTTACATCCAGCACCCACCGTTCTTCGATGACATTGGCGGGCCGCCACCGGTGGTCAAGGACGTCACCGGTGCCAGAGTCCTTGCACTGCTGGGTGATTCGGTGACCACCGACCACATCTCCCCGGCCGGCAACATCAAAGTCGACAGCCCCGCCGGCCAGTACCTGCGCGAGAAAGGCGTGGAGCCTCGGGACTTCAACTCTTACGGTTCGCGGCGCGGCAACCATCAAGTCATGATGCGCGGCACCTTCGCCAACATCCGCATCCGTAACGAGATGCTCGGCGGCGAAGAAGGCGGAAATACGATCTACATCCCCACCGGGGAAAAAGTACCGATCTACGACGCCGCCATGCGTTATCAAGCCTCGGGCACGCCGTTGGTGGTGATCGCCGGCCAGGAATACGGCACCGGATCGAGCCGCGACTGGGCGGCCAAGGGCACCAATCTGCTGGGGGTCAAAGCCGTGATCGCCGAAAGCTTCGAGCGGATTCACCGTTCCAATCTGGTGGGCATGGGCGTGCTGCCGTTGCAGTTCAAACTCGATCAGAATCGCAAAAGCCTGAACCTGACCGGCAAGGAAACCCTGGACATCCTGGGCCTGACGGACGTCGAGCTGACGCCACGGATGAACCTGAACCTGGTCATCACTCGTGCAGACGGCAGCCGTGAGAAAGTCGAGGTGTTGTGCCGGATCGATACGCTCAATGAGGTGGAGTACTTCAAGTCGGGAGGGATTTTGCACTACGTGTTGCGGCAGTTGATTGCCTCTTAAGAGGCTGACGACACAGACACCGCCTTCGGGCGGTGTTTTTGTTGGGGTGCCATATCCTTGTGCTCAAGTCCCATGCGATAGAAAAGACCGGAGGCTTCGCCAAAACGCAACTAGAACTCGGTATCCCCTTCAATCCTGCAATGCTCAACCCAACCTTTGAGTGAAGTCACAACAACTATCAGAGCCGCCAGCATCAACAACGTCGTAGCAATAACAGGCCAAGTCATCATGCGCATCCCCCGGTTCAGGAAAATCCGGCAGAGCGCCCTTCAAGTTAATGTCAGGCACGTTTAAACATAGTCACAGGTTCAGTTCTACGCTTCAGTTAAGGAAAAAAGTCAGCACCTCTATCTGACTCACGGGCATTTCTGCCTAAATGCCTCACATAAGGCGGCCTCGTCAGTCAACCAGGATGACCCCATGCTCGTACTGCCGTGGCCGTACCTGACACTGCTCTCCGCCGGCTACGTCCTGGCACTCACTTACGGGCAACTGACTGTCCTGGCGAGCATGGTGATCATCCTGTTGATGCTCGCCGGTTTTGCCGTCCGACAACCCGACTACCGCCATGTTCGTTATCTCGGCCATGCACTATTCGTCCTGCTGGCATTCGCATTGGCAGTGCATGGGTGGCCGGGTTTTTACAACGCCAAGATGATCGACCACGAGCGCTTTACCGAGAACGCTGTCCCGTTTTCGATGAACCTTAACCTCGACAAACCGCTGATTGGCTTCTGGCTGTTACTGGTGTGCCCCTGGATCGTCGCCCGCCATCCGTGGCTACCGACACTCAAAGCAAGCGCTGCGGCCTTGAGCCTGACGGCATCCGTCACGTTTGGAACCGCTTGGCTGCTGGGGATCGTCGAGTGGGCACCCAAATGGCCGGATCAGGCGTGGCTGTGGATAAACAACAACCTCCTGCTGGTGACCGTCGTCGAAGAAGCATTATTTCGTGGCTACATACAGGGCGGCCTGAGCCGGTGCTTCAAACATCTGCCCTATGGTGAACACCTTGCCCTGCTAATTGCCTCGCTCCTGTTCGGACTGGCCCATTGGGGCGCCGGGTGGGAATGGGTAGTGCTCGCGAGCCTGGCGGGTGCTGGTTATGGGCTGGCCTATCGATTCGGCGGACTGGCGGCAGCCATCGCGACCCACTTCGGTTTGAACCTGCTGCATTTCGGTCTGTTTACCTACCCGATGCTGGCGGGTTGAGTGACGGGAAGTCAGACCACGCAGGGCCTGAATATCGAGTCAAAAACATCAAATCGCCCTGAATATCGGCAAAATAAGCTGACCATCGTTAGGGAACTAAGCGGCTTGACTCCTGTCGGGCACACCGTTTACCCTCCCGCCCCACGAATGGAAGCAATCTGTCAAACAAGACTGATAGTCCTCTGAAAATGAATTCAAGCAGCGCGTTTATCGCGCTGTTGTGTGCTGTGCGGTAAATAATGCTAAAGCCTCGCTCCCCCCTGCAAATCAAAAAATCCGTCATTTTTGCCCTGGTGCTGCGCGAAGCGCGTTCGCGTTTTGGTGATCGGCGCATGGGCGCTAGCTGGACGCTAATCGAGCCGATTTGCCACCTGCTGATTCTGAGCGTGCTGTTTGGGCTGCTTCGTGGCCGCGCCGTGGCCGGTATCGACTTCCCGGTTTTTGTACTGGTGGGTCTGGCCCCGTTCCTGCTATTTCGCAACACCGCCTTGCGCCTAATGAACAGCCCCAAGGAAAACCGCGCGCTGTTTTCCTACAAACAGATCAAGCCCCTCGACACTTACATTGCCCGAGTGCTGGTTGAGTTCAGCATTTCAGCGACTGTCTACGCCATCCTCGTGTTCGGCTTCGCTTGGTTCGGTTTCGACATGGCAATCAAATCACCCATTGAGTGGATGCTGACTGTTTTGCTAGGCGTTGTGTTTTCCTTCGGCCTGGGCATGCTGTTGTCCCTGATTACCCATGCCATGCCCAGTAGCACGCTGTTTATCCGGATGATGTTTTTCCCGTTGTATTTCATGTCGGGCGTATTCATCCCCGCGACCTACCTGCCGCACGCCATGCTGCCGCTGCTGTTGCTCAATCCGTTCCTGCACCTGATGGAACTGATTCGCGCCGAAATCTTCCCGCATTACGTTCCTGTCGATGGCATTTCGGTGCTCTACGTGATCGCGTTCACCCTAGTCTTGCTGTTCGTCTCCCTGGGTACCTATCGGGTTCGTCGACTGCATTTGATCTCCACCAAGAACGGCTAACCGCAGGCTTCCCGTGTTCGAGCTCAGAAATATCACCAAGTCGTACCTGACCCCCAAAGGTCGTCGCCACGTGTTTCGCGACCTGTCACTGAAGATCCCCGCCGGAAAAAACATTGGCCTGATCGGTCGAAATGGCGCTGGCAAATCGACCCTCATGCGCCTCCTGGGCGGCGCTGATGTGCCGGATTCCGGCACCATTGCCACCGACAAAAGCATCTCCTGGCCAGTGGGTCTGTCCGGCGGCTTTCAGGGCACCATGACCGGACGCGAGAACATCAAGTTCGTCAGCCGCGTCTACGGCGCGGTAGGTGATGCCATGCGCCAGAAGGTCGCCTACGTCGAAGACTTCGCCGAAATCGGCAGCTGGATCGACGAACCGGTGAAGACTTACTCCTCCGGCATGCGTTCGCGCCTGGCCTTCGGCCTGAGCATGGCCTTCGACTTCGACTACTACCTGATCGACGAAGTGATGTCGGTGGGTGACGCACACTTCAAGCGCAAATGCGCTGACGTGTTCGAGGAGCGCCTGCAGAAATCCAAGGTTGTACTGGTTTCCCACAGCATGCCCGAAATCAAAAAACTCTGTGACGTCGTGCTGCTGGTGTGCGATGGCGCAGTGCAGATCTATGACGATGTCGACGAAGGCATCAAGGCCTACAACACCTGATCGCCCGGACCGTGGCGGAATTGTTTTATTTCAAGGATGCAAGTGCATATGAGCAGTACGGGTAAATTCAAGGGCTGGCGCCTGACACTGGGACTGATCGTAGTACCAATGGTACTGGCCATCGCCTACTACAGCTTTTTTGCCGTGGACCGCTTTGTCAGTTCCGCGCAAGTGGTGGTTCGTCAGGACGGTAACAACCCGGGCGCCCAGTTGCCAGGGCTCGGCATGCTGCTGAGCGGTACCAATCCCGCCTCCCGGGAAGAAACCCTGTACCTGCGCGAATACATTGTGTCGATGGACATGATGCAACTGCTGGAAGATCGCCTGCATTGGGTCGAGCAATACAGCAAGCAACGCAACGACCCGTTCTTCTGGCTGGACAAGGACTCCAAGCGCGAAGACCTGCTCAAGTACTACCAGCGCATGGTCTCTGCCCACTATGACGAAACCACCGGCCTGCTGCGCGTTGAAGTACAAGCCTTCAGCCCGGAACTCGCAGAGCAGATGGTCAAGACCATTCTGGAAGCCAGCGAGCACTTCGTGAACGAAGTCTCACACGGCATCGCCCGCGAGCAGATGCGCTTCGCCAAGGGCGAACTGGAAGGCGCGAAGAAGCACTACACCAAGTGCAAGGAAGAACTGCTGAGCTTCCAGAACCGCAACAAGGTACTGGATGGCAAAAGCTCGGCCATGGGCCGCGCCAGCATCATCGACACCCTTGAAGGCGAGCACTCCAAAGAACGCGCCGTGCTCACCCAGATGCTCTACAAGCTTCACCCAGACTCACCACAGGTCAAGCAACAACAGCAACGCGTGAACGCCATTCGTGAACAACTGAATGCAGAAAAACACCTGCTGGTTTCCGCCCCGGATGGTGAGCAGCTCAACGTGGTGGCCTCGCGCTTCCAGCAATTGACCCTGGATGCCGGCATCGCCGAAGAAACCTACAAGACCGCCGTTGCTGCACTGGACAACGCCCGCATCGAAGCCAGCAAGAAGATTCGCACCCTGGTCACCGTGGTCAGCCCGAACACCCCACAGATGGCTCTCTACCCGGAGCGCCTCTACAACCTGGCAACCATCTTCCTGGCCCTGCTGTTGCTCTGCGGTATTGCCCGCTTCCTTATTGCATCGATTGAGGATCATCGTGATTAAATCCATTTCTGGCCTGCCCCTTCGCCCCCTGAACTTGAGCATGCGAAACAGCGCTGTTGCGGGTTTGATGCTGATGACTTTGACTTTATCTGGCTGCAGCGGTGTGATGTCGGGCGCTGGCCCATACAAAGGCGATATCGAAAACAAAAGCCAAAGCACTGCCTATGACCTGGTGGACATCAACGCCAACACCATCGCGCCGTTCATGCGCCCAGCCACCAAACCGACCAAAGCCAAAATCACCAGCCCACTGGCGCAAAGCGTGCGCCTGATGGGCGGTGACGTGATCAACGTGCTAATCACCGACAATGCTCCTGAAGGCAGCGGCCTGTTCGCCCCGCTCTCGAAGGGTGGCACCCAGCTCAAAGTGCGCATCGACGACAAGGGAATGATCTCCCTGCCGTATGTTGGCCATCAGTTCGTTGCCGGCATGACCCTGATTCAAGTCGAAGACATGATTCGCCAGAAGCTCAAGGGCGTGACCACTGACGTGCAGGCGCACGTTGATCTTGTAGGCGATTTGTCTGGTTCGATACTTGTGGCAGGCGCAGTAAAAGCCCCCGGTCGTTTTTCTACGTTGCAAGGCCCACTGACTCTTCTTGACGCCGTCAACCAAGCTGGTGGCCCGCTGTTAGAACCACACTTGGTAAACGTAACTGTGCGCAATGGCGAACAAGCCAATACTTTCAACTACGAAGAAATTCTTGCCGGCAACAACTTTGTTCTGAAACCCAATTCGGAAGTTGTTCTTGACCGCTCACGCCAAAGGTTCGTCGCAATGGGCGCAGTGGGTGAACCAGGCCTGCACGACCTTCCATCCCAAAACGCGAGTCTGCTCGACGCCTTGGGCTCTGTCGGGGGCCTGAGAGAGACGAATGCGAACCCTCAAGGAGTTTTCGTTTTTCGTATGGGCGACTCCAGCCCGAAACAACCCGCCAAACCAATCGTCATGCGTATCGACATGCGCGATCCTGCGGCCGTATTTTACGCACGCCAAGTCATGCTCAAACCTGACGATACTATTTATGTGACTAACGCAGCTGTCTATGAATGGCAAAAAATCATTGGCCCAATCGTTCAGACTCTCGTACTTGGACGTGCCGTTGGTGTAAGCCCGACGAACTAACTACATCAATCCATCGATAGCTGTCGCCTCACTCGTAACGAGGCGACAGTTGCTCTCGTTCAACCGAGCCTGTTCCCCAACTTGAATTTTCCCGTGCCAAGTACTCATGAGTACTGTGCCGCCATTGTTCATAGCCATCACGATGAGTACCTCAGATGGAAGCTACCTGCAACAAATACGCCCCGTCTTCCATCGATAGTCAATCACTTGACGAAGGTGCAGAGAATAGTCCCGCCAATGAAAAAACGTCATCTGACTCTAAAAGAGAAAATGCTTTTGAGCGATTTGCGCACAAAGCAAATGGTATTGATGCGCTTGTTATCTGTGGGGAAAAACCAAAGCGAGCAGTCATCTCTTTTACAAGTATGAACCCAGGGAAATACGAGCGCTGGTCATGGTTCTACAACAGGCATAAGGAAGGCTGTGAAGATCTGTACATTATCTTCAGAGACAATGACCATAGGTACTACATAGGAAGCGACACAGCGCCAACACAAGTCCGTTACCACAAATTTATTAGTGAACATCTGCAGAAGCATAACATCTCAAGTAAAGACACTTTTCTTATAGGTAGTTCGATGGGTGGGTATGCTGCACTCTATTTTGGTTTTTGGATGGATGTTGGAGGAGTAATTGTTACCAATCCTCAAGTTGACTACCAAAGCTCACGTAGACATTCGCTTCAGAACTGGGAGCGTCAGATCCGCGAAGCAGGCACCAACTGGGTTGATCTTAACGACTTTATTTATAGATTCCCTTCAACGCCAAAGCTCTATATTGAACATGGCGATTATCCGGCAGACGCAGCAGCGGCACAAAAGCTGTTCGCAACACTTGACGACCAAAAACTAACATATACACGCTGTTATGTAGGTGGCGATCACAGTTCGACCAATATGAATGCGCAGCTATTATTCAAAATACTTGACTTCTGGAAAGATAAATAAAACCAATTTTACTTAACTTTTCGCTAACTTATTCTGAATAATTACGCACACCGCTCATTGAAAATTATCTTTACAAATAAAATTGCCAAGTAGCCACTTATAGCTCTTGGCAACTAGTATAGCCACATACTCTCTATTTTTTTATAATCTCAAGCGCCACACAATTCAGATTAACAAAGCACTCTTCATCAAAAACCCTAAAACCAACACGAAACCGCTGAATATTATCAGGTAAATTTATAGGAACTGAGAACTGCTGCCTGCAATCTGCAGCAAGGTCTACATAAAAATGCCAACCAGATGACCTAGAAAAAGAGTATGTGTGCTGATTGGAGAATATTGGCTCTTGGTCAAACTGGAGCAAAACCACTAAAGCCTTATGCTTTCTAACATTTTTTGTCGCGCAATCAATATTTAGCGAAACAATATAGCTGGACTGATAATCCTTCCATTCCAACCAATTAATATCCAAATAATTTAAAGCAAGATCATTAGCCTGTGATGGCCTTGAAAAAGATACTACCCCCTCAGTCGACAACGAATTCCTTATTCCTTCGAACATACTTTTAGCAGCGACAGATGCCCCAACATGACTAACATGAAGCTTGTCATAATAATAAATATTATTCCTCATGATCAACTTATCCAAATCGATAAGCTTAACAGCCTCACCTGCAGCAAATTCCCGCACCTCAGAATTTATAAGCCTTAAATCTGCATTACTTTGAATCTCGGGGTAGGTACAAATATAAAAATCTATCTTATGAAGCTTACAAATAAAATCTATAACCTTCAGATTATCAACAACCTGATTTATATTTCCCTCTACAGATGACTTTGTCCAAATCTCACTCGCGTCTTCGGGCACCAAATTCCCATGAAATTTACTACGATTACTATAGCCACGTTCATATCTTAATGCCGCCAAGTCATTTGAAGACGTTACAAAAATCACTATCTTTGGAAAATGATAAACAATTTTATTAAGTAAGAGATTAGTTACATTTAAGTTGGTCGCACCTGAAACACCTGCATTTAAAACCTGATAGTCATACCCATTCATCAAAAGCATCCTTTCTAGCTGAGATGCAATTCTCTTATCCTCATCAATATATAGATTCTCTACAAATGAATCGCCCATCAATACTATTGATTGAGTCGAACACTGATGAGTCCCGCTAATGATGTACCCATTTTCATCCGTCCTCACGACGTAAGCGGTATTCTTGTCAAGTCTAGGCCGCGAATTCAAATACGACTCATCCGGATAGTATGTTTTGTGAATGCCGGGTTGAAATTCTTTTAATCTTATTTGTCTCTTTGACATCATCACACTCTCGAAACGCTTATCCAAACCTCTACCACTGGACGAATTAAAGCCTGAGTAATTAGTCGATCACGATAATTTCAAACTCTGGAAGAAGACTCTTAAGTTCAGCGCTGCTCTTGGCACTAATGAATGTATTGTAATCCGCTGAACCATCAGAAAGCGGCGGCGTTAAATGCTGTACGAGCTTCATGCTTGACTCTGAAATCTTGTAATATTTATACTCAAGCAAACCAAAGAATTCAATAATATCGTTAATCTTTGCGACAGGTAAAAGCTCACATATTATATCTGGCAGAGAATTACTAATTACTCTCTTCGCCCCTTTCAAAATCAGATGTTCAGCACCCTCCGCATCAATTTTCATCAATCCAACACCAAGAATTGCATTTGACTCAACAAAAGAATCAAGAGTGAGGGATTTGACTCTTCTTGACTCATGAGGCACGCGAGCACAAACATCAGAAACCGTTGAGGATCCGGACACTAAAATATCCTGACCAGAATATATGAGTAAGTCAATTTCAGAATCACAATCTGATACTGCAAAATTAAAACAGTTTATATTAGCAGCAGAATTCGCCGCTTTATTTATCAACAGTCTGGAGTACACTCGATCCAAAGCTTCAACGGCATAGATCTTGGATTTCGGACTAGCCCTGGATGCGGCGAGAGAGTAAATACCGGAATAAGCACCAACATCAAAAACACTCACACTTTTTCGCGCCAATCTAGTCCATAACTTTAAGCTAGTACTCTCATAGGCATCAGCGCCTTTCCAAAAATAGGCCTGAGCAACAAAGTCGTCATTATTACTAAACATAGTAAAAGTTGGCACACCTGATATGTCGACATCAACAAAACCATACCAAGGAAATTTCTTAGGACTTACCACTTGATCCAATACACTTTGAGGTACGTCACTCATGTAATTAAGCGCATTTTTTAAAGCCAGCGCAGCTGCATTTTTTGAATTTATATAATTCATACTAAAGCGTCACTTGAGTTTACTGCTTGAGCAAAAGACACATACTCAATATAAGGTCGAAGAAAAGATACTTCGCTGCAACTGACCAATCTCCTACCCTCACTTTCAAGCTGATTACTAGCATTCACAATATTCCATATCTGAACACTAGTAAAACTATCTTCCAATTGTGGATTGGCCTCAGCATAAAATCTCGGAGACTCCGCCTGATATCTTAGGTCGCACCCCAACAGATATATTTCAGACACACCTAAATAATAGGCAAGTTGAATAGCAAGCATCGTTGTCGTGCAGCCAAAAAAATAACCCGCATGGAGATTTTTAGAGAACCCATCGCGCTGTAATGCTGGTACATAGTATGTAGGGTTAGCTAGCCCTTCATGGTCCAACTCTTTCAATTCAGACCTTAAAATGCGTACAGTTTCCGGGTGAAGGCTGGTGGTCGCGAGATGTTTTTTTTCAGGATGGGTGATAAAGCGTGTATCAGATACTACATAGTAGTCGGAACGAAAGCCATGTGTAGCCTCCAACAAAGTGGATGCGTTCATTCCAATTGTTAATTCGCCATTGAGAACGGAGAGGTCTTCCTTAGTAATAGACGGCCCATTCGCCAGAATAAAGGCTCGGCGTCCGGCCTCTTTGTTTTTCAATGATTTTATGCTATTAAATAATTTCATATGCTTTATCAAAGACTGCTGCCATTTTTTCTGGTGTGAGGTGGGCTTTAAAAAATTCCAAGCTCTGCTGTTGGAGTTCAACCGTTTTCTGCCAGTCATTGGCAAGTTCTTCTAGAAAACCTGCGATAGTTTCTCCAGTTGAATATACGAACGGGGGAAACACACCACCCGTAAAATTCGAAAACACAGCTTTGCAGAAAAAATCGGCCCTATTAATAGTAACGTTGCCTGCTGCCAACCCCTCGATTGAAACCTGATGAAAACCGCCCGTAGCTATCTCATCAATTGTAACGTGGCATGTCTTTCGCATAGCCATTAACGTTTTTGGCGAAACAGGTTCATTAGGAATGACTGCTTCAATTTTCCCTAATTTCACTAGAGCATCTATTGCAACATCTAGCTTTTCTACGTATTTATTATTCCATCTTCCAGGGCGAAGATGAGTCGGGCTAAAAATCACTCGAAGCTTCTGATTTTTTTGTCTTGGAGAAAAACTTGGAACATCATGAACAATGTTCGGAACGAAGACGTGATTTTTATGAATTCTCGGCTGGAATTGTCCTACTACCAAATTGGCAGTAAACGGTAGATTTATTTCAGAATGCCGAGGCAAATATAAAGGCCCCTCTCTTAGCGGCGAATGCACCTGATAGAAATAACGAGCACTCTGATTACTGCTTATTAGACGCTCAGCCCACGCATCCGGTATATCATTATGCACATGTATGATATCCGCCGCGTGTATAGCCGCATCAATGAATGGCTTGGTAAACTCATTCTCTAGAATATATTCTTCAATAAACTTACCAGCCAAAGGCCCTTTGATCGGATAATCATTTAATGCCACAGCAATTGAGTCATGACCATTCAAGCGTTGAGCAAGAGCGATTTTCGATGGAGCCGCCACCAAAGGCGTCTGTGAAATATGAACGATCTTATACTTCTTTGACATCAAACAACCCTCCGTCCATCAGACACGCTTCGATAAGATTCGTAGCGGGATCTCCCGCCTCTACTGCCTCACAAAGACTACGATAACGCATATAAGTGGACTCAAGAACAGCAATACCCACTATTGAATTCGAGACTTTTTCGTAAATATCCATCATTGTTCTTGAGTTAGTAAAATCCGTTTTCCTTATCTTTATTATTCCCTGGTGATAACGCTCATCAAAATCAACTAAATCTATTTTATCGAATGCACATACCCCTCCAATATGCAGAGGCAGTAACATATCGCGTTTTTTGGGAAACCCTTCTTGTAGAATTCGTCGCATAGCCAACGAAATACCAGCCACCTCATCAATTTTGATAACGCGGCGAAGCTTACTGTTTTTTAGATCTTCAGCGTGCGTGGAAATGACTCCGTCTACAGAGTCCGGATCGATCGACAGATCCTCGCGCGTTTTTATCAAAATTATTTTTTGCTCTACCCCTGCATAACGTAGTGCATTACATACGTTACTAGGTGCATTCAGCAAGACAATAAAACTCAAAAGAGACAAGCTATTTTTATTCTTTACATCTATACGATTTACAATTGATAGAGCCGACTGAGCTTCCGAAACATTAAACCGCCCAAATTTCATCCTCGAAGAGTTCACATATTTGAAATCTTCAAACTCATTTAGATCCTCAATAATTTTCTGAACTAGCAACTCATCTTCAAACTCGTAATGCATGAAAGCAGTAGAATACCCAACGGGCTTTGACTCGCCAACTTTAACCTCAATCCGTCCACTCTCATCTATCACCATGCAATAATCCCTGGATGGCAATACATTGTACGACTCTGGACCCTCATCTGCGCCAACCGTTGGCTCTACCACCAAATTATTTGTTGGCTGCCTCATCTCAATGAAGTCGGGGTGAAACTTGAATTCTTCCCGCAGTGCGATCAACTGTTTCAGTTTTCGCTCAGAAATTTTCCTGCGTAGATACTTCGCCTCTGAAGAGTCTCGGAAAAACGCAATCGGATGAAAAATCAACTTCTGAGTCTTCCTCATAAGTGTGGAGCTTTTCTTTTTCTTCATTTGTTCCTGCTGGCTATCAACCAAGTTTTTTAGATAATTCTCTATACTTGCGTCAGGGCGACGAACAAGATTTATGTTACTATCTTTCTTTATTAACAGATGTGCTGAACCCTCACAAAAGGCGAGATTAAGCTTGTCAGATATATTATCCCGGTTATTGTCCCAAGGAATTTTTAGAGCACCATTTATTTTTGATACAAAAGATCCAACATCTCCAGAGGGCACAGAAACCAAATTCGAATCCCCCTCGAAGTACTCTACTACCCCCAAGTGTTGCCACAATACGACTTTACAGCGATATGCTAGAGCCTCTATCGCCACCATAGAGGCTGTTTCAAATATACTGGGCACTACAACTAGCTTTGAGAGTGAATAAATTTCACTCTTACGCATGAATCTACCATCAAAGAAAGTTACATTTTTAAAACCATTTAATATGGCACTGTCCGTAGGGGGGCATACAATTGCAAAACTCAAGCTCGGAAGCTTTGAAACAATCTCAGCCAGGTACGTTATTCCCTTGAGCTTTTGAAACCGTCCTACAAAAGTCACGTCGAAATTTTGCACACTCTCTTCCTGTGCACTTATTTTCGGCGCGGGATTAGGGTAAACAGATGGAACCTTATTAAACTTAAATAGTGCACAACTGGCAAAGTACGAAGCCCACGATGGCGAACTGAGATAAGGAGCACGAGAAATCTCCCGTTGCTCGTTGCTAACGTCCGACTGGGAATACGGCAACCCCTGAACCGCTGCACCGAGACTTCTTGAGCAATGCAACCGTATATGTATTGGATATTTCTCAGATATCAATAAAGTGGCAGCGAGAGACTCAGGAGCTTCAATACAAACTATATTTTTCTTGAACCCCATAATTTCAGCTTTTACTCTTACCCGAAAAGCGTCAATTGTTTCTTGGCTGCTTATCTGAATGATTTCGACCTTTAGCCCAAGTTCGGTCAATTGCTCCGCGGCCAATTTCACATACGTAGTGACCCCGCTGTCCTCTCTATTGAAAGGATCAACAAGAACATATATCCCGATACTAGAGCTTGCCACTTGAAATCCTTTCATCAGCCGGGCAACCACCGTCACCTTAGAGTTACTCTTGCAACCACTTCCAATTTAACTACGAGTGCAAGCCCCCGGGACTAATACTGCCGATAGAAATGGAGTAATCCCTCAACTGCTATCACTCAGAATTTCATTTATCCGAAGTACTTATCAAGGACCAAAAAAATTGCTCAATCAAATATCTCCACAACCCCCACCACCTCATCACTCCCCTCGGCCGTCACCAACAACGCCCGAATCTTGTGATCCAGCATATAAGCCTCAGCCTCACTCAACTGCGCATTCGCTTTCACGGTATGCGGGCTGGCGGTCATGAAGCTGGCGACGCTTTCATTCACCACACCCGGATTACCCAGCAGTGCGCGGCGCAGGTCGCCGTCGGTGACGATGCCGACCAGTTTGTCGTTGTCCATCACCAGCGCCAGGCCCAGGCGGCTGGAGGTCATGACCAGCAGGCAGTTGTGGAATGAGGTTTCGCGGGTAACTTTGGGGAGGTTGGTGTGCATCACGTCGCTGACGCGGGTTAGCAGTTTGCGGCCGAGGCTGCCGCCGGGGTGGTAGCGGGCGAAGTCCATCGGTTTGAAGTCGAGGGCGCTGATCAGGGCAACGGCGAGTGCATCGCCCATGGCCATGGTGGCCAGGGTCGAGGTGGTGGGCGCCAGGTTGTTCGGGCACACCTCGCGCTCGACCGAGATGTCGAGCCAGATGTCGGCGTGTTTGGCCAGGGTGGATTTGCCGTTGCCGGTCATGGCGATGATCTTGTTGCCGAAGGACTTCAGGCTCGGGATCAGCTTGATGACTTCTTCGGTTTCGCCGCTGTAGGAAATCAGGATCAGTACGTCGATCGGCTTGAGCATGCCGAGGTCACCGTGGAAGGCTTCGGCCGGATGCAGGAACAGGCTTGGGGTGCCGGTAGAGGCGAAAGTGGCGACCATTTTCTGGCCGATCAGACCGGATTTGCCCATGCCGCATACCGCCGCACGGCCTTTGCAGCCGAGGATCAGTTCTACGGCGCGCTGAAATTCGCCATCCAGGCGTTCTGCGAGTTGACTGATGGCTTGCGCCTGGGCACAGAGTGCTTCTTTGGCAATTGGAAGGTGATTCATGGGGGACCCTATCGCTCCTTGATTTTGAAGGCGCGTATGGTAACGGCTCGATGCCAGCGAGGGAATGTTGATCTCCTGGCCGTAGGAAATTGCCAGCCGGGCGTTATGAAAACTGAGTCGTCAAAAAAACGGTACCTGCCTCGAATGGTCAAGTGCTGGAAATAGTGCGAGACGAACGCTCATCGGACTCATTCAACCGCAGACCTGTCAAGTTAAAAACCCATCAAACAAGTGAAGAAAATTTTAAGAAATTTTCTGTTTAACGAGTGGCGACATGCCATTTGTATTATCATTCGCACCGAATTTTGATTGAGCTTTTTTTCAGACACGTACTGATTCGTGGCTGATACAAGATTGCGCTCGTTATGGATATCCGCTGTTTTTTATGGACAATGCCGCTCCACCGCGTCGCTCTTTGCTGATTCTGTCCAAAGGCGCGCAACAGATCTCTACCCTCCCCTCTTTGCTGCCAGAGTATCGGCTGCTGTGCGGGACGGTGCGCGACATTGCCCAGGCCGATGAGGTCCTCGCGTGGGGGCGCAAACCTAGCGCATTGCGCGCTCAGGCCTTTGCTAAAGATGCCGGTTTGCCACTGCTCACTGTCGAAGACGGTTTTCTGCGCTCGGTGGGGTTGGGTGCCGAAGACCCGCCGCTGTCGCTGATTGTCGATCCGCTGGGCATCTATTACGACGCCACCGCCCCTTCTCGTCTGGAACAGCTGATTCCCGTCCCGTTGACGCAAGCGCAGATCCTGCGTGCCCGTGCCTTGCAAGCAAGCTGGTGCGAGGAGCGCGTGTCCAAATACAACGGCGCCCGGATTGAAGCCTGCGAGCTGCCGCAGCCGTGCGTACTGGTGGCTGATCAGACTCTCGGCGATGCGTCGCTGCAGGGTGCCACTGCCGCTGATTTCGAGCGCATGCTCAAGGCTGCGCTGGCCGCGTATCCGTACAGCACAGTGGTGGTCAAGATTCATCCGGATGTGGTGGCCGGGCGCAAGGAGGGTCACTTCGACCTGGCGAAACTGCGCAAGCATCCACGGGTTCATTTGATCAGCAATAATCTGCACCCGGCCGAGCTGATGTCGAGCGTCCAGGCTGTCTACGTGATGACCTCACAACTGGGCTTCGACGCACTGTTGTGGGACGTGCCCGTGCACACCTTTGGCATGCCGTTCTATGCCGGCTGGGGTTTGACCATTGATGCCCTGCCCGCCCCTGCGCGGCGCCAACCCGTCAGCCTTGAACAATTGCTGCACGCCGCGCTGGTGGAGTATCCGCGCTACGTCGACCCGGAAACGGGCGCGCCGTGCGAACCGGAAACCGTGCTGGCATGGCTGGGCCTTCAACGAAGAATGCGCAGTCGGCTGCCCGAGAGCCTGCAGGTGGTTGGCTTCAGCAAGTGGAAGCAGCCACTGGTGCTGGACTTTTTCAACGGGTCATCCATTCGATTCCTCGGGCGTTTTTCCCGACGTCGTCTTGCCACACCGGTCATTACCTGGGGCTGTCAACACGACACGCCATTGACGACGAAAGCGGGTAAACACCTCGGCCGCGTCGAAGACGGCTTTCTCCGCTCCGTCGGCCTGGGCGCGAAGAAAACCCGCCCACTGTCGTGGGTGTTCGACGACCTGGGCATTTACTACGACGCCACTCGTCCTTCGCGCCTGGAACACCTCCTGCAGAACGAACCGTGCAGTTCAGGTTTGCTGCAACGGGCCACGGCGCTGCGTGAAGCGATCTGTGCCGCCGGCGTCACTAAATACAACTTGCCCGGCACCACGTGGAAACGCCCCGCCGGTGTCGAGAAAGTGATTCTGGTGCCGGGTCAGGTCGAGTCCGACGCCTCGATTCGCTATGGCGCACACCGGATCCGGCGCAATCTTGATTTGCTCAAGGTGGTGCGCGAGCGCTACCCCTTGGCGTGGCTGCTGTACAAGCCGCACCCTGAAGTACTGGCCGGCACTCGCGAGGCCGGCGAAGGCGAAGAACGCACCAGTGACTGGTGCAATCAGGTGGTGGGCGATGTGCCCTTCCACCAACTGTTATCCGAGGTCGATGAGGTGCACGTACTGACCTCGCAATCGGGCTTCGAAGCCTTGTTGCGCGGCGTGCCGGTGACCACCTACGGCCAGCCGTTTTATGCCGGCTGGGGGCTGACCCGGGATCTGGGAATGAGCCCTGACGTCCAGGCACGCCGCACCCGGCGCCTGAGCCTGGACGAATTGGTGGCCGCGACCCTGATCCGCTACCCGACCTACGTCAGCCGCATCACTCGAAAATTCACCACCCCCGAACGCACGTTAATCGAGATTCAAAACTGGGATGAAGTACCTACGCATGGAAGGCCTCCAACATGGCGAGAGATGATTCAACGCTTGGTCCTCAGCGCTTTGAAACCACGCCTAAGAAACTCGTAGTCCCTGTCGAACGCTTCCAACGTCCGGTCTCGGTGAAGCCGCGGAACTCATTCCTGTTTCTGCAGGGTGTCAGTTCGCCGTTTTTCGCACGCCTGGTGCAGGCACTGCGGGCCGAGGGACAGCGGGTGAAGTCAGTCAACTTCAACATGGGCGACACCCTGTACGGCAGCGGCGCGCGGGTATTTTATTCAGCGCGCCCCGAGCAGCTGATGGACTTCTACAGCCAATGTTTCAGAGGGGATCATATTACCGACGTGGTGCTGTTCGGCGACTGCCGTCCGGTGCATCAGCCGGCGGTGGAACTGGCCAGGTCGCTGGGCATTCGCGTGCACGTGTTCGAAGAAGGTTACTTCCGCCCCTACTGGATCACCCTCGAGCGCAACGGCGTGAACAATCACTCGCTGCTGCCCCGTGATCCGGACTGGTATCGGGAAGTCGGCAAGTACATCCCCCGTTATCAAAACGGTGATTCGTTTCGCCTGTCCTTTGCCTCCAGGGCCTTTCACGATGTGATGTACCACGTCGGTGGCGCATTGAACAAAGTGGCATTCCCCCACTACAAAACCCATGCGCCGTTCAATGCGGCGGTGGAGTATGCCGGCTACATTCGCCAGGGCCTTCGCCTGGTCAATGCCAAGGGCCGCGATTCCGAGGTTATCAGTGAAGTGGCGCGCAATCGCCATCGCACCTTCCTGTTGCCACTGCAGTTGGACAGCGATGCGCAGATCCGCGATCACTCGCCGTTCAAGCACATGAAGGATGTGTTGAAACATGTACTGGGCTCGTTCGCCCACCATGCCGGCAGTGACACGCGCCTGGTGGTCAAGAATCATCCCCTGACCCCGGGCATCATCAACTATCACCGAATCACCCGGCGCATTGCCCACAAACTCGGCATCGCCGACCGCGTGGACTTCCTTGAAAGCGGCCACATGCCGACGTTGCTGTCTCACGTCGCGGGCGTGATCACGGTCAACAGCACCGTCGGCGGTTCGTCGCTGATGCACAACGTGCCGACCATCGCCCTCAGCGACCCGATCTACAACCTCAAGGGGCTCACCCACCAAGGCAGCCTCGACGATTTCTGGCACACGCCGGAACGGCCCGACACCACGCTGTTCCAGCGCTTTCGCAGCACTGTGATTCACACCACCCAGGTCAACGGCGGCTTCTATACGCGCTGCGGTATCGACATGGCCGTGAATAACTCGCTGGAAGTGCTGATGGCCAAGACCTCCAGGATTGAACGCTACTTATGACGCTGCACAAAAAACCCCGCTGCATCCTGATTACTGGCGCTACAGGTGGCATCGGCGGTGCGCTGGCGCCCGCTTATGCGGCGCCGGGCGTGACCCTGATCCTGCAGGGCCGACGCACCGAGCGCCTGGAAGAAATGGCTGAGCAGTGCCGCGCCGCTGGTGCACGGGTCATCCTCCACGCGCTCGACGTGCAGGACCTGGAAGCGGTGCGCGGATGGATTACCC
The DNA here is from genome assembly GCF_949768125.1 of Pseudomonas sp. IT-P253. Taxonomy (NCBI): domain Bacteria; kingdom Pseudomonadati; phylum Pseudomonadota; class Gammaproteobacteria; order Pseudomonadales; family Pseudomonadaceae; genus Pseudomonas; species Pseudomonas sp. IT-P253. Next base: position 29,425 of record NZ_CATKPT010000007.1, on the reverse strand, counting down.
GGATCAGCGAAACCGAGCAGCCGGACCTGATCATCGCCGGAGCCGGGCTCAATACCGCGACCGGGCCAAATGCCGAGGATGAAGTGTGGGAATTGTCCCAGGCGGTGATTGAAGTCAACGTCATGGCCGCCATTGCCACTGTGCAGGCCGCGTTGCCGGCGATGCGCGCGCGCAAGCACGGGCAGATCGCCCTGTTCAGTTCCCTCGCCGGTTGGCGCGGGTTGCCGGCCACACCCAGCTACAGCGCCAGCAAGGCGGCGATCAAGGCGTACGGTGAATCCATGCGCGACCTGGTCGCTGCGGACGGCGTGCGGATCAATGTGATCATGCCCGGTTATGTCGAATCGAAAATGTGCTTGGAAATGCCAGGCCCGAAACCGCTGCTGTGGAACCCGGACAAAGCCGCGCAGCGGATCCGTCGCGGCCTGGCCGCCAACCAGGCACGCATCAGTTTCCCCTTCCCCTTGAACCTCGGATGCTGGGCCCTGGGTGTGATTCCCCCACGGATGTCTTCGGTAATTTTGCGATGGCTTGACTACGGTGCCTGATTTCTTGAACAGTCCTTTTTCCTGGGTCATCGCTGGCGGGTTTGTCCTGACCTGTCTGCTCGAAGCGTTGCTGATTCCCCGCCCGACGTTGCGTCGCCCGCTGCGCAACTGGCTGCTGCATGCCGGGGTGTGGTTGTTTGCACTGGCCGTGCTGTACACGATTACCGGGCGCCCTTATTTCAGCGCGGTGAATGCCCTCGCCCTGTGGTTGCTGATCGTGATGGTGAGCAACGCCAAGTATCACTCGCTGCGTGAACCGTTCGTGTGCGCGGACTTTGAATACTTCAGCGACGCGGTGCGTTTTCCGCGCCTGTACCTGCCCTTCTTCGGCATCGGCAAGACCATCGTGCTGGCCCTGGCGTTTATCGCCTATCTTGGGTGCGGACTGTATTTCGAGCCTGCTGCCCCGCAGGCGTTGCACGTTGGCCTCGTGACGCTGGCGAGTGCCGTGCTGTTGCTGATCCTCGGCGGCATCAAGCCACTGCAGCCGACTTACGATGCCAGCCTGGACTTGACCCGCTGGGGTCTGGCCGCCAGTCTGTGGACCTATTTTTGCGCGGCACGGCGCAAGGTCGCCATCGACCAATTGCACTCTCCGTTCGCCCTCGATCCGCATCAGGCGCCCGCCCCGATGGGCACCGCGCTGCCGGATCTGGTCTCCGTGCAGAGCGAGTCGTTTTTTGACATTCGCCGGTTGTGGCCGGGCATCCGCGAGCAGGTGTTGAGTCACTACGACGTGTTGCGCGGCGAAGCGCTGGCACACGGTCGTCTGCAAGTCGCAGCCTGGGGCGCCAATACCGTGCGCACCGAGTTCGCCTTTCTTACCGGGATTGCGGGAGACAAGCTCGGCGTGCACCGCTTCAACCCGTATCGCCATCTGGCGCGCCAAGGGTTGCCGAGCATTGCCGCCGAAATGAAACGCAAGGGCTACCGCACTGTGTGCATTCACCCGTATGACGGTAGCTTTTACGGTCGCGACCAGGTGCTGCCGGCGCTGGGTTTTGATGAGTTCATCGATCAACGCAGCTTCAACGATTCGCAAAAAGCCGGGCCGTTCATTGGCGATTGTGCGGTGGCCGACAAGATCACTGAATTGCTCAACGACAGCACCCGCACTCAGCCGTTGTACATCCACGCCGTGACCATGGAAAACCACGGCCCGCTGCAACTGGAAAGCGTCGATACCGCTGAGTTGCCGACCTGGTTCGACCGCCCGCTGCTGGATGACCTGCGCGATCTGGCGCCGTACCTGCGGCACGTCAGCAACGCCGACCGGATGCTCGGCCAATTGCGCGAGTACCTGATGTCGCGGCCGACCCCGACCGGGCTGTGCTTTTTTGGCGACCACGTGCCGATTCTGCCCGAGGTGTACGCCGCGCTCGGTGCGCCGGATGGCGATACCGACTACTTCATCTGGTCCAATAAAGTGCCCGGCAGCCGCGCGGCCACGTCGCTGGCAGTCGAACACCTGGCCAGGACGTTCGTCGACCAACTAAGTTGCGCCAACGCTGTTGGTAAACCGCGGAACCACGCCCAGACCGCCCTCCATGACTGAGATTGCCCACGAGCCGCTACGGATCGTCCTCGGCTCCGGTTTGCCGGAGCGCGACGAGGCGATTGCGCGGCTGATCGCCTCGGGTCGTAGTTCGCTGGCCTTTATCCTCGGCGATGAAGCCTGCCGTTATCGGCTGCTGGCTCAGGCGATCAATTGGGACCGGATTCTGATTGCCTATCGCGGCCCCACCGTACTCGGTTATGCCGCGTTCAAGCACCATCGACGTGGACCGTTCTCGCCGGGTTTCGGCCCTTTCCGGGATGAGTTCGGCCGTCTTCGCGGTAGTGCACGCTACTTGCTGTTTATCATTACCGAATGCCGCGAGTGGTATTACGGGTTTTACTTGTATGGCCTGCGCGTGATCAAACCGGCACGTCATCAGGGCGTAGCCACCGCGCTGCTGACAGAGACATTCGGGCAAGCCCGTCAAGCGGGCTACGACAGAGTCGAGCTTGAGGTTCAGGTGAAAAATCAGGGCGCCCAACAGCTCTATACCCGGCAAGGTTTCGTCCGGGTGCACACTACACCCGTGAATTGGCTCGGCCGGTTGCTGCCCTTCCCTGCGGTGGTGAACATGCGCCGCTCACTGAAGCCACAGCCATGAAGCGCGACAACCTGAATCAATCGCTGGTCGAAGGGCCAGGCTGGATCGGCATCATGTCCCAGTGGGTCATGTGGCGGGTTTTTCACCTGAGCGAATTTCTCGACCCGGAAGGCAAGCCGTCATGGCTGTGGCGCCGAGGCGCGGAAAAGCCCAAGGGTCTCAAGGCGATTTCCGGGATTGGCTACAAGCGCTCGTCGGACCACGCCCGGGTGCTATGCAAGCGCTGGGGCATTCCCTACATCGCACTAGAGGACGGTTTTCTGCGCTCCTCCTCCCTCGGGGTGGAGGGCGATACGCCGATGTCGATGGTGGTCGATCCGATCGGTATTCACTACCTGGCGGATCGTCCTTCGTTGCTGGAAAACATCCTCCAGCAACCGCAGCAGCTGACAGCCGACGAACTGGCCACCGCCACCGAGCTGATGGCGCTGATTCGTAGCAGTTGCATCGGCAAATACAACAATGCCCCGGACCTGAGCGACGATGACCCATTGGGTCGGGACACGCCGCTGGTGCTGGTGGTGGATCAAACCTACGGCGACTTTTCGATTCCGGGTGGCGGTTTGTGCGAGGCGGATTTCATTCGCATGCTCGATGCCGCGCTGGCGGAAAACCCCGGTGCCGACGTTCGCGTACGGATTCATCCGGACTGCATGAGCGGGCACAAGAAAAGCTGCTTGCTCGACGCGGCGAAGGAGCGAGGCGTAACGCTGGAAAGTCGCCCGGTGTCTTGGGCTTCACTGGCACGGCGGGCCACGCGCGTGTACATCGCCACCAGCCAGGCCGGGCTCGAAGCCCTGATTCAGGGTGTGCCGGTGACGTGCTTCGGGCTGCCCTTTTATGCCGGCTGGGGTTTGACCGATGACCGTCTGGCCATCCCGCGCCGGCAAGCACGACCGACTCTCGAACAGCTGGTCGCGGCAGCCTACGTGCGCTATTGCCGCTACGTTGATCCATTGACCGATCAGCGTTGCGACGTCATGACCGTGGCCCGGCAACTGGCCCGGCAAAAACAACAGGACGCGCAGTTTTCCGGCTCACTGACGGTGCTCGGTGTGCCTCGACACCAACAACCGGCCATCCGCAGCTTGCTCAATAGCCGCTGGGGTCGCGTGCAGTTCACCAGTGACAACACCCAGCTGATGACGAAAGTGGTTCGCGAGGACGGCAAACTGCTGGTTTGGGCTGGCGGTGAAGCGGCAGATTTGCACCAGCGTGCGGAGGCGCACGGCGTACCGCTTTGGCGCATCAGTCCGGACGCGATGCCGTCACCGGGACGCCGCGCATCGGCCTCGCTGGTGATAGATCGCAGACCGCACCATTCAATGGCCGGGCGGCGGAAAATGGTGCCGGACGCAGATGTGCAGCGACTGGTGCAGGTTCGCGGCATGCCCTGCAGCCCGGAACACGTTGCCGGACCCGAGACTGGTTTGCTCGACAGCTGCGCGCGTTATCGACAGGTCCGGCGCTACATCAACGGCATGCTCGGTCTATAACTTTTGCAGTTCCTGCGCCACGGTGCTGACGGTGTCGGCGATTTGCTCCGGTGTGTGCAGGCACGACACGAAGAACCGGACACGGGCCGCTTTCTCCGGCACCGCCGGGTGAAGGATCGGCTGGGCGTTGATGCCTCGACGCGACAACGCCCAGGACAATTGCGTGGCTTTGAGCGAGCTACCGGTAATCACCGGAATCACCGCCAACCCCGTGCTGGTGCCGGTGTCCAGACCCGCCTCTTTGGCCAACTGCAAAAACTGTTGGCCTCGGGCCTGAAGCGTCGCCACCCGCTCGCGGTCTTCACGCAGGCAACGCAACGCGGCCAGCGCCGCGGCGGCCACCGATGCGGGCATGCCAACGCTGTACAAAAAACCCGGCGCAAGAAACTTCAGGTGCTCGACCAGCGCGGCTTCGCCGGCAATATAGCCACCACAACTGGCCAGGCTTTTACTCAAGGTGCCCATCCAGATATCCACGTCACCACCGGCCAGGCCGAAGTGTTCGCGGATGCCCTTGCCCGTCTGCCCCATGACGCCCAGCGAGTGCGCTTCATCGACCATCAAAAATACTTTGTGTTTTTTCTTCAGTTCGACAAAACGCGGCAGGTCCGGGTAATCCCCATCCATGCTGTAGATGCCTTCAAGCACCACCAGCACACGTTCGAAATGCTGACGCTGATCGCCCAGCACACGGTCGAGGGCTTCCCAGTCGTTGTGCGCAAAACTCAGGCGTCGTGCGCCGGACAATTGCACACCTTGTAGCACGCTGTTGTGGATCAGTTCGTCATGCAGGATTAAATCCCGCGGGCCGAACAGGTAACCGATGGTGGTCACGTTAGTCGCATGACCGCTGACAAACGTAATGGCGTCCTCCACTTCGTACAGGTCAGCCAGCTCGCGCTCCAGCTCACGGTGGATCGGCCGGTCGCCCGAAACCGGGCGGCTGGCGGACACCGACGTCCCGTAGTGATCAATGGCCGCTTTCGCCGCCGCTGTCACCGCCGGGTGCCCGGAATAACCCAGGTAGTTGTAGCTGGCGTAATTCACATAACGGGCGCCCTGGATCACGGTTTCCGCGCCCGCCAACCCTTCATGCAATTTGAAGAACGGATTGGTCAGCCCGAAACGCGCCGCACCGTCGAGCATGATCCGCAGCTGCTGATAGCCGGGGTGCAGATCGAAGCGATAAAACTGTTCCGGCACGCTGTGCGCCGCTCCGTTCATGCCCTCCAGCGAAGGCCCTGGCGCGACATCAGTCGTCTGCCGCAGACGCCGTTCCAGGGCTTGCTGGATCAGCTTGTCTTTCATCGAAGTGGCAAGCCCGGGGGAGGATTTATTGGTCATAGTCCGAATCAGTTAATCAAACGAGTGAGGTTGGAATCCGGGCCATTGAGTCCATCGCTCAATTGCGCAATGTCCTCCCGGGACAGCTCCGCGCCGTGACGCGACAGCGCATCGGCCGCCCGCGATTGCAGCGTATCGACGCTGTCCTGCAACTCGGCGTGCTCTTGGTTGCCACGCAGCAGTTCGAGAATCCGCCCGGTCAATTTGGCGATGCTGGAGGTTTCGCTCAGTTCCATCACCGGCAGGCGAATCCCGAAACGTCCCTCGACCGCAACCACCAACTCGACACTCATCAACGAGTCCAGCCCCAACTCCTGCAGCGGACGGTTGATGTCGAGCTTGTTGGCCGGCAAGCGCAGGATTTCGCTGATTTCCTGTTTGAGCATTTCACCGAACAGCTCCGTCAGTTCCTGTTCATTCAGCTCGACCAGCAACCGCTGGATGTCGTCGACATCGCTTTCCTCGCTTTGTTCGCCGCCATTGAAACGGGCCAGTTCGCTGAACTTCGGCGTGTTCGCCGCCGGCAGGAAACGCGACAGCGCTTTCCAGTCGAGCTCCAGCACACCGAGCCCGGAACGCTGTTGCAGGAGTAGTCGCTCGAGGGTATCCAGCGCCACTTGCGAGAGTAACGCCTTGCCGCCCATTCGACTTTGCAGGGCGTCTTTGATGTCCTCGTTACGCGCGAGGAAACCCGCATCGTCGATGGCGCCCCACAGCACGCTGGTCGCAGGCAGACCGAGAGCCAGGCGATGGCGGGCCAGGGCTTCGAGCCAATGGTTGGCCGCGACATAGTTGGCTTGACCCGGGTTGCCGAACAACGTGGTTGCCGAGGAAAACAGTACGAAGAAGTCCAGCGCCAGGTGCGCGGTCATTTCGTGCAGGTATTGCGCGCCTTTGGCTTTGGGCTCAAGTACCCGTTGCACGTGTTGTGGGGTCAGGTTGCGAATCAGTCCGTCGTCGAACACGGTGGCCGCGTGCACGACACCGCGCAACGGCTGGGCACTGGCTTCGATACGCGCCATGACCGACTTCAATTGCGCGGCGTCGGTGATATCGCACGCCAGCGCTTGAACCTCGATACCCTGCTCGCGCCAGATCGCCAGCATTGGCTGCGCTTCTTCGGTGGCGGCGCCACGGCGACCCAGCAACACCAGATGACGAGCGCCTTTTTCCACCAGCCATCGCGCGGTGCGCAGACCAAATCCGCTGAGACCGCCGGTGACCAGATAAGCGCCATCGGCCGACAGCTGCAACGCTGGCGGCTGAGCCACCGGTGCACTGAAGACCTGTTGAATCGGCGTGCTATAGGTGACGACGATTTTGCCGATCTGCCGCGCCTGCTGCATGTAGCGGAAAGCCTCGACGACTTCATTGGCATCGAAGACGCGATACGGCAGCGGCGTCAGGACACCGTCCTGGAACAGACCCATCATTTCGCTGAACAACCGGCGGGTCAGCAGCGGACGCTCGCTCATCAGCTGATCGGCATCGATGCCGAAGTAGCTGATGTTGTTGCGGAACGGTCGCAGGCCAATCTTGGTGTTCTGATAGAAATCGCGCTTGCCGAGCTCAAGGAAACGCCCGAACGGTTTGAGCACTCGCAGGTTGCGGTTGATTGCCTCGCCCGCCAGCGAGTTGAGCACCACGTCCACACCCCGGCCATCGGTGATCGCCAGAATGTCGTCGGCATACGCCAGCGAACGGGAGTCAAACACGTGCTGGACGCCGAGCAGGCGCAGGAAGTCGCGCTTCTCGTCACTGCCGGCAGTGGCGTAAATTTCGGCCCCACACCATTTGGCGATCTGGATAGCGGCGATGCCGACGCCACCGGCCGCGCCGTGGATCAGGATCTTCTCGCCAGGCTCAAGCCGCGCCAGGTAATGCACCGCGTAATAGACGGTGAAGAACGTGCTTGGAATCGTTGCCGCTGCTTCGAACGACATGCCCTCAGGAATGCGCGCGACCGCGTTGGCATTGGTCACCAGACGGTTGGCGAAGCTCGACGGGCCGAACCCGACAACACGGTCGCCCGGCTGGAAATCCCCCTCGACCACCTCGCCTTTTCCGCGCACCACACCGGCGAATTCAAAGCCCAGGGTCGGGCCCGAAAAGCCGTTTTCAATGGCGTCATCGGAGAGCAGACCCAGGGCATACATGACGTCCCGAAAATTCAAACCGGTGGCCTGGACTTCGATGTCCAACTCATCACCGGCCGGCATCAGCGGGGCTCGGCTTTCCCAACGCAAATTGCGCAGCTGACCCGGTAAATCGAAGCCCAGTTTGATCTGGGTGGTTGCATGCTGGAGCGTGTCACCCGGCACGTCATCAGGCTGGATGCGCAATCGGGCAACGTAGCGATCACCCGCGGCGCTGATCGCCAGTTCGGTTTCGTCATCGGCCTGCAACAGCGCTGGCAGCAGTGCTTCGACACTGCAGTCGGTGGCCAGGTCGAGCAAGCGCACGCGGCACCCGACCGCCTCGTTGGCCAGGGTTCGACCGAAGCCCCACAGGGCAGCATCAGCCAGCCCTTGCACGGTGCTTTCGGTTCGAGCGCCAAAGGGCAGCAAATGAACGGCGGCGCCAGAGGTCAGCAGCCAGCAATCCGGCGCAATGCCCACCGCCTCACACGCCTGAGTGATCGCGGCGGCCAGCATGCAACGGTCTGCCTGAGCATCCAACCCTTGCGTGGCGAATAGGCCCGCCAGCATCACCACGTGGTGCGGTGTGGCACCGGTGAGACGCAATTGATCCGCCAATCCGGTGGCAGAATCCGGGGCCAGCAGCGCAACGTCCTGACCATGCTCGCGCAGGGTCGCCGCCAAGGCGCGGGCAAATGGCGCGTCCGCTCCCTGTTCGCTGGCCACCAGCAACCAGTTCTGGCGCGCCGGTTCAGCCTCAACTTCAAGGGGCTTCGGTGTGTGCGCAGCCGCCACCAACAGGTAGCTGCCGCAAGCCGTGTGAGGGATCAGCTCCAACGGCTCTGACACGTTGAGACCATGACGCTGCAATTGCTGCTGCCAGAAACCTGGACGCTGTTGCACCGACAGCCGTTGCTGTCCGTGCCCGGCCAGCCACCAGGACGCTTGCGCGCCGAAGATAAAGTCCGCCCAACGCGCGGGGTGTTGCGCCAACAACAGCAGTTCACCGTGGGCGCAAAGGCGTGTGGCTACGTGTTGCAGGCCTAGGCTGACCGAGTCCAGTGGCGCCAGGTCAGTGGTGACCAGCACCAGATCGAAGTCGTTGCCCGGCACCTTCGGCAATTGCGCGAAATCGGCCAGGGTCATGATTTGCAACTGGGCAAACTCCGCCTGAAGCATCGATACCTGATCAATGTTTTCGGCGCAGTACTGATAGTCAATGCGGTCGAAGTCCAGCGTCGTAGCGAGGTCAGCTGCCAAGGGCACACCGTCAAAACCCAGCTCGACAATACGCAAACGCTGGCCGTCAGGCAGCACGCTCAGGCATTTGGCGATGTGCGCGCGCACGCTGCCGAGCAAGGCGTGATAGCCGGCGGTGCCGAGTACCTGGCGGGTCAATTGCGCCGCAGAAGTTTCCCGTGGCAGCAGTTGCGTGATGCTCACTTGCCCGCTCAACAACGCCAGCAGATGCACGCCGATACGGCCGACCGAATGTATGATCTGGAAGTGTTCAGGATAACTGCGGAACAGTTCCTGCCAAATGACTTGCGCGCTCGCTCGCTCGCCTTGATCGGCGACTTGCCAGTTGCCTTCAGCGGTCAGGAGCAGGCTGCCCTCTTCCACAGCCAGCGCCAGCAAATGATCGAGGTAACCCGACAGCGCATGCGCCTCGGGGCCCCAGCTCGAACGCTGCTGCCGCGAGAGTTCACCGCCAAGTTGCTCGATGGCTTCCCAGAGGAAACTGCCGCACAGGTTGTCGAGCAGCGGATCGATTTCATTGGCATAACGGGCCAGCGCCGGATCGCCCGCAATCGCGGCAATCTGTTGCTGCAAGGTCGCGCCCAGCAGCGAGCCGGTCAGTGGCGAACGAGGGCCAGCGACGGGATAGGGTTTGGCAATCCCGACGAAGTCCACCAGTTTCAGGTCGCCGCTGCGATCCTTGTGCAGGCGCACACCCCGGAAACGTGCGTCCTTGATGCAAATGACCGCACGGCCTTCGGCGTCGTACAGCGTGAAGTCCGCCAACAGCGAATGTTCCGAACGACGCACCAGCCGGACCTGTGCCAGGCACGGCGGCCGGCTACCCGTTGCGAAACAGATACGTCCGAGTTTGACCGGTATGAACGCCAGGCCCTTACGGCTCTTGGGGTCACGGCCAAGCAGTTGAGTGATCAACTGGAAAGCACTGTCGAGTAATGCCGGGTGCACATGCAAGCTCGTGAGTTCCGCCTCGATCAGCTGTGGAACGGTAAGCCGCGCCAACACTTGATTGTCGTCAATCCAGCCGTCTGCTACCGCCTGATAGGCCGGGCCGTAATTGAGACCGACCGTACGGGTCAGCGCCAGATGATCCGCCGAGGTGAAGTCCGGTGCGCGGCTCGGCAAGGCCGGCGCGGTGCCGGCGAGCAAACCACCGCGGGCTTCGCCGGGAAATCTGGCGCTCACATGCTGAACCCACGGTTCGGTCTGGGCCGTGCTACGCGAAACGATGGACAGCGCACCGTCGGTGTTGTCGACCACCACTCGGACCTGCTTGGAGGAATCGGCGTGCAACAACAATGGGCTGTGGATTTCCAGCTCTTCGATTTCCACGTACTCGCCTGGCTGATACTTCAATGCAGCGGCCAGCGCAACTTCGGTGAAACCGGCGCCCGGGAACAACACAGCATCACCGACCATGTGGTCACCCAGCGACGGGAACAGCTGGGTGTCCAGGCGATTGTCCCAGGTCAGTTCATGCCCGGGCAGCGCGTAGCCCAACAACGGATGAACCCGTTCGCGCTGAAGGCGACCGGAAGACTCGGGGGTCTGCGGGAGCCAATGACGCTCGCGTTGCCAGGCGTAATTAGGCAACTGCACGAATCGACCGGTGTGCGTAAACAGGCACTCATGCCGAATGTCCATGCCGGCGATCAAGACTTTCGCCATGGTGCGATCGATCAGTTGCGGGCTTTCTTTGCCACGCAGATCCGTCGCGATCACGACGGCTTGCCGTTCCTGACGGCTGTGCGCGTCGGCCACGTACGAACGCAGAATCGGATGCGGCCCCACCTCGACGAAAACGTTATAGCCCTGCTCGGCGAGTTTTTCGGTGGCGGACTGGAACAGCACTGGCAAGCGGATGTTTTGCCACCAGTACTCGGCGTCCAGTCGTTCACCGGCCAGTTCGTCGCCAGTCACGGTCGAATACATCGGAATGCGTGATGGCCCCGGCACCACATCGCTCAACACGTCGATCAGCGCATCACGGATCACGTCCATGGCCGGCGAATGGAACGCGTAGTCGAGGCCTAGACGCCGAACGAAGACCTGTCGCTCGGTCAGCGCCTGTTCCAGAACGTCCAGTGCGGCTTGCGGACCGGCAACTGTTGCGCCCTTGAAGCTGTTCTCACCGGCGACCACCAGGTCGTGGTGCAGGTTGAGCGTTTGCAGCAGGCTGGCGGTGTCTTCGCCGCACAGACCAACCGCTGACATTTGCCCGCTACCTTTGGTCAATCCTTGCAAACGACTGCGGTGGTAAATAACCCGCGTGGCGTCCTTGAGGGTCAGGGCACTGCAAGCCCAGGCCGCGGCAACTTCACCCACGCTGTGCCCAGTGACAGCCACTGGCAGAACACCTTTTGCAGCCAGCATCCGCGTGATACCGACTTGCAACGCAAACAGTGCCGGTTGTGCAATCTCGGTCAGTTGATAGCGGTCTTCGCCATTGTCGCCGGCCAGTTCCGCCCGCAGCGAGTAACCCGCCAGCGGTTCGAAAATGGCGTCCACCTCAGCCACGGCGCTGTAGAACACCGGGTCAGCGAGCAACGACTTGCCCATGCCTTGCCACTGCGAGCCATTGCCGGAATAAACGAACACCGGGCCTTTCGGATGCTCCAGCGCCAGACCGCTTTCGAGCACCGCCGACTGACTCGGCACCCCGGGATCGGTCGCGAAATCGAGCAGTGCCTGAGCACTCTGTCGAGCATCGGCGCCAAACACCACGACACGCTGGGGGTGAATGTCGCGACGCACCAGTGACTGATAGGCAACGTCGTAAAGGCTTGCCTCGGCGGACTCGGACAAAAACCGGGCGAACTGCTCCGACTGAGCGACCAGGCCTGCGTGGTCCTTGGCCGACACAATCAGCGGCACCGTGTGATCGGTCGAGGCTGGCGCTTCATCGGCCTGCGGTGGGCTTTGCAAAATAACGTGCGCGTTCGCACCGCCGAAACCGAACGAATTGACCCCCACCACCAGTTTGCCAGTGGGCTTGAGTGCCTGGGTTTCAGTGACGACCTGCAAGTTGAGATCGGCGAACGGGATGTTCGGGTTGAGTTTGGTAATGCCGATGGTGGCCGGCACCTGGCGTTCAATCACGCAGAAAAGCGCCTTCATCAAACCGGCAACGCCGGACGCGGCTTCAAGGTGGCCGATGTTGCTTTTGATCGAGCCGATCAGCAACGGCTGGTCGGCCGGGCGTTGCTTGCCAAGCGCTTCGCCAATGGCGCGGCTTTCAATCGGATCGCCAACCGGTGTGCCGGTGCCGTGCGCCTCAAGGTAATCGATCTGCGTGGCGTCGATGCCGGCCGTGGCGTAAGCCTGCGTCATCAGCGCGCTTTGCGCTTCGGCACTCGGCACAGTCAGACTCGACTTGCGGCCATCGGTGTTCGCTGCAGTGCCGGCAACAACGGCCAGGATCTGGTTACCGTCCGCGACGGCCTTGTCGTAATCCTTCAGATAGAACAGGCCCGCCCCTTCGGACCGGACATAACCGTCGGCGGACTCATCGAAAACATGGCACTGGCCAGTGCGCGAGAGCATCGACGCCTTGGAAAAAATCAGGAAGCCGAACGGGTGAAGGTGCAGGCTGATACCGCCGGCCAGTGCCTGTTCGATATCACCGTTCTGAATCGCCTGGCACGCCTGGTGAAACGCAATCAGAGAAGACGAGCACGCCGTGTCGATGGCCATGCTCGGACCTTGCAGGTCGTAAAAATAAGAGAGCCGGTTGGCCGCAATGCTGAAGGTGTTGCCCGTGGCAGTGGCCGCTTCGATCGCCGACAAGTCATGCGCCAACCGGTAGCTGTAATCGATGCTGGCAATGCCCAGGTAAACGCCGCAATCGCTGCCGCGCAGGCTTGAGGGCTTGACTCCGGCGTTCTCGAATACTTCCCAGCCGAGCTCCAGCAACAGGCGTTGCTGAGGATCCATGATCGCGGCTTCTCGCGGGGAAATATTGAAAAAGCCCGCGTCGAAGGTGGAGATATCGCCAAGCGAGCCAGACGCGAAGGTATAGGACGTCGCCGGGTTGGCCTTGTCCGGGTGCAGGAACTCGTCTTTGGACCAGCGCGAAAAATCTGCTTCAGTGATGAAGCTCTGCCGATCTAACAGGTGCGGCCAAAAAGTTGCAGAAGTAGAGCCTGGAAAACGGAACGACGTCCCTATGATTGCAACTTTCTTACGCATTGCTACAAGCCCTTTTTATACCCAACCTTTTTCCAAAGGTGGGGCAACAATCAACGTCCATTAATTTAAATGCCGGGAAACCGGCGACACCTTATAAAGGTTGTGTCGCTAAAATCCTGCTCGTACCCAGCCAGCGTCCTACAAAAGACAGCGGCGAATCATACGCGTCCAGTCCCCTGAGGGAAACCTGAATAGCCACCCGTTGGGAGGGCCGGCCCAATCAGCGCGGCGCAAAAAAATTGAGACCCTCGTCTGATTAATAAAAAAGAATTCAATAAATTCGCGGTGCAGCCGACAACTTCTGAAAGCCTCACGGATTGAAAATGCCATGCGTAACAACCAGCCAATTACACAACGCGAGCGGACTTTCCCGGCTCAGCAACGGTTGATTTCCACCACCGATGCCAAGGGTGTGATCACCTACTGCAACGACGCTTTCGTCGAGATCAGCGGGTTTTCTCGTGAGGAACTGATCCGCGCGCCGCATAACCTGGTCCGTCATCCTGACGTTCCATCCGCGGTGTTCGCACACATGTGGGGCACGCTTAAGCAAGGCTTGCCATGGATGGGCATTGTCAAGAATCGCTGCAAGAGCGGTGACCACTATTGGGTGAACGCCTATGTGACGCCGGTGTTTGATGGCCAGCAGGTCATTGGTTATGAGTCGGTGCGGATCAAACCCACCGCCGAACAGATCCAGCGTGCCGAAGCGCTCTACCAACGCATCAATCAGGGCAAGTCGGCGGTTCCCTCAAGCGATAAATGGCTGCCGGTGCTTCAGGACTGGCTGCCGTTCATTCTGGTCAGCCAGTTGAGCTTCATGATCGGCGCAACCCTCAACTCCCAATGGGGCTTCGCCCTTGCCGCCGGTCTTTCGGTGCCACTGGGCTTGATGGGCCTGAGCTGGCAGCAGCGTGGCCTCAAGCGTTTGCTGCGCCTGACCGAGCAGACCACGTCCGACCCTTTGATCGCGCAGATGTACACTGACAGCCGCGGTGCTCAGGCACGCCTGGAAATGTCGATCCTCAGCCAGGAAGCACGCCTGAAAACGTGCCTGACCCGTCTGCAAGACACCGCCGAGCACCTGACCGCGCAAGCGAAACAGTCCGACACCCTGGCGCACAACAGCTCCACCGGACTGGAACGCCAGCGCGTCGAAACCGAGCAAGTGGCCACCGCCGTCAATCAGATGGCGGCTACCACACAGGAAGTCGCCAGCCACGTGCAGCGCACCGCCGACGCGACTCAGGAAGCCAATCGCCTGACCGGTCGCGGCCGCGACATCGCCGGTGAAACCCGTGAAGCCATCCAGCGCCTGTCGGTGGTGGTCGGTGAAACCGGCCTGACCGTGACGCAACTGGCCAAGGACAGCGACGAAATCGGCGGTGTGGTCGATGTGATCAAAGGCATCGCCGACCAGACCAACCTGCTGGCGTTGAACGCGGCTATCGAAGCCGCGCGTGCTGGCGAGATGGGTCGTGGTTTTGCGGTGGTCGCCGATGAAGTCCGCCAACTGGCGCAACGCACCAGTGAATCCACCGGACAGATTCACGCCCTGATCGCCAAACTCCAGCAAACCGCCAGCACGGCGGTGCAAACCATGGAAGCCGGGCATCGTCAGGCCGAAGAAGGTGTGGCGCGGGTATTGGAAGCGGATCAGGCGCTGGTGGGGATCAGTGAAGCGGTGGCCAACATTACCGACATGACCACCCAGATCGCTGCGGCGACCGAAGAGCAAAGCGCCGTCGCCGAAGAAATCAGCCGCAACATCAGCAACATCTCGCAACTGGCGGACCAGACCTCGGAGCAGGCACAACACTCGGCGCTGTTGAGTGAAGAACTGACCAAAACCGCGAATACCCAGTATTCGTTGGTGGAGCGGTTTAATCGCTGACGATGATTGGAAAGATAGAAACCCGGACAGTGAAAGCTTCCGGGTTTTTTATTGCCAGCCCGAAAGTGATGTCGGCTGTCCGGACCTCTTCGCGGGCAAGCCTCGCTCCTACGGGTTATCAGCGTCCGCATGATCGGCGCATAACCCGTAGGAGCGAGGCTTGCCCGCGAAGAGGCCCTGAGCAACACCCCAAACATCACTGAAGGAATGAGGCAACTTTCTCAGCCGCAGCCGCCAGATGCTGCTCATGGGTAAACCCGGACGCCTTCAACGGTTTCAAATCGTGATCCCCCGCCGCCAGCCAAAACACTTCGATGCTCGGCGATAGCACATATCCCTCGACCGCCTCACGATCACCCAACGCATCCCGTTCGCCCTGCACAATCAGTGTCGGCGTCTTAAGCGCAGCCAAATGCTCCACCCGCGGTTTCTCCGGTTTGCCAACGGCATAGAACGGATACCCCAGACACACCAGCGCATCCGCGCCCAATTCATCCGCGAGCAAACTGGCCATCCGCCCGCCCATGGACTTGCCGCCGATGGCCAGACGCCCAGTGACATGGCGTCGCACCACGGCATAGACCTCACGCCAGCATTCCAACAGTTTTGGTGCCGGATTCGGTGGCCGTTTACCGCCATCGGCACGTCGTTGCGCCATGTAGGGAAACTCGAAGCGCAGTACGTTGACGCCTTGATCGGCAAGGCGTGCAGCCATGTCGTTCATCCAGCCGCTGTCCATGGGCGCACCCGCGCCATGAGCGAGGATCAACGTCGCCGATGCCGGCGCCACAGCGGCATTCCACAACCATCCATGATCCCGCAGGCACTGCGCCCATTGATCCCCGTCAATACTGGCCTTGTGCTGTTTGTCCATGCTTGCCTCGCTTTTAGTCTGCCTATAACTCCAGGCGAAGGGAGCGTCTGCCTTGCGCGGCTTACTCGCAAAGACGGGCCTTCACTTCGGCTGAACCGTGGATGGGGAACCATGAACACTTCTATCAGTACCGCCTACAACTACAAGGTGGTCCGCCAATTCGCCATTATGACGGTGGTGTGGGGCATCGTCGGCATGGGGCTCGGGGTTTTTCTCGCGGCCCAGTTGGTCTGGCCCGAACTCAACTTCAATTTGCCGTGGACCAGTTTCGGGCGTCTGCGCCCATTGCACACCAACGCGGTGATTTTCGCTTTCGGCGGTTGCGCCCTGTTCGCCAGTTCGTTCTATTCGGTGCAACGCACCTGCCAGACCCAATTGTTCGCGCCGAAAATCGCCGCGTTCTGCTTCTGGGGCTGGCAGCTGGTGATTCTCCTGGCAGCTATCAGCCTGCCGTTGGGCTACACCAGTTCCAAGGAATACGCCGAGCTTGAATGGCCGATCGACATCTTGATCACCATCGTCTGGGTCGCCTACGCCATCGTGTTCTTCGGCACACTGGCCAAGCGCAAGACCAAGCACATCTATGTCGGCAACTGGTTCTTCGGTGCGTTCATCATCACCGTCGCAATACTGCACATCGTCAACAACCTGGAAATTCCGGTCAGCCTGACCAAGTCCTACTCGCTGTACGGCGGCGCGACTGACGCCATGGTTCAGTGGTGGTACGGCCACAACGCGGTGGGCTTCTTCCTGACCGCCGGTTTCCTCGGGATGATGTACTACTTCGTGCCGAAACAGGCCGAACGCCCGGTGTACTCGTATCGCCTGTCGATCGTGCACTTCTGGGCCCTGATCACCTTGTACATCTGGGCCGGTCCGCACCACTTGCACTACACCGCGCTGCCGGACTGGGCACAGTCGCTGGGCATGGTGATGTCGCTGATCCTGCTGGCTCCCAGCTGGGGCGGGATGATCAACGGGATGATGACGCTCTCGGGCGCCTGGCATAAGTTGCGCAGCGACCCGATTCTGCGCTTCCTCGTGGTGTCCCTGGCGTTCTACGGCATGTCGACCTTCGAAGGGCCGATGATGGCGATTAAAACCGTCAACGCCCTCTCCCACTACACCGACTGGACCATCGGCCACGTACACGCCGGCGCCCTCGGCTGGGTGGCGATGATCTCCATCGGTGCGCTGTATCACATGATTCCGAAAATCTTCGGCCGACCACAGATGCACAGCATCGGTCTGATCAACGCGCACTTCTGGCTCGCCACCATCGGCACCGTGCTCTACATCGCTTCGATGTGGGTCAACGGCATCGCTCAGGGCCTCATGTGGCGCGCTGTGAACGAAGACGGCACGCTGACCTACTCCTTCGTCGAAACCCTGGCGGCCAGCCACCCAGGCTTCGTCGTGCGACTGGTGGGCGGTGCGATCTTCCTCAGCGGCATGTTGCTGATGGCCTACAACACCTGGCGTACCGTGCGGGCCTCGCAGCCTGCCGAAGCCGCCGCTGCCGCGCAGATGGCCTGAGGAGTCCGCCATGAAACACGAAACAATCGAGAAAAACGTCGGCCTGCTGCTGTTGCTAATGGTCCTTGCCGTGAGCATCGGCGGCCTGACCCAGATCGTCCCGCTGTTCTTCCAGGACGTGACCAATAAACCGGTGGAAGGCATGAAGCCCTACACCGCGCTGCAATTGGAAGGTCGCGACATTTACATCCGCGAAGGCTGCGTCGGCTGTCATTCGCAGATGATCCGGCCTTTCCGCGCCGAGACCGAACGTTACGGGCACTACTCGGTGGCCGGTGAAAGCGTTTGGGATCACCCGTTCCTGTGGGGCTCGAAACGTACGGGTCCGGACCTGGCCCGGGTCGGCGGTCGTTACTCCGAAGACTGGCACCGCGCGCACTTGTACAACCCGCGCAACGTGGTGCCGGAATCGAAGATGCCCGCTTACCCGTGGTTGGTGGCCAATCAACTCGACAGCAGCCACATCGAAACCAAGATCCGCGTCATGCGTACCCTCGGCGTGCCGTACACCGACGACGATATCGCCGGTGCAACGGAATCGCTCAAGGGCAAGACCGAAATGGATGCACTGGTCGCCTACCTGCAAGTGCTCGGCACTGCCATCAAGAGCAAGAGGTGAGCCATGGTCATTGAAATGAGCAGTGGAATGATCCGCGGCCTGGGCACGGTCGTGGTGTTCGTGGCCTTCGTCGGCCTCGCGTTGTGGGTGTTTAGCGGCAAGCGCAGTTCGGAATTCGCCGAAGCGCGCCTGCTGCCGTTCGCCGATGAGCCACAACCCGACCGCACCCAAGAACCTGCAACCACACGGAGTACCCGGCCATGACCACATTCTGGAGTACGTGGATCTGCGTACTGACCCTTGGCAGCCTGATCGGCTTGACCTGGCTGCTGATCGGCACCCGCAAGGGCGAAACCAAGGGCAGCGTCGACCAGACCATGGGCCACAGCTTCGACGGCATCGAGGAGTACGACAATCCGTTGCCACAGTGGTGGTTCATGCTGTTCGCCGGTACGTTGGTGTTTGCCGTGGGTTATCTGATTCTTTATCCGGGCCTGGGCAACTGGAAAGGCATCCTGCCGGGCTATGAGGACGGCTGGACCGGCGTCCATGAATGGGAAAAGGAGATGAACAAGGCGGACGCGAAGTTCGGGCCGATCTTCGCCAAATTTGCCGCGATGCCGCTGGAGGAAGTGGCCAATGATCCGCAGGCGCTGAAAATGGGCGGTCGCCTGTTTGCCTCCAACTGCTCGGTCTGCCACGGCTCGGATGCCAAAGGTGCTTTCGGCTTCCCGAACCTGACGGACAGCGATTGGCGTTGGGGCGGTGACGCGCAGATGATCAAAACCACCATCATGGGCGGTCGCATGGCGGCGATGCCGGCCTGGGGTGAAATCCTCGGTGAAGCTGGCGTGAAGAATGTCGCGGCCTATGTGCGTCATGACCTGGCCGGCCTGCCGTTGCCTGCGGACAGTAGCGCCGACCTGGTCGCTGGACAGCAAGTGTTCAGCACCACCTGCGTAGCCTGTCATGGGGCAAACGGCCACGGCACTGAAGCCATGGGTGCGCCGAATCTGACGCACCCGGCCGGTTTTATTTACGGTACAAGCCTGGCGCAACTGCAACAAACTATCCGTCATGGCCGCCAGGGACATATGCCGGCGCAGAACGAACTGCTCGGCAATGACAAGGTGCAACTGCTGGCCGCCTACGTTTACAGCCTGTCTCACGGGTTGAATACCGAACGTTTGCAGGCTAAAGACAAAAGCGAATAATTCTTGACCGCTCTGCTGCCGCATTCTCCGGATTGCGGCAGTTCCCTGCCCCTTTGCGACCCATTGTCGCACCCTCCGTTGGTCCTCCTTTCGGTTCACCAGATTCGGGTCTAAGCTTCCCCCGATGCGGACTGGCAATGAGCCGGTTCCAGGTCGACCTGACCCGATGTGTTAGACGAATCTGTTCAGTCACGGACCGCAAAGGCTGGTAGATACCGGCTGTCGCGCCAATTGCCGTCTGTCACCCGATCGTTGCGTTTCAACACACCCAGTTACAACCGACCTGAACCCCTCGCCTTTTTTGTCCGCGGCGACATTTTGCCCACGGGCAATTTTGTCCTTACGCGGCGCATGGAAAGGCCGCAGAATCAGCTTTAGAAAGCATTGATACAGGTCATGGCGCGTTGCAATGACCCCCTGCTTTCTCCATACTTGCGACCGATTTTTACTCCTAATAAAACACCCAAACCGTGGAACCTTAGAATGAGCACAGCAATCAGTCCGACTGCTTATAACTATAAGGTAGTCCGCCAGTTCGCCATCATGACGGTGGTCTGGGGGATCCTTGGCATGGGGCTCGGTGTCTTCATCGCCTCACAGCTCGTATGGCCGGAATTGAATTTCGGTCTGCCGTGGACGACTTTTGGACGCTTACGCCCGTTGCACACCAACCTGGTGATTTTCGCCTTCGGTGGGTGTGCTCTGTTTGCCACTTCTTATTACGTCGTGCAGCGAACCTGCCAAACGCGACTGATTTCCGACAGCATGGCCGCCTTCCACTTCTGGGGATGGCAAGCGGTGATCGTCGGCGCCGGCATAACCTTGCCGCTGGGTTACACCACCACCAAGGAATATGCGGAGCTGGAATGGCCACTCGCTATTCTGCTGGCCATTGTCTGGGTCGTTTATGCACTGGTGTTCTTCGGCACTATCATGAAGCGCAAGACCAAGCACATCTACGTCGGTAACTGGTTCTACGGTGCTTTCATCCTCGTAACTGCGATGCTCCACATCGTCAACCACATGTCGCTGCCGGTCAGCCTGTTCAAGTCCTACTCGGCCTACTCGGGTGCGACTGACGCAATGATCCAGTGGTGGTACGGCCACAACGCGGTCGGTTTCTTCCTGACCACCGGCTTCCTGGGGATGATGTACTACTTCGTTCCGAAGCAGGCCGAGCGTCCGATCTATTCCTATCGCCTGTCCATCGTGCACTTCTGGGCGCTGATCACCTTGTACATCTGGGCCGGTCCGCACCACCTGCACTACACCGCGCTGCCGGATTGGGCTCAATCCCTGGGCATGGCGATGTCGATCATCCTGCTGGCACCCAGCTGGGGCGGCATGATCAACGGCATGATGACCCTGTCGGGCGCCTGGCATAAATTGCGCACCGACCCGATCCTGCGCTTCCTCGTTGTATCGCTGGCCTTCTATGGCATGTCGACCTTCGAAGGCCCGATGATGGCCATCAAGACCGTCAACTCGCTGTCTCACTACACTGACTGGACCATCGGCCACGTACACGCTGGTGCCTTGGGCTGGGTAGCGATGATTTCGATCGGCGCCATCTACCACATGATCCCGAAAATCTTCGGTCGCCCGGCCATGCACAGCACCGGCCTGATCAACACGCACTTCTGGCTCGCGACCATCGGTACCGTTCTGTACATCGCCTCGATGTGGGTCAACGGCATCACCCAGGGTCTGATGTGGCGTGCAATCAACGATGACGGCACCCTCACCTACTCGTTCGTCGAAGCGCTGCAAGCCAGCCACCCTGGTTTCATCGTTCGCGCCCTGGGCGGTGCGTTCTTTGCCAGCGGCATGCTGTTCATGGCCTACAACGTGTTCCGTACCGTACGCGCCTCGAACCCGGCTGAAGCCGAAGCCGCCGCTCAGATTGCTGTAGTTGGAGCTCACTGATGAAGCATGAAGCAGTCGAGAAGAACATTGGCCTGCTGGCCTTCTTCATGGTTATCGCCGTCAGCATCGGCGGCCTGACCCAGATCGTTCCGCTGTTTTTCCAGGACGTCACCAACAAGCCGGTCGAAGGCATGAAGCCTCGCCCTGCGCTTGAACTGGAAGGCCGCGACATCTTTATCGCTAACGGTTGTGTCGGCTGCCACTCGCAGATGATCCGCCCGTTCCGTGCTGAAACCGAACGTTACGGCCACTATTCGGTCGCCGGTGAAAGCGTCTGGGACCACCCGTTCCTGTGGGGTTCCAAGCGTACTGGTCCGGACCTGGCCCGTGTCGGCGGTCGTTACTCCGATGACTGGCATCGTGCGCATTTGTACAACCCGCGCAACGTTGTGCCTGAGTCGAAAATGCCGGCCTACCCGTTCCTCGTGGAAAACAAGCTCGACGGCAAAGACACCGCCAAGAAAATGGAAGTCTTGCGCACGCTCGGCGTCCCTTACACCGACGAAGACATCGCCGGCGCCAAGGATGCTGTGAAGGGCAAAACCGAAATGGACGCGCTGGTGGCCTATCTGCAAGGCCTGGGCACCATCATCAAAAGCAAACGGTGATTTAGATGGATATCGGGATGATTCGTGGCCTGGGCACCGTTGTTGTAATGGTGGCCTTCATTGGACTGGCGCTGTGGGTGTTCAGTCCCAAGCGCAAGTCGGAGTTTGAGGACGCAACCTTGCTGCCTTTCGCGGATGATCCCGAAGCCATCAAGCACGTCGAGCAAGCTTCTAGGAGTAACAAAGAATGACTACGTTCTGGAGTCTGTACGTCACAGTCCTCAGTCTCGGCACCATCTTCGCCCTGACCTGGCTGCTGCTGTCCACCCGCAAGGGCCAGCGCAGCGAAGCCACCGAAGAAACGGTTGGCCACTCCTTCGACGGGATCGAGGAGTACGACAACCCACTGCCAAAATGGTGGTTCATGCTGTTCGTGGGCACCATCATCTTCGCGCTGGGCTACCTGGTCCTGTACCCGGGCCTGGGCAACTGGAAAGGCCTGCTGCCGGGTTACAACTACCTCGATAACGACAAGCAGACCGCGTTCGCCAACGGCCAGACCGGCTGGACCGGCGTTCACGAGTGGGAAAAGGAAATGGCCAAGTCGGACGCCAAGTTCGGCCCGATCTTCGCCAAGTTCGCTTCCATGCCGATCGAAGAAGTCGCCAAGGACCCGCAAGCCCTGAAGATGGGTGGCCGCCTGTTCGCCTCCAACTGCTCGGTCTGCCACGGTTCCGACGCCAAAGGCGCGTATGGTTTCCCTAACCTGACCGACGCCGACTGGCGCTGGGGCGGCGAACCGGCAACCATCAAGACCACCATCATGGGCGGTCGCCACGCGGTGATGCCTGCGTGGGCTGAAGTGATCGGCGAGCAAGGCGTTGCGGACGTTGCCTCGTTCGTACTGACCAACCTCGATGGCCGCAAGCTGCCGGAAGGCACCAAGGCTGACCCGGTTGCCGGCCAGAAACTGTTCGCCGCCAACTGCGTGGCCTGCCACGGTCCGGAAGGCAAAGGTACCCCTGCCATGGGCGCACCTAACCTGACCCACCCGGCAGCCTTCATCTACGGTTCGAGCTTCGCTCAATTGCAGCAGACCATCCGTTACGGCCGTCAGGGCCAGATGCCTGCGCAAGAACAGCTGCAAGGCAACGACAAGGTTCACCTGCTGGCCGCTTACGTCTACAGCCTGTCTCACGGTGACAAGGCTCCGGTGGCAGACGCCCAGTAAGGCAAACGCCTGACGCAACACTAAACGGCCCCGCCAATGAGAATTGGCGGGGCCGTTTTCGTTTCGGCTGTTCATGAGCGGCCCGTAGCGACCAGTGGTAGCGACTTGCTCCCCTTTGAGGTTGCGATACGAACTGTCGAGTAGTAACGTTTCTACAAAGTACTTTCAGGAGGGGTAGACATGATGGCCATCACCACCATTTCCAGCCGTGAATTCAATCAGGACACAAGTAGTGCCAAAAAAGCCACGCGCGAGGGGCCGGTTATCATCACTGATCGTGGCAGGCCTGCTCACGTACTGCTAAGCATTGAGGACTACCAAAAACTGACCGGCATCAGCGCAAACATTGTCGACCTATTGGTGATGCCAGAAGCGGCAGACATCGAATTCGAAACCGAGCGCGCCGTGATCATTCATAGACCCGTGGACCTGTCCTGATGTTTCTACTCGACACCAATGTGATTTCTGAACTGCGCAAACCCCAGGCTGATGTAAACGTCGTCGCCTGGGCCAAAAGCATCATCGCGCCACGCCTGTTTATTTCGGCCATTACCTTGAAGGAACTGGAGACAGGAGTTCTACGAATGGAACGTCGCGACCCCGTGCAGGGAAAGATATTGCGTACCTGGCTGAAGCGACACGTCATACCGGCGTTCGATGCCAGAATCCTGCCGGTCGATGCTGCCGTGGCACTACGCTGTGCCAGTTTACATGTTCCGGACCGTATTAATGAGAGTGACGCCTTGATCGCAGCGACCGCGCTGGTTCATGGCCTTACGGTGGTCACGCGTAACATCAGCGATTTTCAATCCAGCGGTGTTGCACTGATTAATCCATGGGCCAATTGAGCGCCGACACGTGCAGAACCCTCCATAATTCACAAGTCAATTGATTCAAGTCATTACACTGTCAGTTGATTTCCACCAACGTGACCAAAGGTCGCACCCTTGAGTTAGAGCTACAGGCGTATCATTGCGCCACTGCACTACCTCTTTTTGACCGCGGTCGGCATGTACTGACCGAGGCATTTTTCCACTGCCGTGGGATGCATCAGATGAGCAACCAGATTCCGGTACACGACGTTACCCCGCCTGCCAAAAACACCAACAACAGCGTCGATCTCTACGCCTCTCGGGAAAAGATTTACACCCGCGCCTTCACCGGCCTGTTCCGCAACCTGCGGATGATGGGCGGCGCGTTTTTGTTTCTGTTGTATTTCGGCACCGTCTGGCTGAATTGGGGCGGTCACCAAGCCGTCTGGTGGAATCTGCCGGAGCGTAAATTTTTCATTTTTGGCGCGACCTTCTGGCCTCAGGATTTCATCCTGCTCTCGGGGATTTTGATCGTCAGCGCCTTCGGTCTGTTCTTCATCACCGTTTATGCCGGTCGCGTCTGGTGCGGCTATACCTGCCCGCAGAGCGTCTGGACGTGGATTTTCATGTGGTGTGAGAAGGTCACCGAAGGTGACCGTAACCAGCGCATCAAGCTCGACAAGGCGCCGATGAGCGCCAACAAATTGCTGCGAAAACTCAGCAAACACTCGATGTGGCTGTTGATCGGCTTCGTCACCGGCATGACCTTTGTCGGTTACTTCTCGCCGATCCGCGAGCTGACCATCGACTTCTTCATCGGTGAAGCCGATGGCTGGTCGTATTTCTGGGTGGGTTTCTTCACCCTCGCTACCTACGGCAACGCGGGTTGGTTGCGCGAGCAAGTGTGCGTTTACATGTGCCCGTATGCGCGCTTCCAGAGCGTGATGTTCGACAAGGACACCCTGATCGTCTCCTACGACCCGCGTCGTGGTGAAAGCCGTGGCCCGCGCAAAAAAGGCATCGACTACAAGGCCCAGGGCCTGGGCGATTGCATCGATTGCACCATGTGCGTCCAGGTCTGCCCGACCGGCATCGACATCCGCGACGGTCTGCAAATCGAGTGCATCGGTTGCGCTGCGTGTATCGATGCCTGCGACAACATCATGGACAAGATGGACTACCCGCGCGGCCTGATCAGCTATACCACCGAGCACAACCTGTCCGGGCAGAAAACCCATAAACTGCGTCCGCGCCTGATCGGTTATGCCGTGGTGCTGCTGGCGATGATGGCGTTGTTGGCAACCGCCTTCTTCATGCGCGCGCTGGTCGGTTTCGATGTCAGCAAAGACCGCGTGCTGTACCGTGAGAACGCCGAAGGCCGGATTGAAAACGTCTACAGCCTGAAGATCATGAACAAAGACCAGCGCGATCACACCTATGTGCTGGAAGCCGCCGGCCTGCCGGACCTCAAGCTGCAAGGCCAGCGCGAAATCAAAGTTGCCGCCGGGGAAATTTTCAGCCAGCCAGTGGAGTTGTCCATCGCTCCGGAAAAACTGCCATCGAGCACCAACGAGGTGAAATTCATCCTCAAGGATGCCGATGACGCCAGCGTCCACGTTGAAGCCAAAAGCCGATTCATCGGCCCACAAGTTCGTTGAGAGAAGTGATCATGACCGCAGCAAACGCCGCAAGCCCTTGGTATAAGCACCTTTGGCCGTGGATCATCATCGGGATTCTGACCTGCTCGGTGACCCTGACCCTGTCCATGGTGACCATTGCGGTGAAGAACCCGGACAACCTGGTCAACGACAACTACTACGAGGCCGGCAAGGGCATCAACCGCTCGCTCGATCGTGAAATGCTGGCGCAGACGCTGCTCGTGCGCGCCAGCGTTCACCTTGATGAGGTGACCGGCGAGGTTGACCTGCGCCTGACCGGCAACAGCCAACCGAAATCCCTGGAGCTGAACCTGATCTCGCCGACCCAACCGGAAAAGGATCGCAAGATCACCCTGGCTCGCAGCGAAACTGAAGCAGGCCGCTACATCGGCCAGTTGAACGACAAGGTCGAAGGCCGTCGTTTTGTGGAGCTGCTGGGTGTGCAGGATGACAAAACCTGGCGCCTGTTTGAAGAAGAGCAGGTCAGCCATGACAAAAATCTGCTGCTGGGTGATGAGCCGCTGCAAGGCGCGGAAGACCTGAAGAATTAAAACCGCGCTTCGCGCATCGCGAGCAGGCTCGCTCCCACAGTGGATCGCGGTCTCCTGTGGGAGCGAGCCTGCTCGCGATGAGGCCCTCCCGAACGATATAGACTCCACCTCATGACCACGCAACTTTCCTGCTACCACTGCGCCCTGCCCGTCCCGGCCGGCAGCCGCTTCACCGCCGTTGTCCTCGGGGAAAGCCGCGAGTTCTGCTGCCCGGGTTGCCAGGCGGTGGCTGAGGCAATCGTCGTCGGTGGACTGGAGAGCTATTACCAGCATCGCAGCGAGTCGTCCGCCAACCCCGAAGCCTTGCCCGTGCAGTTGGTGGACGAACTGGCGCTCTACGACCGCGCCGACGTGCAAGCCCCGTTTGTGCGTCACGACGGCGATCTCGCCGAAACCACCCTGCTCATGGAAGGCATCAGTTGCGCCGCCTGCGGCTGGCTGATTGAAAAGCACCTGCGTAGCCTGCCCGCCGTGGCTGAAGCGCGACTGAACCTGTCGAACCATCGCCTGCACGTGCGCTGGGCTGACGCGCAATTGCCACTGAGCCAAGTCCTCAGCGAATTGCGCCACATTGGTTATGCCGCCCATCCGTACCAGGCTGATCGCGCCAGTGAACAACTGGCCAGCGAAAACCGCCTGGCCCTGCGCCAACTCGGCGTGGCCGGGCTGCTGTGGTTCCAGGCGATGATGGCAACCATGGCCACCTGGCCGGAATTCAACATCGACCTCAGCCCGGAGCTGCATACCATCCTGCGCTGGGTCGCGATGTTTCTGACCACGCCGATCGTGTTCTACAGCTGTGCGCCATTCTTCAAGGGCGCCATGCGCGACCTGCGCACCCGACACCTGACCATGGACGTTTCGGTGTCGCTGGCCATCGGCAGTGCCTACCTCGGCGGGATCTGGACGTCGATCACCGGCGCAGGCGAACTGTATTTCGATGCCGTCGGCATGTTCGCGCTGTTCCTGCTGGCCGGGCGTTATCTGGAACGCCGCGCCCGGGAGCGCACCGCGGCGGCCACCGCCCAGCTTGTAAATCTATTGCCCGCCTCATGCCTGCGCCTGAGCAATGATGGCCAGAGCGAGCGGATCCTGCTGAGCGAACTGCGCGTCGGCGATCAAGTGCTGGTGCATCCCGGTGCGATTCTCCCGGCTGACGGCAAGATCCTCGACGGTCAGTCGAGTGTCGACGAGTCCCTGCTGACGGGCGAATACTTGCCGCAACCACGGACCCGGGGCGACGCGGTGACGGCCGGCACACTCAACGTCGAAGGCGCGTTGACCGTGGAAGTCCTGGCGCTGGGCCAGGACACCCGACTGTCCGCCATCGTCCGCCTGCTGGAGCGTGCCCAGGCCGAGAAGCCACGACTGGCAGAAATCGCCGACCGTGCCGCGCAGTGGTTTCTGCTGCTGTCGCTGATCGCCGCGGCGGTGATTGGCCTGGTCTGGTGGGAACTGGATTCGTCGCGCGCCTTTTGGGTTGTCCTGGCGATGTTGGTTGCGACCTGCCCCTGTGCCTTGTCCCTCGCCACGCCAACCGCCCTCACCGCCGCCACCGGCACGCTGCACAAACTGGGGCTGTTGTTGACTCGCGGACATGTGCTGGAGGGCTTGAACCAGATCGACACGGTGATTTTCGACAAGACTGGCACCCTGACTGAAGGTCGCCTGGCGCTGCGTTCGATTCGTCCGCTCGGCGCATTCGATAGCGATCAATGCCTGAGTCTCGCCGCGGCCCTGGAAAACCGCTCCGAACACCCGATCGCCCGCGCCTTTGGCCGTGCGCCGCTGGCCGCTGAAGAAGTCCACAGCACACCGGGCCTGGGCCTCGAAGGGATAGTCGGCGAGCAACGCCTGCGCATCGGCCAACCGGGGTTTGTCTGCGAACTCAGTGGCGCGGCAATGCCATCCGTGCCGGACGAAGCCGGCCAATGGCTGCTGCTCGGCGACAGCCAGGGGCCATTGGCATGGTTTGTCCTCGACGACCGCTTGCGCGCTGACGCCCCCGCGCTATTGGCGGCCTGCAAGGCTCGCGGCTGGCGCACGTTGCTGCTGTCCGGCGACAGCTCACCGATGGTCGCCAGTGTCGCCGCGGAGCTGGGCATCGACGAGGCCCGGGGCGGCTTGCGCCCGGACGATAAACTGCAGGTCCTGCAACAGCTGCACAAGGAAGGCCGTAAGGTGTTGATGCTCGGTGACGGGGTCAACGACGTGCCGGTACTGGCCGCCGCCGACATCAGCGTCGCCATGGGCTCGGCCACCGATCTGGCGAAAACCAGTGCCGATGCGGTGCTGCTGTCGAACCGTCTCGACGCGCTGGTGCAAGCCTTCAGCCTGGCGCGACGCACCCGTCGGGTAATCATCGAGAACCTGCTGTGGGCCGGGCTGTACAATGGCCTCATGCTGCCGTTCGCCGCCCTCGGCTGGATCACCCCGGTGTGGGCCGCAGTCGGCATGTCCATCAGTTCGTTGACCGTGGTGCTCAACGCCTTGCGCCTGACTCGTGTGCCGAGCACGCCTGCCGCCCGCACCACGCCCGTAACCCGTCCGCTGCCGGCTTGAGCCGCGCGGGCATGGAGTCCAGATGCCAGCTCTCTACGTGATGATCCCCGCCGCGCTGCTGATCGTGGCCATCGCCGTTTATATTTTCTTCTGGGCAGTCGACAGCGGCCAGTACGACGACCTCGACGGTCCGGCCCACAGCATTCTGTTCGACGACCAGGACCCGAACCACACAGCCGCCGTCGACGAAGCCAGCGGCCATCCGGTCAAACCGGACGACAAGGCCCCACCCCATGCTTGAGTTGGCGCCACTGCTGGTGTCTGCGGTGATCCTCGGCCTGCTCGGTGGCGGTCATTGCCTGGGCATGTGCGGCGGATTGATGGGCGCGCTGACCTTGGCGATTCCCAAGGAGCAACGCAGCCGACGCTTTCGACTGCTGCTGGCCTACAACCTCGGGCGAATTCTCAGCTATGCAACGGCGGGCCTGCTGATCGGGCTGGCCGGTTGGGCCGTGGCGAACAGCCCGGCGGCGATGTTTATGCGGGTCATCGCCGGGTTGCTTTTGATTACCATGGGCCTGTACCTGGCCGGCTGGTGGAGCGGCCTGACCCGCATTGAAAGCCTCGGTCGCGGCCTGTGGCGGCATATCCAGCCGCTGGCCAACACACTGCTGCCCGTGTCGAGCCTGCCTCGCGCGTTACTGCTGGGCGCGCTCTGGGGCTGGCTGCCCTGCGGATTGGTCTACAGCACGCTGCTGTGGTCAGCCAGTCAGGGCAATGCGCTGGACAGTGCATTGTTGATGCTCGCGTTCGGGCTGGGTACCTGGCCGGTGTTGCTCGCCACGGGACTGGCGGCCGAACGGGTCACGGCCCTGTTGCGCAAACGCAGCGTGCGCATGACCGGTGGCTTGCTGGTGATGCTGTTTGGCCTCTGGACCTTGCCGGGGCCGCATCAGCATTGGTTGATGGGGCATTAGGTCCGCGGCG
>NZ_CATKPT010000006.1:0-121310 GCF_949768125.1 Pseudomonas sp. IT-P253 | reverse complement strand
GCTCCTACAGGGTTAGAGATAGCCGTCGGAACGCAGCAGGGTTTCCAGGCAATGTTCGGTGATGTGGTAGAAATCCTTCAGCTCCTGAATTTTTACCAACAGCTGAGCCGGGTCTACCGGCTCTGCGCGTTTGACCGCGAGGATCATCTTGTTCTTGTTGGTATGGTCCAGTGAGATGAACTCGAATACCTTGGTTTCATAACCGCACGCTTCAAGGAACAACGCGCGCAGACTGTCCGTGACCATTTCCGCCTGCTGACCCAAATGCAGACCGTACTGAAGCATCGGCTTGAGCAGCACCGGGCTCTGGATTTGCAGGCGGATCTGTTTGTGGCAGCACGGCGAGCACATGATGATCGAGGCGCCGGAGCGAATGCCGGTATGAATGGCATAGTCGGTGGCGATGTCGCAGGCATGCAGCGCGATCATCACGTCCAGCTCGCTCGGCGCCACACTGCGCACGTCACCACATTTGAACACCAGCCCCGGATGCTCTAGCTTTGCGGCCGCGGTGTTGCACAGATTGACCATTTCTTCACGCAACTCGACACCCGTCACCACGCCTTCGGCCTTCAAGGTGTTTCGCAGGTAGTCGTGGATCGCGAACGTCAGGTAACCCTTGCCCGAACCGAAATCCGCCACTTGCACAGGCTTGTCCAGCGCCAGCGGGGAGCTGGTCAGCGCATGGCTGAAAACTTCGATGAATTTGTTGATCTGCTTCCACTTGCGCGACATCGCCGGGATCAACTCATGCTGCTGGTTGGTCACGCCAAGGTCGGCGAGGAACGGCCGGCTCAGGTCGAGGAAGCGGTTTTTCTCGCGGTTGTGCTCGGCGGACGGCACTTCACGCAATTGCTGAGGTTTGCTCTTGAACAGCGAAGACTTGCCCTTTTTGCTGTATTCGAGCTGGGCTTCATCCGTCAGCGACAGTAAATGCGCATTTTTGAATGATGCAGGCAGCAACGCGGCGACGGTCGCCACGCCCTCGTCAATCGGCAGGTTTTTGGTGATATCGCGAGTCTTGTAGCGATACACGAAGGACAGGCAAGGCTGATCCTTGACCGTCAGTTGCTTGATGATCAGCCGCTGCAAATCGGCTTCGGTGCCGACGTACTTGGCCAGCACCAGTTTGATGAACGCATTGGCGTCGAGGCTGGTTTGCAGCAGATCGATGAACTGGGCGTGATGATCCGGCGCGAGGCTGGCAGGAGTGGCGGTGACAGACATGGAAAAAACGGCCTCGGGCGGAGCGAATCGGGGAATGGCGGGTATTTTAGGGGGGATGGGGTGCAAGGGCACGGGTAATTTCCTGAACGGTTCGATCTGTAGCAGCTGGCGAAGCCTGCGTCCGGCTGCGCAGCAGTCGTAAATCCAGCTTGCACGATCTGTCTGATGTACCGCGTAGTCTGATTTTACGACTGCTGCGCAGCCGGACGCAGGCTTCGCCAGCTGCTACAAGGAATGCGTTGCTGGCAAGACCTAGCCCAACACCACCAACCGATTCGGCAATTCATTGCGCACTTGCGTCACCGGCACATGCACCTTGAGCAACTCCCCGCACGCCTCGATGCAGGTGACAAACCCCTGCAACGTCTGCCCCTGTTTCACCTGTTGCGTGAACGCCGCAACAATCCCGTCCCAATGCTTGTTGTCCAGCCGCCTGGAAATCCCTTCATCCACCAGAATTTCCACATAGCGCTCAGCCTCGCAGACAAAGATCAGCATCCCGGTACTGCCCACCGTATGGTGCAGGTTTTGCTCCAGGAACTGCCGACGTGCCAGGTTCGAGGCGCGCCAGTGGCGCACCGAACGCGGGACGAGGTACGTGGTGACTTTGGGAATGCGCAGCACCAGGCACAGCACGATGAAGCTGACCCATTGCACCAGCAGCAAGCTGTGCAGGGTCAGCCAGCCTGTCAGGTAATGCACGACACCCGGCACTATCAGCGCCAGCAAACTGGCCCAGAGCAGCGGGATGTAGGCATAGTCGTCGGCGCGGGCCGCGAGCACGGTCACCAGTTCCGCATCGGTGTCGCGTTCGACCCGGGCAATGGCCTCGGCGACCTTGCGTTGTTCGTGTTCCGTGAGTAGTGCCATGTTTACGAATGCCTGTTCACTAGTGTTATTGATTGCAGTGCCATCACCAGCCGCCCGACGAACCGCCGCCCCCGAAACTGCCCCCTCCGCCGCTGAAGCCTCCGCCGCCGCCAAAACCTCCGCCGCCAAATCCACCTCCCGAGCGGCCTCGGCCACCGCCGCTGGGCAGGATTCCGAGCATCTGGCAGACGAAAATCGTCAAGATAAACAGCATCACCAGAAACACAAATACACCCGGATGCCGTGAAGCGAAGTCCCCCTCTGCATCGCCCCGGGATTCATAGACCGTCGACGGTTCATTCAGCGGATTACCGCCCAACACCACGAGCATCGCCGCGACCCCGTCGCTGATACCTTTGCTGTAGTTGCCGGTTTTGAACGCCGGGGTGATCACCTGATTGATGATCACCGAACTCTGTGCATCGGTCAGGCGATCTTCCAGGCCATAACCGACTTCAATCCGCAGCTTGCGGTCGTCACGCGCCACGATCAGCAGCGCGCCGTTGTTTTTGTCCTTCTGGCCGATGCCCCAGTAGCGCCCCAGTTGATAACCGAAGTCCGCGATGTCGGCGCCCTGCAAGTTCGGCAACGTGACCACCACCAATTGTTCACCGGTGGCTTTTTCATGGGCCTGAAGTTGTTGCGTCAGCTGTTCGCGCACCGCTGGCTCGATCATCTGGGCGTTATCCACCACCCGTCCGGTCAGCTCCGGGAATTTCAGCCCGGCCTGAACCGTCAGGGTCAACACCCAGAGCATCAGCACCAGGCCCATTTTCAACACGCGCATTGGCAACCTCTTCCGTGGTGACGGCCGATCAGAACTTCACTTGCGGCGCTTTATCAGCATCCGGCGTAGTCGCCTCGAAGGTTTCGCGAATCGGCAAATCGCTGTACATCACGCTGTGCCACAGACGACCCGGAAAGGTACGGATTTCGGTGTTGTACTTCTGCGCGGCAAGAATGTAGTCGCGACGCGCCACGGCGATGCGGTTCTCGGTGCCTTCAAGTTGCGATTGCAACGCCAGGAAGTTCTGGTTGGCCTTGAGGTCCGGGTAACGCTCGGACACCACCATCAAACGGCTCAAGGCACCGGTCAGCTGATCCTGGGCCTGCTGATACTGTTTGAGCTTTTCCGGGTTATCCAGGGTCTTGGCATCCACCTGAATCGAAGTGGCCTTGGCCCGGGCTTCGATGACCGCGGTCAGGGTTTCCTCTTCGTGTTTGGCGTAGCCCTTGACGGTTTCCACCAGGTTGGGGATCAGGTCGGCGCGGCGCTGGTACTGG
Source organism: Pseudomonas sp. IT-P253 (assembly GCF_949768125.1). NCBI lineage: Bacteria > Pseudomonadati > Pseudomonadota > Gammaproteobacteria > Pseudomonadales > Pseudomonadaceae > Pseudomonas > Pseudomonas sp. IT-P253. Next base: position 117,929 of record NZ_CATKPT010000006.1, on the reverse strand, counting down.
TTCTGCACCTGGCCCCAGGCCGCCTTGGCCTGTTCGTCGAGCGTCGGGATCGTGTTGATGCCGCAACCGGCCAACAGCGTGGTCAGCAACATCAAGGCTGCGACGTGCAGGCTCGACCGATAGTGGTGTCGTACATTCATCTGGTTGACGCTCCCGTGTACATTCCGTTGAAAAACAACCTGCAGCCCTCTGACCGGTCTCTTGGGGCATAATCTGCCGCCACCACTGGATTGCATCGAGCCAATGGGCTAAAAAGACGCCCCAGCGCTAAAACTCTGCGCAAGTGTGCCTGCATTTACCTGAACAACAATAGTCGCTCCCTAAATTTTGGCTGACCGGCGCGTATTCACCGCCGCTTAGGCTTTCGAGATAACTATTCATGAAGAAGCTGTGTTTGCTGGGCCTGTTCGTCAGCCTGGCCAGTCATAACGTATTGGCCGCCACGACGCCCGCACCTCTGGAGAACAAGGACGCCTTCATCAGCAACCTGATGAAGCAAATGACCCTCGATGAAAAAATCGGCCAGCTGCGCCTGATCAGCATCGGCCCGGAAATGCCTCGGGAGCTGATCCGCAAGGAAATCGCCGCCGGCAACATCGGCGGCACGTTCAACTCGATCACGCGCCCGGAAAACCGTCCGATGCAGGACGCGGCCATGCGCAGCCGGTTGAAGATCCCGATGTTCTTCGCCTATGACGTGATCCACGGCCACCGGACCATTTTCCCGATCCCGCTGGCCCTGGCCTCGAGCTGGGACATGGACGCTATCGGCCTGTCCGGGCGCATTGCGGCCAAGGAAGCGGCGTCCGACAGCCTCGACATCACCTTCGCGCCGATGGTCGACATCTCCCGCGATCCACGCTGGGGTCGCACGTCCGAAGGTTTCGGCGAAGATACCTATCTGGTGTCGCGCATCGCCGGCGTGATGGTCAAGGCCTTCCAGGGCAGCGGCGCGAACGCGGCCGACAGCATCATGGCCAGCGTCAAACACTTTGCCCTGTATGGCGCGGTCGAAGGGGGTCGCGACTACAACGTGGTCGACATGAGCCCGGTCAAAATGTACCAGGACTACCTGCCACCCTACCGCGCCGCCATCGACGCCGGTGCCGGCGGGGTAATGGTTGCGCTGAACTCGATCAACGGCGTGCCGGCCACCGCCAACACCTGGCTGATGAAGGACCTGTTGCGCAAGGAATGGGGCTTCAAAGGCCTCGCCGTCAGCGACCACGGGGCGATTTTCGAGCTGATCAAACACGGCGTTGCCGCTGACGGTCGCGAAGCCGCGAAGCTGGCGATCAAGGCCGGCATCGACATGAGCATGAACGACACCCTCTACGGCAAAGAACTGCCAGGGCTGCTGAAGGCCGGCGAGATCGAGCAAAGCGACATCGACAACGCCGTGCGTGAAGTACTGGCCGCCAAGTACGACATGGGCCTGTTCAAAGACCCGTACCTGCGCATCGGCAAGGCTGAAGATGATCCGGTCGACACTTACGCCGACAGCCGTCTGCACCGTACCGAGGCGCGTGACGTTGCGCGCCGCAGCCAGGTGTTGCTGAAGAACCAGAACGAAACCCTGCCGCTGAAGAAAACCGCGAAAATCGCCCTGGTCGGTCCGCTGGCCAAGGCACCGATCGACATGATGGGCAGTTGGGCCGCCGCCGGCAAACCCGCGCAATCGGTGACCCTGTTCGACGGCATGACCAACGCACTGGGCGCACAATCGACGCTGATCTACGCCCGTGGTGCGAACATCACCAGTGACAAGAAAGTCCTGGATTACCTGAATTTCCTCAACTTCGACGCCCCGGAAGTGGTGGACGATCCGCGTCCGGCGCAAGTGCTGATCGACGAAGCAGTGAAAGCCGCCAAAGACGCCGATGTGGTGGTGGCAGCAGTGGGCGAGTCCCGTGGCATGTCTCACGAATCGTCGAGCCGCACCGACATCAACATCCCGGCCAATCAGCGCGACTTGATCAAGGCCTTGAAGGCCACCGGTAAACCACTGGTACTGGTGTTGATGAACGGCCGTCCGCTGTCGATTCTCGAAGAGAAAGAACAGGCTGACGCGATTCTGGAAACCTGGTTCACCGGCACCGAAGGCGGCAACGCCATTGCCGACGTGCTGTTTGGCGACTACAACCCGTCGGGCAAACTGCCAATCAGCTTCCCGCGTTCGGTGGGTCAGATTCCCACCTACTACAACCACCTGAGCATTGGCCGGCCGTTCACGCCGGGTAAACCGGGCAACTACACCTCGCAGTATTTCGATGACACCACCGGTCCCCTGTTCCCGTTTGGTTTCGGTCTGAGCTACACCGATTTCAACCTGAGCGGCATGGCCCTGTCGTCCACCACGCTGAACAAGACCGGCAAGCTCGACGCCAGCGTCACGGTGAAGAACACCGGCAAGCGTGACGGCGAAACCGTGGTGCAGCTGTACCTCCAGGACGTGACCGGTTCGATGATTCGTCCGATCAAGGAACTGAAGAACTTCCAGAAAGTCATGCTCAAGGCCGGCGAACAGAAAGTCGTGCACTTCACCATCACCGAGGATGATCTGAAGTTCTACAACGCCCAGCTCAAGTACGCGGCAGAACCGGGCAAGTTCAATGTACAGATCGGCCTGGACTCAGAGGACGTGACGCAGCAGAGTTTTGAGTTGCTGTAACCCCTGACACACAGCAATAACCCTGTGGGAGCGAGCTTGCTCGCGATGAGGCCATAACATCCAACATCTATGTTGACTGTTGTACCGTCATCGCGAGCAAGCTCGCTCCCACAGTGGTTTCTGGTGTGACGACTAGTCCCGTCGATCCAGCAGGTTCACCACCAGCCGATCCACCCATCCCCAGACCCGTTGCTTCACCCGTCGCCACAGCGGCCGGCGTTGCCAGGCTTCCAGGCTCACTTCCTGACTCAAGCCAAAGTCCTTTTCAAAACTCGCCGCCACCGCCCGGGTCAATCCGGGGTCAAACGCTTCGAGGTTGGCCTCCAGGTTGAAGCGCAGATTCCAGTGATCGAAGTTGCACGAGCCAATGCTCACCCAATCATCGATCAACACCATTTTCAGGTGCAGGAAACACGGCTGATACTCGAAAATTCTCACCCCTGCCTTGAGCAATCGCGGGTAATAGCGATGCCCGGCGTAGCGCACCGACGGGTGATCGGTGCGCGGCCCGGTCAGCAGCAGTCGCACATCGAGGCCCCGGCCAGCTGCCCGGCGCAGTGAGCGGCGGACTTTCCACGTTGGCAGGAAATACGGGGTTGCCAGCCAGATTCGCCGCTGCCCGCTGTTCAACGCACGCGTCAGCGATTGCAAAATGTCCCGGTGCTGACGGGCGTCCGCATAGGCCACCCGGCCCATGCCCTCGCCCATGGACGGCACGCGCGGCAGGCGCGGCAAGCCGAAATGCGAAGCAGGTTTCCAGGCGCGTCGATGCCGGTTGGCGATCCATTGGCGGTCAAACAGCAACTGCCAGTCGATGACCAGCGGGCCGATGATTTCCACCATGACTTCGTGCCATTCGCTGGTGTCTTCGCCTGGCGTCCAGAACTCATCGGTGACCCCGGTGCCGCCGACCACCGCCAGGCGCTGGTCCACCAGCAACAGCTTGCGATGATCGCGGTAAAAGTTACCCAGCCAGCGCCGCCAGCTCAGTCGATTGTAGAAACGCAGTTCCACACCGGCGGCCATCAAGCGCTGACGCAGGTTCAGGGTAAACGCGAGGCTGCCGTAATCATCGAACAGGCAACGCACCCGCACACCACGCTCGGCCGCCTGGACCAGCGCCTGAACCATGGCCTCGGCGCACGCACCTGCTTCCACCAGGTACAGCTCCAGTTCGACCTGCTCTTCGGCGCGGGCAATCGCGACCAACATGCGCGGAAAGAACTGCGGGCCGTCGATCAGCAGTTCGAAGCGGTTGCCTTCACGCCAGGGAAAAATTGCGCCGGCCATGTCAGCGCGCCGTGAATATCAGTACAGCACCCACCGGCACCGACACACTGATCGCCGACAAACCGGCGACGTTGCGCAAACGTTCCAGACCGGGGGCCAAATCGAAATCCGCAGTGTTGATCACCAGCGGCTCGAGGGTCACCACCTGGAAGCGCCTGTCATCGAGACGGGTCGCCAACAGTTCGGCGTTGTAGTCGTGTTGTTTGCCATGGAGGTTAACGGTCAGCGGCAGACGTAACTCCAGTTGCGCACCGGGGGCGAGGTCGTTGATCGGCCGCAAATCGATCTGCGCAGTGATCAAGGCCTCGGGAAAGGTCTGGATCTCGAACAGGTCCTTGCGCATGCGCTCGTCGCGCAGCGGGATGCCGCTGTTCACCGAGTCCAGCTCGACCTCCACTTCGGCCCGGCCCGTGGGATCGACCTTGCCGTGCAGCACCAGAAAGCGCTGCACTTCGCTAATGTTGGCGTCTTTGGTGCTGATGAACGACAGCCGCGAGGACTCGCCGTCCAGGTACCAATCGGCGTGTGCCGGCAGCGTGGCGCCGGCCAGTAGCACGAAGGCGAGAGTTTTGGAGAGAAAGCGGTTGAACATAGAGACTCGCGAGCAGAAAAACCTGAGCGAACCTTAGCCGCCCGCGAGCCAGAAGCAAACCTTTAGCAGCTGCCGCAGGCTGCGTTCGGCGGCGAAGCCGTCGTAAAACCATCCACCACGGTGTGTCAGGAAAACCCGGATTGTCGGGTTTACGACGGCTTCGCCGCCGAACGCAGCCTGCGGCAGCTGCTACGGAATCAACCGGCAGCCCTGCCGTTCGCTGACCCACGCGGCGCTGTTGCTGCGGCTCATGCCGCTGACGGTAATGCGCTTGCTGGCGGTGTCATCGGTAAAACCGCTGGTGGGCAGCCATTGCTTCACATAGCCGTGGCAATACTCGGCGTCGTTGTTCATCACGTAGCGGCACGAACAATATTCCTTGGCGGTGTAGGCGCTGATGATGTCCGGGAACGCCCACAGCGCGATTCGCTCCTGCCAGACCCAACCGAGCAAGGCGATCAACAGCACCAGCAACAGCGTGCTGAACGGCCGGCGACGAACAAAGCTGCTACGGCTCATGGCTGTACCTTCACGGCAAATGCCTTGAGCGCGAGTTTGAGCAAGTCATTGTGTTGGTAGCGGTCGCCACGGTCATCGCCGTAGCGGACGATCACCAGGTTTTGGCTGGGAATCACGTACATCGCCTGCCCCCAATGGCCCAGCGCAGCGAAGGTATCGGCGGGGGCATCGCGCCAGGGCTGTGCCGCGCCGTCTACCGCGCGATTGAGCCACCACTGTCCACCGGGTACCGCATCGTCCTGATTCCTTTGATAGTGGGCAAAGGGTTCGAGATTGAAGGCGACCCAGTCTTTGGGAAGCAATTGGCGTTCGCCCCAACGACCGTCGCGCAACATCAACAGACCGACGCGGGCCAGATCCCGAGCGGTGAGGTAGGCATAGGACGAAGCGACAAAGATACCTGTGCCATCGGTTTCCCAGACGGCGTGGCGAATCCCTAACGGTTCGAACAGAGCAGTCCATGGATAGTCCGGATAACGTGCCGGACCGACGATGTTTTTCAGCGCGGCGGACAGCAAATTGCTGTCGCCACTGGAATAGCGAAACGCCTGACCGGGGGCGGCGTACTCACCGTGATCGGCGGTGAACGTGGCCATGTCGTGGTGACCATGGGTGTAGAGCATGGCGACTACCGACGATTTTAATGGCGCATATTCGTAGTCTTCCCGCCAGTCCAGGCCCGAAGCCCAATGCAGCAGATCGGCCATCGTTATCGTCGGGTGTTTTTCAAGCGGTGGATAAAACTTCAGCGCCGGGTCATTGAGTGTGAACAAGCCTTCGCCATAGGCCACACCGAGGACCGTGGCCATGAGGCTTTTGCTGATCGACCAGGTCAGGTGCAGTGTGTTGGCAGTGGTTGGGCCGGCGTAGCGCTCGTAGATCAATTGACCGTCGCGGATCACCAGCAAGGCATCGGTGCGCACGCCTTGGCGGGTGCTGTCGTCGCGAGGTGGGAAGGCGTAGGCCTCCAAGGCGTCAAGTGCGGGGCCGGTAATCGTCGGGCCCTTTGGCCATTGTTCAGCGGGCCAGTTTTCGGCTTGGGCTGTGAAGCTGAGCAGCAGCATCAAAATCAGGGGCAAGCCTTTGAACATGGCAGGCGCTCGGAGGTATCCACCCGCTGAGATTAGTTGAGTTTGATGACAGTTTTGGAGTTTGTGTTACTCATGCGGCCTCTTCGCGGGCAAGCCTCGCTCCTACAAATATTACGCTGCCCTTGTAGGAGCGAGGCTTGCCCGCGAAGAGCCCCGTCAGAACACCGCCAATGCCTTGGCCAACCGCTTCCCCCTGGCCCCCGCCGCCAAATCCATCACCGCCTGATCCCTGCGCCACATCGCCGCCCAATGCGGTGGGCCATCGGCCAATGCCTGATCCACCTCCGCCTTGAGCCCATCAAACTGTGCGAACAAGCCGCCCAGCAGCACATGGCCGGCCGAATTGTTCGGCGCTTGCCGACTGACTTCTGCACAACCTGCCAGCAGCGCCAGCAAGCGCAATTGCAAGGTTTGCGGCCAGTCACTGTCCTGAGCGACGCCATACAGCCAGGCCGTCATGGCGCTCAGCACATAGATGTCTTCCAGCGTGCGGAACGGTTTGACGTAAGCGTCCCAACCATCCCCCGCGAGCAATTCACATAAGGCGTTGTCGAGAAACAGCCGGCCGTGGCTGATGTCCGGCATCAACGCGATTGCTGGCAGCTTTTCCAGGCGCACGCCCGGCTCATCGGGATAGACCACCGCCAGACTCAAGCGCGGCGTCTCGCCTGGCTCTTCACTGCGAGCGGCGATCAGCAACCAGTCGGCGGCATCACCGGCGGTGACGAAATCCTTGCGCCCGCTCACGCGCAACCCGACCAGTCGGGTTTGCATGTCCGACACCCGCAGGCTGCGCTGCTCGGTCGCACACAACGCGCCGAGGCTCAGAGGCGCACTCGGCCAGAGCATGCGCAACGCTGCCTGATAGCCCACCAGAAACGCCAGCCCCGGTGTCGCCATCAACCGGCCCCCCGCTACCGCCAGTTCGAACGGCGTAACGCCACCCAATTGCTGCAACAACATCGAAAAACCTTCGCCCAGGTCCGCATTGGCAGGCAAGCGATCACAGCGGTGCAACAGGGTTTGCCAGAGCATAAGAGGCTCCTTGTGGGCTGTCATACAAGCATCACCAAAGCTTCATGGCGATGACACCGGGGCTACATAGCCTGACTTTGCACAACACGGCCGCATAAAGAAAGTCGATCGGCTGCAACCCAAGACGGGGAAACAGCCCGCACGGAGATTCCCTATGACTCAGATCGCCCGCATCAGAGACACCGGCAATGAACGCCGCCTGCAAGCCGAACGCCTGGTGGGCGCCGTGGCCTTGCAGGAAGCCCAGACCTTGCGCTTCAACGTGTTCAGCGGCGAATTCAACGCCAAGCTCAAGGGTGCTGAACTGGGTCTGGATATGGATGACTATGATATTCACTGCGCCCACATTGGTGTACGCGACTTGAATACCGGGCGTCTGGTGGCGACCACTCGACTGCTCGATCACACGGCTGCCAGCAGCCTGGGCAGGTTTTACAGTGAAGAGGAATTCAGCCTGCACGGGTTGGTCCATCTGCAAGGCCCGATCCTCGAAATCGGCCGCACCTGCGTCGACCCGGCGTACCGCAACGGCGGCACCATCGCCGTGCTCTGGGGTGAATTGGCTGAAGTGCTGAACCAGGGCGGCTACAGCTATTTGATGGGTTGCGCGAGTATTCCGATGCAGGACGGCGGCATTCAGGCTCACGCGATCATGCAGCGTTTGCGCGAACGTTATCTGTGCACCGAACACCTGCGCGCCGAGCCGAAAAAGCCGCTGCCTGTTCTAGACATCCCATCCAACGTCATCGCCGAAATGCCACCGCTGCTCAAGGCCTACATGCGCCTGGGTGCGAAAATCTGCGGCGAGCCATGCTGGGACGAAGATTTCCAGGTCGCCGATGTGTTCATTCTGCTCAAGCGCGACGAGCTCTGCCCGCGTTACGCCAAACACTTCAAGGCGGCTGTGTAATGAGCCGGTTACGGGTGTACGCGCGGATTGCGCGAGTGCTTGGCGTGGTGACGCTGGGTTTGACCATGGCCAGTGTGTTCGGGCTGTTCGAGCGTTCAGGGATTGCTCATTCGATGGTTCGCCGCCAGCGCTGGTCGCGATTCTTCATGGCACGGTTGAGCAACGCCCTGCCGTTTCGCGTGACCGTACACGGTGAGTTACCGAAAGCGCCGATGCTGTGGGTCAGCAACCACGTGTCCTGGACCGACATCCCACTGCTGGGCATGTTGACGCCGCTGTCATTCCTGTCCAAGGCTGAAGTGCGCACCTGGCCGGTGGCGGGCTGGTTGGCGGCCAAGGCCGGCAGTCTGTTTATCCGTCGGGGCTCGGGCGACAGCCAGTTGATCCGCAAACAGATGACCCGTCATCTGGAGCAAGCCCATCCGCTGCTGATGTTCCCGGAAGGCACCACCACCGATGGCCGTTCGTTGCGCACCTTTCATGGGCGCTTGCTGTCCGCGGCAATTGATTCCGAAGTGAAGCTGCAGCCGGTAGCGATTCGTTACCTGCGTGACGGTGAGCCTGATTCGCTGGCACCGTTTATTGGCGATGATGATTTGCTCTCGCACCTGATGCGCTTGTTCGCCAATGATCGAGGTGAAGTGGAGATTCATCTGCTCAAGCCGATTGCTTGCGAAGGTCGGGAGCGCGCAGCGCTGGCGTTCGAGGCGCAGCAGGCGGTGCAGAAGGCGTTGTTTGGGGCGATTCCAGAAACACAGCAAGCCCCGATGCGCCCCGCAATCGCGGCCTGACACGATCGCTGATTCAACAGAGAACCCTGTGGGAGCGAGCTTGCTCGCGATGGCGGCTTCACATCCAACAATGATGTGAATGACACACCGCAATCGCGAGCAAGCTCGCTCCCACAATGGTTTTATGTGGCTGAGTGGTTCTGGGCGAAATCCTGAAGCTGCGGATAGAACAACTGAAAATCCTCGCTCAACGGTTCATACAACAACCGCAGCTCCTGCATGGCTGCGGCCAATTCCTCGGGTCGTGTCAACCGCCGTGAAATCCCCCGCAACACCTGCTCCAGCACCTCGAACTCCCGATAAGAACCCAACCAGTCGTTGGCCACCATATGCGGTGCGATGCGCGCCAGGCGTTCCGGCAGTTGCGGTTCGCGGGTCAGTACGCGGTACACGTCCGAGGTGAACAGTGCCAGCGGTTGGTCGGCATACAAACTCCAGTCCCGCGCCAGGCAGTGATCGAAAAACACGTCGAGCACGATCCCGGCGTAACGCCGGCGGGTCAGGGAAAACCGCGACAACGCCACGTCCACTAACGGGTGGCGGTCGGTGAACACGTCGATGCTGCGATGCAGCTGGATGGCCGCTTCAATCTCCGGATCAAACTGTCCTTGCAGCCGCCCTTTGACGAAATCGCCATAAAGACTACCGAGCAGTTGACCGGGACGCTGACCACCAAGGTGAAGATGGGCGAGATAGTTCATGAGCGCAGCTTAGCACTGCGCCCTTGTATTTTTACAACCAGCATATCGTTATAACCCGATATACCGATTTACGCAGTCTTCAGAGCAAAATCATATTGGTATATCGCGAAATACCGATTTAAAGTTCGCCGCATCGCGATATAGCGTTTTACTCATCACGAGCCCTAAGCCATGAACCTTGACCTCGACGAAATAATAAAAGCCCTGGCACACCCAGTACGGCGAGAAATCCTGCACTGGCTCAAAGACCCGACCGTCGAATTCCCCGACCAGTCCCACAGCAACGAGCACGGCGTTTGCGCCGGGCAAATCGATCAACGTTGCGGTTTGTCGCAGTCCACCGTGTCTGCGCATCTGGCAACCCTGCAACGCGCCGGCCTGATCAGCAGCCGAAAGGTCGGCCAATGGCACTTTTTCAAGCGCAACGAGGACACCATCCAGGCGTTCCTCCGCACCATCAGCAAAGAGCTCTGACCCTTTACGTCAGTCAGCCGACAAGGAATCAATAATGCCCCTCTCGCTCCTCATACTGGCCTTGAGCGCCTTCGCCATCGGCACCACCGAATTCGTCATCATGGGCTTGCTCCCGGACGTAGCGGCCGACCTCGGTGTATCGATTCCCGGCGCCGGCTGGCTGGTGACCGGTTACGCCCTGGGCGTGGCGATTGGTGCGCCACTCATGGCACTGGCCACCGCCCGGCTGCCGCGCAAGGCCGCTTTGGTCGCGTTGATGGGGATTTTCATCATCGGCAATCTGCTCTGCGCACTGGCCACCGACTACAACGTGCTGATGTTTGCCCGCGTGGTGACTGCTCTTTGCCACGGTGCGTTCTTCGGCATCGGTTCGGTGGTGGCGGCGGGTCTGGTACCGGCTAACAAACGCGCTTCGGCCGTGGCCTTGATGTTCACCGGCCTGACCCTGGCCAATGTCCTCGGCGTGCCGTTGGGCACGGCGCTCGGGCAGCAAGCCGGCTGGCGCTCGACCTTCTGGGCGGTGACCGTGATCGGCGTGATTGCGCTGATCGGCCTGATCCGTTTCCTGCCGGCCAAGCGCGATGAAGAGAAACTCGACATGCGCGCCGAACTGGCGGCGCTCAAGGGCGCCGGGATCTGGCTGTCCCTGAGCATGACCGCCCTGTTCGCCGCCTCGGTGTTCACCCTGTTCACTTACGTCGCGCCATTGCTGGGCGAAGTCACCGGTGTCTCGCCCCGTGGTGTGACCTGGACATTGATGCTCATCGGCCTGGGCCTGACGGTCGGCAATATCATCGGCGGCAAACTGGCTGACAAAGGCATGGCCGCGACGCTGATCGGTGTCTTCATCTCGATGGCGGTGATTTCCACCGTGCTGACCTGGACCAGCATCGCGCTGATTCCGACCGAAATCACCCTGTTCCTCTGGGCCACCGCGTGTTTTGCCGCCGTGCCTGCCCTGCAAGTGAACGTGGTGACCTTCGGCAAGGCTGCCCCGAACCTGGTATCAACCCTGAACATCGGCGCGTTCAACATTGGCAACGCACTGGGCGCCTGGGTCGGCGGTAGCGTCATCGCCCACGGCTTCGGCCTGACCCGCGTGCCGCTCGCGGCAGCCGTACTGGCGGTACTCGCCTTGCTGGTCACCCTGATTACTTTCCGCCAGAGCGGCAACCCCGAACTGGCCCCTGCGACTCACTAACCTCACGAGGGTTGTACTTCATGACGACTATTTTCGATCCGATCAAACTGGGCGACCTCGAGTTGGCCAACCGCATCATCATGGCGCCCCTGACCCGCTGCCGCGCCGACGAAGGCCGTGTGCCAAACGCGCTGATGGCTGAGTACTACGTTCAGCGCGCCTCGGCCGGCCTGATCCTTAGCGAGGCCACTTCGGTCACGCCAATGGGTGTCGGGTACCCCGATACCCCGGGCATCTGGTCCAACGACCAGGTGCGCGGCTGGACCAACGTGACCAAAGCGGTCCACGGCGCGGGTGGCAAGATTGTTCTGCAGCTGTGGCACGTTGGCCGGGTCTCCCACACTTCGTACCTGAACGGCGAAGTACCGGTCGCACCGAGTGCCATCCAGCCTAAAGGTCACGTCAGCCTGGTTCGTCCACTGGCCGACTACCCAACCCCGCGCGCGCTGGAAACCGCTGAAATCGCCGACATCGTCGACGCTTACCGCGTGGGTGCCGAGAACGCCAAGGCGGCCGGTTTCGACGGTGTCGAAATCCATGGCGCTAACGGCTATCTGCTCGACCAGTTCCTGCAAAGCAGCACCAACCAGCGTACCGACCACTACGGCGGCTCCCTGGAAAACCGTGCTCGCCTGTTGCTGGAAGTGACGGATGCTGCTATCGAAGTCTGGGGTGCCGGCCGCGTGGGTGTGCACCTGGCACCACGCGCCGACTCTCATGACATGGGCGACGACAACCTGTCCGAGACCTTCACCTATGTCGCTCGCGAGCTGGGCAAACGTGGCATCGCGTTCATCTGTTCCCGCGAGAGAGAAGCTGGCGATAGCCTCGGTCCTCAAATGAAAGAAGCGTTCGGCGGCCCCTACATCATCAACGAGCGTTTCACCAAGGACAGCGCCAACGCCTGGCTGGCCAGCGGCAAGGCCGATGCGGTCGCCTTCGGCGTGCCGTTCATTGCCAACCCGGACTTGCCAGCACGTTTGAAGGCCGATGCACCGCTGAATGAGGCGCGCCCTGAACTGTTCTATGCCAAGGGCCCGGTTGGTTATATCGATTATCCAGCGATGTAATTGCATTCAGGCAAATAAAAACCCCGACTCGAAAGAGCCGGGTTTTTTATATTGATGTTTGGAAACCGCCACTAACTTCCCACTCGCACATGGACCTACTTAACCCGCAGCCCCTAAAACATTCCGACACTATAACTCGCTTCCGACACTCACAATAAAAACAGACACTAAGCCCTCCAAACACCCATCGAAAGGAATCGATATGAAACAGACACACGTCGCCATTAAAATAGCTAACAACACATCCCACGCATTTAAATACAAACGATCCAACCTGCCCCTGAGCCAGATAGAGCGCGACTCCATCACCCTCCCCCCGATGGAGCGAACAAGGTTCAATTACGACCCCGACTATAACTATGGCTATCCTTGGCCCAACAATAAAAACCTGTTCAATATGTTCATAGAGTTCTCCGACGGGGGTGTCGAATTCCGCCTGGAATTGGCGCTAACCATGACCCGATCATTTGGTGTTCTTACGCCAACTTTGACGCCAAACATAAAAAACACCGTACGTTCTATTGGTCAGTCTCCGCTGCGCTGTTCAACTAAAACAATCAACGCACGCGCTGAGGCTCCATTCAATTTCGAGGTGGTAATCACTTTAAGCTGAAGTTAGCTGACTGCCAGAACGGAAATAAGCCGGCTTGCCATTGATAGCGGCAAGCCGACTCCTGCCAGCCGGGTTCGGTCGGATGACAACACCGATTGACACCCGCAATACAAATTTCCTACAAAATAGGTAGCTCACTACCTGTCAACCTGACGCGCGGCCGTATATAAAAGCCCCTTCGCCCGCGCCGGTCGACAGTAATGGATCCCATTACGAATTTTGTTTCATTTGCGCAGGCTGGGGCTCAAGCGCAGCATGTCCAACCCTGTATCAACCCAACGCTCTGCTTCGATGTGCAGGTGAAAACTGTCGGGAACCAGCAGCCACTGGTACAGGATGCCATCGATGTAAGCATGCAGGCTGATGGCTGCGCGCTCCGTGTCGAGGTTTTCCGGCAATTGCCCTCGAGTCACTGCATTACGCAGGGCCAGGCCGATCCGCACATTGCAGTCGAGACTGGCCACCACACGCTGCTGGCGCAGATCGCACATTTCATCGGTGAATTCGCACTTATGGAAAAAAATCTCATTGATGCGTCGTGTTTTCGGGTCCAGGGCAACTTGGTGAAACAAATGAATCAGCAGCTTGCGCATGCAGCCCAGTGGATCGAGCTCCGCTTCGCTTTCACTGGCCCTGGCCATTTCTTCCAGCGGCTCGTGCAAGGTATCGAGCATGGCCTGCACCAGGTCTGCCTTGTTGCTGAAATGCCAGTAGATAGCCCCGCGAGTGACGCCAGCCAGGGTCGCGATGTCCGCCAGCGTCGTGCGCGCTACGCCCCGTTCAAAAAAGGCCTTTTCTGCCGCTTCGAGTATCTGGCTACGGGTTTCTTGAGCTTCCTCTTTGGTACGACGGGCCATGGCAGTAAAACCTCAATCAGGATGCTTCAGCGATGTCTGAATATCCGCTGAATAAAAGTGGTGCGAGCGCTTTTGGGTAACGTCCCCGGCCTACAATTCGAACCTTCGAACGGCGTCTGTAACGATGTGGATACGTAGCCGGTGTTTACAAACAACCATGAACGTAAGTATATTCAATAGCAAGCTACTTATCCACTCATCACCCATTTTTTACCCTTTCACATTTCTTGAGCGTTTCTTGCGCGCCTGACCCGAGGATTTTCATGCAATTCAAGCCAGCTGTTACCGCTCTGGTCGCCGCCGTCGCCTTGGCATCACTGCTAAGCGGATGCAAAAAGGAAGAGGCGGCACCAGCCGCGCCACCCCCTCAGGTCGGCGTTGTGACTTTGCAACCTCAATCCTTCACCCTGACCTCCGAACTGCCAGGCCGCACCAGTGCGTACCGCATCGCCGAAGTTCGCCCGCAGGTCAACGGCATCATTCTCAAGCGTCTGTTCAAGGAAGGCGGCGACGTCAAGCTTGGCCAGCAGCTCTATCAAATCGATTCGTCGGTCTATGACGCTACGCTGAAAAGCGCTGAAGCCAACTTGCAACAGACCAAGTCGATCGCGGATCGCTACAAGCAACTGGTCAACGAGCAAGCCGTCAGCCGTCAGGAATACGACACTGCCGTAGCCAACCGCATGCAATCGGAAGCCGCCCTGCAAAGCGCCCAGATCAATGTGCGCTACACCAAGGTTTACTCCCCGCTCACGGGTCGTATCGGCCGCTCCAATGTGACCGAAGGCGCTCTGGTCACCAGCGGTCAAGCTGATCCGATGGCGGTGATCCAGCAACTCGACCCGATCTACGTCGACGTCACCCAGTCGTCCGTCGAGCTGCTTGAGCTGCGCCGTGAGCTGGAAAGCGGTCGTCTGCAAAAATCCGGCGACAACGCGGCGGCGGTCAAGTTGACCCTGGAAGATGGCAGCCTCTACAAGCAGGACGGCAAGCTCGAGTTCTCCGAAGTCTCGGTTGACCAGACCACCGGTTCCGTCACCCTGCGCGCCGTGTTCCCGAACCCTGACCACACGCTGTTGCCGGGCATGTTCGTTCACGCCCAGTTGCAGGCCGGTGTGAACGCCGCCGCGATTCTGGCTCCGCAACAAGGTGTAACCCGCGACCTTAAAGGTACGCCGACCGCGCTGGTCGTCGGCCCGGACAACAAGGTTGTACTGCGTCAGCTCAAGGCCAGTCGCACCGTCGGCAACCAATGGCTGATCGAAGACGGTCTGAAAGCCGGCGATCGCCTGATCACCGAAGGCCTGCAATTCGTCAAGCCTGGTATTGAAGTCAAGGCCACTGAAGCCACTAACGTCGGCACCAAGAACCCGGCCACCGCACAGGCAGCTGACAAGGCTTCCAGCGGTAAAGGGGAGTAACCCATGTCGAAATTTTTTATCGACCGTCCGATTTTCGCCTGGGTAATTGCCCTGGTGATCATGTTGGTCGGGGCTCTATCGATCCTCAAACTCCCGATCAACCAGTACCCAAGCATTGCGCCTCCAGCCATTGCGATCCAGGTGACTTACCCAGGCGCGTCCGCACAAACCGTGCAGGACACCGTGGTGCAGGTCATCGAGCAACAGCTCAACGGTATCGATAACCTGCGTTATGTCTCCTCGGAAAGTAACTCCGACGGCAGCATGACCATTACCGCGACCTTCGAGCAGGGCACCAACTCCGATACCGCGCAGGTTCAGGTCCAGAACAAACTGAACCTGGCCACCCCGCTGCTGCCGCAAGAAGTTCAGCAACAGGGCATCCGCGTGACCAAGGCAGTGAAAAACTTCCTGTTGGTCATCGGTGTGGTCTCGAAAGATGGCAGCATGAACCGCGACGACCTGGCCAACTACATCGTGTCCAACATGCAGGACCCGATTTCGCGGACCGCCGGTGTCGGTGACTTCCAGGTCTTCGGTGCCCAGTATGCGATGCGGATCTGGCTCGACCCGGCCAAGTTGAACAACTTCAACCTGACCCCGGGGGACGTTAGAACCGCCGTTGCCGCGCAAAACGTGCAGATTTCTTCTGGCCAACTGGGCGGCCTGCCTGCACTGCCCGGCCAGCAACTGAACGCCACCATCATCGGCAAGACCCGTTTGCAGACGGCGGAACAGTTCAAGGAAATCCTGCTCAAGGTCAACAAGGACGGCTCTCAGGTTCGCCTCAAAGACGTGGCGGATGTTGGCCTCGGTGGTGAGAACTACGCCATCAACGCCCAGTTCAACGGCGCACCGGCTTCCGGTCTGGCGGTCAAACTGGCCAACGGTGCCAACGCCCTCGACACTGCAAAAGCCCTGCGCAAGACCATCGACACGCTCAAGCCATTCTTCCCGCAAGGGATGGAAGTGGTCTTCCCGTACGACACCACGCCAGTGGTGACCGAGTCGATCAAGGGTGTGGTTGAAACCCTGGTCGAAGCCATCGTGCTGGTGTTCCTGGTGATGTTCCTGTTCCTGCAAAACTTCCGCGCCACCGTCATCACCACGATGACCGTGCCCGTGGTATTGCTGGGTACGTTCGGGATCCTCGCGGCATTCGGCTTCAGCATCAACACCCTGACCATGTTCGGGATGGTGTTGGCCATCGGCTTGCTGGTGGACGATGCCATCGTCGTGGTGGAAAACGTCGAACGGGTCATGAGCGAAGAAGGCCTGTCACCCAAGGAGGCCACCAAGAAATCCATGGGGCAGATCCAGGGTGCACTGGTCGGTATCGCGCTGGTTCTGTCGGCCGTACTGCTGCCGATGGCGTTCTTCAGCGGTTCCACCGGTGTGATCTACAAACAGTTCTCGATCACCATCGTTTCGGCCATGGCCCTTTCCGTAATGGTCGCGCTGATCTTCACCCCCGCGCTCTGCGCCACCATGCTCAAGGCGATTCCGAAAGGCGAACACGGCACGCCGAAACGCGGCTTCTTCGGCTGGTTCAACCGCAACTTCGATCGTAGTGTCAAAAGCTACGAGCGCGGTGTCGGCAACATGCTCGCGAACAAGGCCCCGTACCTGCTGGCCTACGTGATCATCCTGGTCGGCATGATCTGGCTGTTCAGCCGCATCCCCACAGCGTTCCTTCCGGAAGAAGACCAGGGCGTACTGTTCGCTCAGGTGCAGACACCGGCAGGCTCCACTGCCCAACGCACGCAAGTGGTGGTCGACCAGATGCGCTCCTACTTGCTGGAGAAAGAATCCGGCGCAGTGGCTTCGGTCTTTACCGTGAACGGCTTCAACTTCGCCGGTCGCGGTCAAAGTTCCGGCCTGGCGTTCATCATGCTCAAGCCGTGGCATGAACGGGATGCGGAAAACAGCGTATTCAAACTCGCCGCCCGCGCCCAGCAGCACTTTTTCACCTTCCGTGATGCCATGGTGTTTGCCTTCGCACCACCGGCGGTACTGGAACTGGGTAACGCCACCGGCTTCGATGTGTTCCTGCAAGACCGCGCCGGTATCGGTCACGACAAGTTGATGGAGGCACGAAACCAGTTCCTCGGTATGGCCGCACAAAGCAAGATGCTCTATCAGGTGCGTCCGAACGGTCTGAACGACGAACCGCAATATCAGCTGGAAATCGATGACGAGAAGGCCAGTGCCCTGGGCATTACCATCACCGACATCAACAGCACCCTGTCGATTGCCCTGGGCAGTAGCTACGTCAACGACTTCATCGACCGCGGTCGGGTGAAAAAGGTGTATGTACAAGGTCAGCCTGGCTCGCGCATGAGTCCGGAAGACATCAAGAAGTGGTACGTGCGTAATGCCCACGGAACCATGGTGCCGTTCTCGGCCTTCGCCAAAGGTCAATGGATCTACGGTCCGCCGAAGCTGTCGCGTTACAACGGCGTAGAAGCCATGGAAATCCTCGGTGCCCCGGCGCCAGGCTATTCCACAGGTGAAGCCATGGCTGAAGTCGAAGCCATCGCTCAGAAACTGCCACCCGGTGTCGGTATCTCCTGGACCGGTCTGTCCTATGAGGAACGTCTGTCCGGCTCCCAAGCGCCAGCGCTGTACGCGTTGTCGCTGCTGATGGTGTTCCTGTGCCTGGCGGCGTTGTACGAAAGCTGGTCGATTCCGATCGCGGTCATGCTGGTGGTGCCACTGGGGATCATCGGTGCACTGATGGCCACCAGCCTGCGCGGCCTGTCAAACGACGTGTACTTCCAGGTGGGGTTGCTGACGACCATCGGGCTGGCGGCGAAAAACGCCATTTTGATTGTCGAATTCGCTAAGGAACTGCATGAGCAAGGGCGTAGCCTGCGCGATGCCGCGATCGAAGCCTGCCGTATGCGTTTGCGACCGATCATCATGACCTCGCTCGCGTTTGTCCTCGGTGTGGTACCACTGGCTATTTCCACGGGTGCAGGTTCGGGTAGCCAGCATGCGATCGGTACCGGGGTTATTGGCGGTATGCTCACCGCCACGATCCTGGCGATCTTCTGGGTCCCACTGTTCTTCGTCACCGTGTCCTCCATCGGTCAGCGCAAAATCGTCGACCCGGATGACACTACTGAAACCCCTAAAGAGGCTGGCCAATGAGCAAGTCGCTACTCTCCCTAGCCGTCGCCGCCTTCGTGCTCGGTGGTTGCTCGCTGATACCCGATTACCAGCGGCCTGAAGCACCGGTAGCGGCCCAATACCCGCAAGGCCCGGCTTACTCGCCGGCCCAGGCGCCGAACCAGGCCGCCGCCGAACAGGGCTGGAAGCAGTTTTTCCATGACCAGGCGTTGCAGCAGTTGATCCAGGTCGCCCTGGAAAACAACCGTGACCTGCGTGTCGCTGCACTGAACATCGACGCGTTCGCGGCTCAGTACCGCATCCAGCGTGCCGACCTGTTCCCGGCCGTTTCGGCCACTGGCACCGGCAGCCGTCAGCGAGTCCCGGCACGGGCCTCACAGACCGGCGAAGCGAACATCACCAGTGTCTACTCCGCCAACGTCGGCATCAGCGCTTATGAACTCGACCTCTTCGGTCGGGTTCGTAGCCTGAGCGAAGAAGCGCTGCAGAAGTACTTCGCTACGGAAGAAGGTCGCCGCAGCACGCAGATCAGTCTGGTGGCCAGCGTGGCCAATGCCTACATGACCTGGCAGGCCGACAAGGAACTGCTGAAACTGACCGAGGACACCCTCGACGCATTCCAGAAAAGCTACAAACTCACTGCCCGCAGTAACGAAGTCGGCGTAGCCTCGGCGCTGGACCTGGCCCAGTCCCGTACCTCGGTGGAAAACGCCCGGGCGCAATTGGCCAAGTACACGCGGCAGGTTGCCCAGGATGAAAACAGCCTGGTGCTGCTGCTCGGCACTGGCATCCCGGCCAATCTGCAAGCCGCCAAGCCTTTGTCTGACGAGCTGTTGAGCGACGTACCGGCCGGACTGCCATCGGACTTGCTGCAACGTCGTCCGGATATTCTCCAGGCCGAGTACAACCTGAAAGCGGCAAACGCCAACATCGGCGCGGCGCGGGCAGCGTTCTTCCCGAGCATCAGCCTGACTGCCAATGCCGGTACCCTGAGCCCGGACTTGTCTGGCCTGTTCAAGGGCGGTTCGGGCTCCTGGTTGTTCCAGCCGCAGATCAACCTGCCGATCTTCAACGCCGGCAGTCTGCGCGCCAGCCTGGATTACTCGAAAATCCAGAAAGACATTGGCGTGGCGAACTACGAGAAGTCCATTCAGACGGCCTTCCAGGAAGTCGCCGATGGCTTGGCCGCTCGTCAGACTTACACCGAGCAGTTGCAGGCTCAGCGTGATTTTGTCAGCGCCAACCAGGACTACTACCGTCTGGCCGAGCGTCGCTACCTCATTGGTGTCGACAGCAACCTGACCTTCCTCGATGCCCAACGTCAGCTGTTCAGTGCCCAACAGGTGCTGATCACCGACCGTTTGGCGCAGTTGGTCAGTGCGGTCAATCTGTACAAGGCTCTGGGGGGTGGCTGGGACGAGCAGACCGCGAAGAACGAGCCATTGAAAGAAGATGCGCCGAAGATGCGGTTGTTCTGATAGCGCTGTAGTAAAAAAGAAGCCCACCTTTTTGGTGGGCTTTTTGCTGTTCGATAATCGCCCAAAATCCGCTTTTCAAGATTGAACCATCCAGTACATTCCCCGCACCATTTGCCGTACAAAACCAATAACAACAGGTTCGACACCATGCCCCCGCGCCCTGCCCTGTCCGGCTGACACCGCTCGTTTTTTATCCTGATTTTGATTTTTGTCTGCAACTCCAGGTTGCGGCATCAGCCCCGTTTTACCGCTAAAAATTAGAGAGACCCGAGCATATGACGCCTTCCACCAAGCAGTATTTTTCCCCTGGTCTGATCGCTATCGCTCTAGCCAGTGTGGCCCTGCCCGCCGCAGCCGAGGAGTCAGGCTTTGTCGACGGTGCCAAGGTCAACCTGAACCTGCGCAACTTCTACATCAACCGCAACTTCACCAACCCGACCAAGGCTCAGGGCATGGCTGAAGAGTGGACACAAAACTTCATCCTCGACGCCAAGTCCGGGTTCACTCAGGGCACCGTCGGGTTTGGCATGGATGTGCTGGGGCTGTACTCGGTGAAACTCGACGGCGGCAAAGGCACCGGCGGCACACAGTTGCTGCCGCTGGACCACGACGGTCGCCCGGCCGATACCTTCGGTCGCACCAACGTGGCGTTCAAGGCCAAGCTGTCGCAGACCGAAGCGAAGGTCGGTGAATGGATGCCAGTGCTGCCGATTCTGCGCTCGGACGACGGTCGCTCCCTGCCGCAAACCTTCCGTGGCGGTCAGATCACCTCAAAGGAAATCGACGGCCTGACGCTGTACGGCGGCCAGTTCCGCGCCAACAGCCCGCGCGACGACAGCAGCATGAGTGACATGTCGATGAACGGAAAAGCCGCGTTCACCTCCGACCGCTTCAACTTTCAGGGCGGCGAATACCTGTTCAACGAGAAGCGCACGCAGATCGCTCTGTGGAATGCCGAACTCAAGGACATCTACAGCCAGCAATTCGTCAATCTGATCCACAGCCAGCCCATCGGTGACTGGACCCTGGGCGCCAACCTCGGTTTCTTCTATGGCAAGGACGATGGCAGCGCACGGGCTGGCGAGCTGGACAACAAAACCTGGTCGGGGCTGTTCTCGGCCAAGTACGGCGGCAACACCTTCTTCGTCGGCCTGCAAAAGCTGACCGGCGACAGCGCGTGGATGCGGGTCAACGGCACCAGCGGCGGCACGCTGGCCAACGACAGTTACAATTCCAGCTATGACAACGCTCAGGAAAAGTCCTGGCAAGTGCGCCACGACTACAACTTCGTCGCCCTCGGCGTGCCCGGTCTGACCTTGATGAACCGCTACATCAGCGGCGACAACGTTCACACCGGTACCATCACTGATGGCAAGGAATGGGGTCGCGAAAGTGAGTTGGGCTACACCGTACAAAGCGGTGCGCTCAAGGACCTGAACGTGAAGTGGCGCAACTCGACCATCCGCCGCGATTTCAGCAACAACGAGTTCGACGAGAACCGGTTGATCATCAGCTACCCGATCAGCCTGCTGTAAACACAGATCCCTTGTGGGAGCGAGCTTGCTCGCGATGGTGTGTCAGCTGAATCAATGTCGACTGACACTCCATCGCGAGCAAGCTCGCTCCTACAGGGTGTGTGTGCTGCTTATTCCCTGGATTCAACTCCAAGCTCATCCCACACCGACTCGGCCAGGTGGAACGTCGCATTGGCCGCGGGAATGCCACAGTAGATCGCGCTCTGCATGATCACTTCCTTGATCTCGCCACGGCTCACGCCGTTGTTGGCGGCAGCGCGCAGGTGCAGCTTGAGTTCGTCGTTGCGGTTCATGCCGATCAGCATGGCGATGGTGATCAGGCTGCGGGTATGGCGCGGCAGGCCCGGGCGGGTCCAGATGTCACCCCAGGCGTGGCGGGTGATCATTTCCTGAAACTCCGAGTTGAACTCGGTCAGCGCGTTCAAGCTGCGGTCGACGTGAGCGTCTCCGAGGACTGCGCGACGGACTTTCAGCCCTTCGTCGTAGCGTTGTTTTTCGTCCACGACAATCCCCTTAATGAGCCAACAAAAACGCCAGCACCCGTTCGCTGAACGCCGCGCTGGCCTGAACGTTGGACAGATGCGCCGCATAGAACTCGGCGTACTCGGCGCCCGGCACGTGTTCCTGGATGAAATGCCCACCGGACGGCGGCGTGACCGCGTCTTCGGTGCCGGCAATCACCAGCAGGGGCACTTTGATCGAGGACAGTTGATCGCGGAAATCGGCATCACGCACGGCCGCGCAGTTGGCCGCATAGCCTTCAGGCGAGGTGGCCGCGAGCATGTCGGTGATCTGCTTCGCCGCAGCCGGATGGGCGGTGGAAAAATCCGGGGTAAACCAACGCGCAATCGACGCATCACGCAGCGCGACCATGGCCGCCGAACCGTCGCGCAATACGGTTTCGATTCGTGGATTCCACACCGACGGATCGCCGATTTTCGCCGCGGTATTGCACACCACCAGTGAGTTCAGTCGATCACCGGCATTGATCCCCAGCCACTGGCCGATCAAGCCACCCATGGACAGACCGCAGAAATGCGCCCGTTCGATGTGCAGTGCATCGAGCAACGCCAGCACGTCGCGGCCCAGTTGCCCGATGCTGTACGGCCCCGGCGTGACCAGCGATTTGCCGTGGCCGCGGGTGTCGAAACGCAGCACACGGAAATGCCGGCTGAACGCTTCGATCTGCGCGTCCCACATGTGCAGGTCGGTGCCCAGCGAGTTGGACAGCACCAGGACCGGCGCATCCTCCGGCCCATCGAGTTGGTAATTCAGTTCGCCCTCGGCGAGTTGTACGAAAGCCACAGCAATCTCCTTCAGGCAGTCAATGCAGAATGTTCGGCCACTGCTCGCTCGACCCAGGTATGGGCCTGACCGAGGTAATGGGCGGGGTTCAACAGATGATCCAGCTCAGCGGGCGTGAGCTCGCTGGTCACTTGCGGCTCGTCACCGAGTACCGCACGCAGATGACGTTGCTCGGCCACCGCACGTTTGCAGCATCGCTCGAGCAGATGATGCGCGGTGTCGCGCCCCACCCGTTGGGCGAGAACGATGCTCACCGCTTCGGCGAGCACCAGGCCTTGAGTCAGATCGAGGTTGCGGGCCATGCGATCGGCATCGACTTCCAGTCCGTCCGCCACCAGCAGCGCTTGCTTCAGGCTGCCGGACACCAGGCAGCAAATCTCCGGCAAGGTTTCCCACTCGGCATGCCACAGACCGAGGCTGCGCTCGTGTTCTTGAGGCATGGCGCTGAACAGGGTCGAGAGCAAACCGGGAACGCGCGTTGCGGCACCGATCAGCACCGCAGCGCCCACGGGATTGCGCTTGTGCGGCATGGTGGATGAACCGCCCTTGCCGGGTGCCGCAGGTTCGAACACTTCGCCCGCTTCTGTCTGCATCAACAGACTGATGTCGCGACCGAGTTTGCCGAGGCTGCCAGCAATCAGTCCGAGGACCGAACCGAACTCCACCAGGCGATCTCGCTGGGTATGCCAAGGTTGCTCGGGCAAGGACAATTGCAGTTCCCCGGCCAGTGCTTCGGCAATCGGCATGGCTTGTTCGCCAAGGGCCGCCAGGGTTCCGGAGGCGCCGCCGAATTGCAGCACCAGCAAACGGGGTTTGAGCTCATTTAAACGTTGACGGCTGCGGCTCACCGCCCCCAGCCAACCGGCGATTTTCATGCCGAGGGTGACCGGCGTTGCGTGCTGCAACCAGGTGCGACCGGCCAGTGGCGTGGCAACGTAACGTAATGCCTGGGTGGCCAGGGTTTCGCCCAGTTGCGCCAAATCGCGTTCAATCAACACCAGCGCCTGACGCAGTTGCAACACCAGGCCGGTGTCCATCACGTCCTGACTGGTCGCGCCCAGATGCACGTAGCGTTCAGCTTCGGCATCGTGACTCGCAATCTGTTTGCCCAAGGCCTTGACCAGCGGAATGGCCGAGTTTCCGGCCGTGGCAATGGCTTCGGCAAGGGTGGCGAAGTCGTACTGCTCGGCCCGACACGCAGCTTCGATAGGCGCGACAGCGGTGTGTGGAATCAAACCCACTCGCGCCTCAGCCCGCGCCAGTGCCGCTTCGAAATCGAGCATGGCCTGAACCCGGCCCTGATCGCAGAACACGTCACGCATATCGCGGGCAGTGAAATAGGCATCGAACAATTGATTGCCCGGTCGCTGGTTCATACAGAATCCCTGGAGGCGTGGGCCAGTCAGGCCCACGCGTAAAGATCAAAGGTCGTGATGCAAATACGCGGCTTGTTTTGGCAGACGCAGACTAAACAGAAACGCCACCGCCATCATCACCGTGACGTACCAGTAGAAGGAGTTTTCCATACCCGCGGCTTTGAGGCTCAGGGCCACGTATTCCGCCGAACCGCCGAAGATCGCATTGGCCACCGCATACGCCAGGCCGACGCCCAGTGCGCGCACTTGCGGCGGGAACATTTCGGCTTTCACCAGACCGCTGATGGAGGTGTAGAAACTCACGATCGACAGCGCCACGGTGATCAGCACAAAGGCGAGTAACGGACTGCTGATATTTTTCAGGCTCAGCAAAATCGGTACCGTGAACAACGTGCCGAGGGCACCGAACCAGAGCATCGAATTGCGTCGGCCGATCTTGTCCGCGAGCATGCCAAACAGCGGCTGCATGCACATATACAAGAACAGCGCGCCGGTCATGATGTAACTGGCGGTCTTGGCTTGCATGCCGGCAGTGTTCACCAGGTACTTCTGCATGTACGTGGTAAACGTGTAGAAAATCAGCGAGCCACCGGCGGTGTAGCCGAGCACGGTAATGAACGCGGCCTTATGATCGCGGAACAGCGCTTTAATGCTGCCGGCGTCTTTGTCTTCGCGCATTTCCTTGCTGGTGGTTTCTTTGAGCGAGCGACGCAGAAACAACGAAATCACTGCCGCCGCCGCACCGACCACAAAGGGGATCCGCCAGCCATAGGCACGCAGTTCGTCCTCGCTGAGGAACTGTTGCAGGATCACCACCAGCAACACGGCCAGCAACTGCCCGCCAATCAACGTCACGTACTGGAACGAGGCGAAGAAACCGCGCTGGCCCTTGAGGGCCACTTCACTCATATAGGTCGCTGTGGTGCCGTACTCGCCCCCCACGGACAACCCTTGGAGCAAGCGCGCAAACAGCAACATGATCGGCGCCCATACACCGATGTCCTTGTAAGTCGGCAGGCAGGCGATGAGCAACGAACCGAAGCACATCATCAGCACCGAAATCATCATCGAATTCTTGCGCCCGTGACGGTCGGCCACGCGGCCGAAGATCCAGCCGCCGATGGGCCGCATCAGAAACCCGGCGGCGAACACACCGGCGGTATTGACCAACTGCACAGTAGGGTTGTCGGACGGGAAAAAGGCTGGGGCGAAATAGAGGGCGCTGAAGGCATAGACGTAGAAGTCGAACCATTCGACGAGGTTGCCGGACGAGGCGCCGACAATTGCGAAGATGCGTTTACGTCGCTCTTCGCCTGTGTAATGAACCTGAGTAGCGGTGGTCGTTGTCATTGTTTTTCACTCAATGGGGACAGTGAGAGTCTAGACACACTTCGCAACAGTCCCGTTCCACAGATGCATAACGACACAGATCCCTGTAGGAGCGAGCTTGCTCGCGAGAGTGTGTCAGCTACATCGATGTCAACTGACACACCATCGCGAGCAAGCTCGCTCCTACAGATTCACTCAATATTCGAAGAACACCGTCTCGGCATCGGTACCTTGCAGAATCACATTCCACTGGTAAACACCCGATGCGTCCTTCTTCGCCAGCAATGTCGTGCGGCGCTCGGAGGGCACGCACTCCAGCAGCGGATCCGCCACGTTCGCCGGTTCCCCGTCAAAGTAAATCCGCGTCAGCAAGTGCTTCACCAGACCGCGAGCAAACACTAACACCACCAGATGCGGCGCCTGCGTGGTGCCTTTCAAGCCTTCCACCGTACCCGGCTTGATCGTGGTAAAGCGAAAGCGCCCTTCGGCATCCACCGGCACACGGCCAAACCCTTCGAAGTTCGGGTCCAGGGGTTTGTCCTGATCGTCTTCCGGGTGGTCATACTTGCCGGCCGCGTTGGCCTGCCAGACTTCCAGCATCGCGTCGTTGACGACGTCGCCGTTGCCATCGACTACTTGCCCGGTGATCGCTACGCGTTCGCCGAGGGTTTGTTCGACGGTCAGGTTCTCGCGGTTCAGCCAGGTCAGGCCGATGTGGTAATACGGTCCGACGGTGTGGGACGTGGTCGCGTTCAGCGTCATCTTATTTCTCCATCGGCGTGGCGTCGCGGCCGCGCAAAACGATGTCCCAGCGATAACCGAGGGCATAGGAAGGGATGGTTTTTTCCAGGTCGAAACTGGCGATCAAACGCTCTTTGGCGCGGGTATCGGGCACGCAGTTGTAGATCGGGTCATAGGCCAGCAACGGGTCGCCGGGGAAATACATTTGGGTGACCAGGCGCGTCAGAATACTGGGCCCGAACAGTGAGAAATGGATATGCGCCGGGCGCCACGCGTTGTGGTGGTTGCCCCACGGATAGGCGCCGGGCTTGATGGTCTGGAACTGATACCAGCCATCCGCGTCGGTCACGGTGCGACCGGTGCCGGTGAAATTGGGGTCCAGCGGCGCGTCGTGCAGGTCGCGATCGTGGTTGTAACGACCGGCGGCGTTAGCCTGCCAGATCTCCACCAAAATCCCCGGCACCGGCAAGCCATCTTCATCCAGCACGCGGCCGTGGATGATGATCCGCTCACCCAACGGCTCACCCTTATGCTGGGCGGTCAGGTCGTTGTCCTGCTCTTTAACACGTTCGGCGCCGATGGTCGGACCGGTAATTTCCGACAGCGAATGGGGCAAAAACACCAATGGCTTGGACGGCGAACGACGGTTAGTGGATTGATAGGCCGGGTGCAGATATTCCGGCTGGGTGCCCTGTTGCGGGCGACGGTAACCAGGCTTGTCAGTCATGAAACATTCCTCAGTTCTTATTAGTCGGCGCTGCTGATTGATCAGAGCAGCCGTCAGACACGTTCGATTGCCAAGGCCAGACCTTGGCCGACGCCGACGCACATGGTCGCCAGACCTTTCTTGCCACCGGTTTTTTCCAGCTGATGCAGCGCGGTCAGCACCAGTCGCGCACCGCTCATGCCCAGCGGATGGCCCAAGGCAATGGCGCCGCCATTCGGGTTGACCTGGGCCGCGTCGTCCGCCAGTCCCAGTTCACGCAATACCGCCAACCCCTGGCTGGCGAACGCTTCATTGAGTTCAATCACATCGAAATCGCTGATGGCCAGCCCCAGGCGCTCGGTCAACTTGCGCACTGCCGGCACCGGGCCGATGCCCATTACCCGTGGCGCAACACCGGCGCTGGACATGCCCAACACTTTGGCGCGGGCAGTCAGGCCATGCTTTTTCACCGCGTCGGCGGACGCCAGAATCAGCGCCGCCGCACCGTCGTTCACGCCCGAGGCATTGCCGGCGGTGACGGTTTTGTCAGGACCGTTGACCGGTTTCAGCTTGGCCAGGGTTTCCAGGGTGGTGTCGGCGCGAGGATGTTCGTCCTGGCTGACGACCGTTTCACCCTTCTTGTGGGCAATCCGCACTTCAACAATTTCTTCGGCGAAAAATCCTGCGGCCTGCGCGACTGCGGTCCGTTGCTGGCTGCGCAGTGCGAAAGCGTCCTGATCCTCACGGGAAACCTCGTAATCGTCGGCCACGTTGTCAGCGGTCTGTGGCATCGCATCGACACCATACTGGGCTTTCATCAACGGGTTGATGAAGCGCCAGCCGATCGTGGTGTCTTCCAGCTTCATATTTCGCGAGAACGCCGCGTCAGCCTTGCCCATCACGAACGGTGCACGGGACATCGACTCGACGCCGCCGGCAATCGCCAACTCCATTTCACCACTGGCGATAGCGCGGAATGCAGTACCGATGGCATCCATACCCGAGGCACAAAGACGATTGAGGGTCACGCCCGGAATCGATTCCGGAAGACCTGCCAGCAACAACGCCATGCGCGCCACGTTGCGGTTGTCTTCGCCGGCTTGGTTGGCGCAGCCGAGGAACACCTCGTCCACCGCCGTCCAGTCCACCGACGGGTTGCGTTCCATCAACGCCTTGATCGGCACGGCGGCCAGGTCGTCGGCGCGAACCGCCGATAAGCCACCGCCGAAACGGCCAATGGGGGTGCGAATCGCGTCGCAGATATAAACATCACGCATCAGGCTTCTCCGGGGGCTTGGCCGTGGGCCGCAGCGGTGCGGGCTTCCAGATCACGCAGTGCCTTAAGCTCGATCTCGGTCGGCTCGGCTGTGTTTTCTACGGTCTGGGCAAAACGAATCGCCCAGCCGGTCGCAGCGATGACTTGCTCGCGGGTCACGCCCGGGTGCAGCGCGGTGACCACGAATTCGTGAGTGCCGGCTTCCGGCTCCATGATGCACAGGTCGGTAATGATGCCGACCGGACCGGCACCCGGCAGACCCAGACGCTTGCGCGAATCACCGCCTTCGCCATGGCCGACCGAGGTGATGAAGTCGAGCTTGTCGACAAACGAACGCGCCGACTGTTTGAGGATGATCAGAACGCTTTTGGCCGAGCTCGCAATCTCCGGCGCGCCACCGGCACCTGGCAAGCGGACTTTCGGCTGGTGATAGTCGCCAACGACGGTGGTGTTGATGTTGCCGAAACGGTCGACTTGCGCGGCGCCCAGGAAACCGACGTCAATGCGTCCGCCCTGCAGCCAGTAGCGAAAAATCTCACCGGTCGGGACCACGGTGTCAGCGGTTTCCGCCAGTTCACCGTCACCGATCGACAGCGGCAGTACACTCGGTTTGGCACCGATCGGGCCCGACTCGTAGATCAGGACCACGTCTGGCGAGGACGTCAGCCGCGCCAGGTTGGCTGCTTTCGACGGCAGGCCGATACCCACGAAGCACACTGAACCGTTCTTCAGGCGGCGAGCGGCGGCGACGGTCATCATTTCATTGGTGGTGTAAGTCATTTCTTCACCTGCGAAGCGGCGGCCAGCTTGGCCTGGAACTCGCTGAAGTCAGCGCAGCCATGAATGTATTCGTTGATCCACGCGGTGAAGGTTTCACGGTCGCGGGCAATCGGGTCCCAAGCCTGGTAAAAACGGTTGTCGCGCTCGTTATAGCCGTGAGCGTAGGACGGATGCGCACCGCCAGGGACATGGCAGACCGCGCTCAATGCCCAGGTCGGCAACACACAGGAGTTCATCGGGGCATTGAGGTCATCGACGATTTCTTCGACGGTGACGATGCAACGCTTGGCGGCCAACGCGGCTTCTTTTTGCATGCCGAGAATGCCCCAGAGCAGTACGTTGCCTTTGCGGTCGGCTTTCTGCGCGTGAATCACGGTGATGTCCGGACGCACCGAAGGCACGGCTGCGAGCACTTCGCCGGTGAACGGGCACGTGACGGTCTTGATCAGCGGGTTGACTTTCGGCAGGTCGGAACCGGCGTAGGCACGCAGCACCGCAAACGGTAGCCCGGAAGCGCCAGCGACATAAGCATTGGCCAGGTCGGCATGGCTGTGTTCTTCAATTTCCAGCGCGTGCGGCCACTGCTTCTCAACGGCGTCACGCAGACGGTGCAGCGAACCGACACCCGGGTTGCCGCCCCAGGAGAAAATCAACTTGCGAGCGCAACCGGCACCGATCAACTGGTCGTAGATCAAGTCAGGCGTCATCCGCACCAGCGTCAGGTCTTTCTTGCCCTGGCGAATGATTTCGTGACCCGCCGCCGTAGGGATCAGGTGAGTGAAGCCTTCGAGTGCGACGGTATCGCCATCGTTTACGAATTGCTTCACCGCGTCGTGCAGCGAAAGGATTTCAGCCATGGGGGCAGGCTCCCGTTTTGTTATGAACCGACAGTGGATGAAAAAGGCGCGATGCGCAGCGCCGGAATGACTGCAGAGTAAGCCTCTGAAAAAGGCCAAACAATCCGATAATCGACTGAGTGTTCGTTTATCGAACGGATTGTTGTCTGGCTACCGATCGCTAAAAGCTTCGCGAGCAGGCTCGCTCCCACAGTCGATCGCGCGCTCCCCCCAGTGGGAGCGAGCCTGATCGCGAAGAGGCCATCAAATCCACTTGAGATTCCGGATCAGGCTGTCAGGTCGCATCCGCATGGCTGACCATGCCCTTGATCACCACCGCCGTAGTCGCCAATGCCGCCGGAATCACCAATGCCGTCAGCACCTGTTCGAAGTTCCAGCCCAGGCCCAGCAGTGTGGCGCCCATCCACGCCCCCAGAATCGCGCCGAAACGACCAATCCCCAGCATCCACGACACACCGGTCGCCCGGCCCTGAGTTGGATAAAACCGCGCCGCCAGTGAAGGCATTGCCGATTGCGCGCCGTTAATGCACATCCCGGCCACCAGCACCAACGTCGCCAATAGCGTGATGTTGCCCAGGCTCTGCCCTACTGCGTAGGCAAACACCCCGGCCAACAGGTAGAAAATGCCAATCACTTTATGCGGATTGAAACGGTCCATCGCCCAGCCCACGCCCACCGCGCTCAACACGCCGCCAAACTGGAACAGCGCGCCAATGAAGGCGGCCTGTTCCATGCTCGCGCCACTGTCACGCATCAGGGTCGGCAGCCAACTGGTCAGCAGGTAAACGATCACCAGGCCCATGAAATAGGTGAGCCAGAGTAATAAGGTGCCGGTGCTGTAGGTGCCGCAGAAGATCACCGCAAATACGTTGCGGGCTTTCACGGTTTTCTGTTCCGGCACGCTGAAGCTGGACGCCTGGGCCACAACGGCTGGATCGATCGGCGCCAGCGCCTTGCGCACCTTGTCGGTACCTCGATTGCGCACAACCAGGTAACGCGCCGATTCCGGCAGCCAGAGCAGCAAAACAATCGCAAGCATCAACGGCAAAATCCCGCCGATGAGCAGCAGGCTGTGCCAGCCGAACGCCGGAATGAGTTTCGCCGAAATAAACCCGCCACCGGCCATACCCAGGTTGAAGCCGCAGAACATGCTGGTCACCAGCAGGGATTTTTTGCGCTCTGGGGTATATTCGGACAGCAGCGTCGTGGCGTTCGGCATGCCTGCGCCGAGGCCCAGGCCGGTGAGGAAACGCAAGACCAGCAGCTGATCGACGTTAGTGCTGTAAGCCGAGGCCAGGCTGAAAGCACCGAACAACAGCACGGCGCTCACCAACACGACTTTTCGTCCGAAGCGATCAGCCAACGGGCCGGAACCCAGCGCGCCGAAGACCATGCCGATCAATGCCGCACTCATGACCGGACCGAGACTGGCGCGGTCGATGCCCCACTCTTGCGACAAGGCGGGCGCGATGAAGCCCATGGCCGCCGTATCGAGGCCATCGAGGAAGACAATCAGAAAACACAGGATCACCACTCGCCATTGGTAGCGCGAAATGGGTTGAGCATTGATGAAGGACTGCACGTCGAGGCAGTTACCTACAGCAGACTGAGGCTGGTTCATTATTTTTATTCCACGCAAGAACGCAGTCGGACAGGAGTCAGCCGAAACTGACACTGCCGCGACATTAGTGATCCTGGTGAAAGAGCGTCAATTCGCTAAACGCGAGTCTGTGCGATTATCGAACAGCTTAGGCGAAGAGCTGCGCGCTGAGGTCGCGGCTGGCAGACAGAAGGCCGGGCAGAAAACGCTGCTCCAGTTCACTGCGACTGACCCGGCCGGCGTGAGTGCTGACGTTTAGCGCCGCGACCACTTGACCGGAAGCGTCGTACACCGGAACGGCAATCGAGCGCAGGCCCTGTTCGAGTTCCTGATCGACAATGCACCAGCCTTGTTGCCGCACTTCTTGCAGGCATTCGAGTAACGCCTCGGGGGTGTGCAGCGTGCGACTGGTCTTGGCTTGCAGTTCCGCGTGGTCGAGGTACTCGCCCAGAGATGTGTCGTCCAGCGCCGCCAGAAGAATACGGCCCATGGAAGTGCAATAGGCCGGCAGACGTCCACCCACCGAAAGGTCAACCGAGATCAGTCGCTGGGTGGTCGCTGAACGGGCGATGTACAAAATGTCATCGCCTTCCAGCGTTGCCATGTTACAGGCCTCGTGGAGTTGCTCGCTCATGCGGTCCAGGTACGGCTGGGCGGAAACCGCCAGGGGCGTTGAGGAAACATAGGCGTGACCGAGGGTCAGCACTTTGGGCAGCAGTGAATACGTGCGGCCGTCGGTGGTGGCGTAGCCGAGCTTGATCAATGTGTGCAGGCAACGTCTCACAGCGGCGCGGGGAATTTCCGTGCGGTGGCTGATCTGGGCGATGGTCAGGTGCCGCTTGCGCTCCTGGAACGCTTGCACCACCGCCAGGCCACGGGCCAGGGACGTCATGAAGTCCGGGTCACCGGTCAGCGCCTGGATCCGCTTGGCGGGTGAGGCGACGATCGGCGGCGCCACTGAAGCGAAGGAGTTGCGCATTTGATCGTTCATATAAGGTCCTTTTCCCACAGGGGTCAGCGACTATTACAAGCGGCTACTGGCCTGAGACACAACACCGAATAGTCAAGATCGGGCGATTATCGAACCATCGGCCGATAATCGCAACCGACCCAGAGCTAGGCAAGCCGAGGTTCGTTCGCTTCGCTCTCCGGGGTCGCTGGATCTTTTCCCACTTGCCGGGCGGAAACTTAGAGGACTGATGTTAGGGCCCAAGTTGTGAGACTGTTGGCGTCAGAAAGTCATCACTGCAAAGTAGCTTCACCGTGCAACCTAATAAGCCGTGAAAGTTGCGGGCCACAAAACAATTACACATCAAGATCTACTTTTAACTCTTTGGAGATAGTGTTCTTCGAATCGACCGCTATAATGCAACTCAGTGGCCCCGGTTTTTTTATTGCCGATTCCGCCACCCGGCAGCGCGATGTCCCATCGTTGCTGCCCGCAGCAAGCGCCTGACGCTCATTTCATATGCTCCGCCATCGCGCTCGCTGAAACAGGAAACTGATGCTGCGTCAGCTGTTTATCTCTGGTGCGTGGCCGCCTGCAACATGGAAGTATTGATTGCACTGCCGAAAAAACGACGCCTTTGCGGGCTTTGTCCTTTCGACGAGCGTGGTCAATAGATTCGATGCAGCGCGTTCACCAGAATTAATCTCAACCCAAACAGGTAGCACTGTGACGAAAGACGAACTGCGCGCGGAACTTGAGCGCCAGGAACAACGCTACAAGGAAGTTTACGGCGGGGAAGTCACCACCTACGCCGCTCAGCCCGAACCGGAACGCAAACCCTGGCGCAAACGTGCCACTGTTCAGGATCAGGCTTTTACCCAGGAATTGCAGAAGATGGAAAAGGAACTCAAAGCCGAAGAGCCCTGACCGCTTCGGCCTGAATCCTTTCAAGGGACTGCGTCGGCACCCGTTAAAAGCGGGAATAACGACTATGCCTTTCGCGCCCGCCACCAGCGGGCAGCGGCCGCCTCACTCATAACATGAGGTAATAGGCTGATGTCCGCCCCCCTCTTCCCGGATATTTCACACAAGCGTTCAACCTCTCGCGCCAGGGAGAAACCCTTGTGCCCGCGGTCTTTCCAACTGGATTCAATGACTTGCAAATCCCGTAAAAAACCTCGGGCATAGGGTCTCGCCACAAATTAATTCGTTGAAGAATGTAACCGACGAGCAGCAAGTGCATCGATTTCCAGTCTTTTCTGGCATAATCGCGCCCCCTTACGACCGGGTCAGAAAACCTTCATGATCGATTTATTCAGCGGACTGGATGCTTGGGTGCTTGTGAGCCTCTTGCTCGCCCTGGCCTTTGTCCTCGCCTTCGAGTTCATCAACGGCTTTCATGACACCGCTAACGCGGTTGCCACTGTTATCTACACCAAAGCCATGCCACCTCATCTGGCGGTGTTCTTTTCCGGTGTGTTCAACTTCCTCGGCGTACTGCTGGGCGGTGTTGGCGTGGCGTATGCCATCGTCCACCTGCTACCGGTAGAGCTGCTGATCAATGTAAACACCGGTCACGGGCTGGCCATGGTGTTCTCGTTGCTCGCCGCCGCTATTACCTGGAACCTGGGCACCTGGTACTTCGGTATCCCGGCTTCCAGCTCCCACACCTTGATCGGTTCGATCCTCGGTGTCGGCCTGGCGAACGCCTTGATCAACGACATTCCGTTGGCCGATGGCGTGAACTGGCAAAAAGCGATCGATATCGGTGCTTCCCTGGTGTTCTCGCCAATGGCCGGTTTCATTGTTGCCGCGTTGATACTGGTCGGCCTTAAATGGTGGCGCCCACTGTCCAAGATGCACAAGACGCCAGACCAGCGTCGCAAGCTCGACGACAAGAAGCACCCGCCATTCTGGAATCGCCTGGTGCTGGTGATCTCGGCCATGGCCGTGAGCTTCGTGCACGGTTCCAATGATGGCCAGAAAGGCATTGGCCTGATCATGTTGGTCCTGATCGGTATTGTGCCGGCGCAGTTCGTACTTGACCTGAGCAGCACGACTTATCAGATCGAACGGACTCGCGACGCAACCCTGCACCTGAGCCAGTTCTACAAGCGCAATGCCGACACCCTGGGTGAATTCCTGGCGCTGGGCAAAAGCGTGGAGGGCGATTTGCCGGAGAAATTCCGTTGCAATCCGCAACAGACCGAACCGACCATCAGCGCCCTGCTCGACACCCTCAAAGGTGTAGCCGACTATCACTCGCTGTCGTCGGAAAGCCGCATCGAAGTGCGTCGCTACCTGCTTTGCCTGGACGACACCGCGAAGAAAGTCAGCAAATTGCCTACCCTGGCAGCCCGTGAAAAGGCTGACCTGGACAAACTGCGCAAAGACCTGACCACCACCACTGAGTACGCCCCGTTCTGGGTGATTCTGGCGGTCGCCCTGGCACTCGGCATGGGCACCATGGTTGGCTGGAAGCGTGTGGTACTGACCATCGGCGAGAAGATCGGCAAGCAAGGCATGACGTACGCACAAGGCATGTCGGCCCAGATCACCACCACAGGCATGATCGGTCTGGCCAATATCTTCAGCCTGCCGGTGTCCACCACCCACGTCCTGTCTTCGGGCGTGGCCGGCACCATGGTTGCCAACAAAAGCGGCCTGCAAGGCGGCACTGTCAAAACCATCCTGCTGGCCTGGGTCCTGACCTTGCCAGCCACAGTGGCCCTGTCGGCCGGCCTGTTCTGGCTGGCATCGAAGGCATTGGGTAGCTGATAGTAGCTGCAATAAAAGAAGGCGCGTTCCGTGAGGTTCGCGCCTTTTTTATTGCGTTCTTCCAGACACCCCAAATCCTATGTAGGAGCGAGCTTGCTCGCGATGGTGTATCAGACGCATTGATGTCGATTGACACACCATCGCGAGCAAGCTCGCTCCCACAGGGGATTTGCATAGGCCTATAGTTGCTCGCAGGCAAAAAAAAGGGCAACCGAAGTTGCCCAAAATGCCTTGCGTGCTCATTACATCAAGAAAGATCTACGGTTTGCGCTTATGTGAATCCTTCCAGATAAAAAATCCAAACCCAGCAAAAAACAGAACCATGAGGCTGACAGTCAGCACTCCGGCGATCACCACGTTGTCGAAAAACATGACTAGCCTCCTGCACTTGCCCTGTTGCGATAGGGCTAAGTTAACCAATCAGACAGGAGAAAAAATTGACCGGGGTCAATGTCGCCCGAGAATGGGCTTAAAGGAGGGGAAATAACTGACCAGCATCAACCGATGCTGGGAACATCAACGCTTTTTCGGTTTGTTTTTCGGCTTTTTCTTTGCTTTGCCTAACGGCATGGCCTGTTCGAATGCCTGGCGTACTTCATTCAGGCGCTTTTCATTAAGATCATGAACCCGCTTGGCGCGTTCAGAATTGAGATCGATCAGCTTGTCGTCTTGGCTCATGGTACTCAGTACATCGTTTGGCAGGTTTGTCGCCAATAATGCGGTCTGACGGCAGCGCTGACCAGCCACTGCCTCAAATCTGTATATCGACCCACAACCCCTGACGCGGCTGATCTTCAATCAGCGGCGCCACCGGCACGGTATTGTCGGCATTCAGCTCGTCACCGGGAATCGCCAGGTGCTCCTGCGGATCCTCATCGGCTTCACGACGCCGCCGCTGCCGCTCCTGCTGGCGGCGCTGCTCTTCGCGCAGCTGAAACGCCGCTTCTTCCGGATCGCGCTGTTGCAGGTCGATGGTGCTTTCGTTGGAGTTTTCCTGCACCGCTACCACCGGCGGAATATCCGGGCGCTGGCGGACCGGGTCGTGCTGGGAAGTGATCGGCACGGCACTCAAGGGCAGCATCGGAAGCAGCATATTTTTGGTTCTCCTGTCAGCAGGCTGTCGGCTGTCGGGATGGCGACTTGAGCCATCGGTCGCAAACTGTGACCGGGTGCACACTGTAGGTGTAGGAGCGAGCTTGCTCGCGAAGAACGTCAGGGCGCCGCGTACACCCAGGCAGACCCCGTCATCGTTAACGTGCTTCGCGAGCAAGCTCACTCCTACACGAGTTATCCTTTGGCCCTGAAGCCCTCATTCCGTTAAGATAGCCCGCTTTTTCAAGGTGGGAGTCAGGCAGCATGGCGCAGCAGTATCAACCGGGGCAACGCTGGATCAGTGACAGCGAAGCCGAGCTGGGTTTAGGCACCGTTCTGGCACAGGACGGCCGCTTGTTAACCGTGCTCTATCCGGCCACTGGCGACACTCGCCAGTACGCGCTGCGAAATGCGCCCCTCACCCGCGTGCGATTTTCGCCGGGCGACTCGATCACTCACTTCGAAGGCTGGAAACTGACCGTACAGGAAGTCGACGACGTCGACGGCCTGCTGGTCTACCACGGCCTCA
The DNA here is from genome assembly GCF_949768125.1 of Pseudomonas sp. IT-P253. Taxonomy (NCBI): domain Bacteria; kingdom Pseudomonadati; phylum Pseudomonadota; class Gammaproteobacteria; order Pseudomonadales; family Pseudomonadaceae; genus Pseudomonas; species Pseudomonas sp. IT-P253. The sequence goes on along the minus strand of NZ_CATKPT010000006.1, from coordinate 81,230 downwards.
ATGCGCAGAACGAAGTGGTGACCCTGCCGGAAACCCAACTGTCGAACTTCATTCAGTTCCGTCTGGCCAGTGACCGTCTGTTCGCCGGCCAGATCGACCCGCTGGCCTGGTTCTCCCTGCGTTATCACACGCTTGAGCACACCAGCCGCCAATTGCAGTCCTCGCTGTGGGGCCTGGGCGGCGTGCGTGCGCAACCGATCGCGCACCAGTTACACATTGCCCGTGAAGTCGCCGACCGCATTGCCCCACGGGTATTGCTGGCTGACGAAGTGGGCCTGGGTAAAACCATCGAAGCCGGCCTGGTCATTCACCGCCAACTGCTCTCGGGCCGCGCCAACCGCGTGCTGATCCTGGTTCCGGAGAACCTTCAGCACCAGTGGCTGGTCGAGATGCGCCGCCGCTTCAACCTGCAAGTCGCATTGTTCGACGAAGAGCGCTTTATCGAAAGCGATGCCGCCAACCCGTTCGAAGACACTCAGCTCGCTCTGGTTGCGCTGGAATGGCTGGTGGACGACGAGAAAGCCCAGAACGCGCTATTCGCCGCGGGTTGGGACTTGCTGGTCGTCGACGAAGCGCACCACCTGGTGTGGCACGAAGACAACGCTAGCCCTGAGTACACCCTGGTCGAACAGCTTGCTGAAACGATCCCGGGCGTATTGCTGCTGACCGCCACCCCGGAACAACTGGGTCAGGACAGCCACTTCGCCCGTCTGCGCCTGCTCGATCCGAACCGTTTCCATGACCTGCACGCCTTCCGTGCCGAGAGCGAAAACTATCGCCCGGTGGCCGAAGCCGTTCAGGAGTTGCTGGACAAAGGGCGCCTGTCGCCTGAAGCGCACAAGACCATTCATGGCTTCCTCGGCAACGAAGGCGAAGCCTTGCTGACCGCCGTGAACAGTGGCGACACCGAAGCCAGCGCCCGCCTGGTTCGCGAATTGCTCGACCGTCACGGCACCGGCCGCGTGCTGTTTCGCAACACCCGCGCTGCCGTGCAGGGTTTCCCGGAGCGCAAACTGCACCCGTACCCGCTGCCGTGCCCGGACGAATACCTCGAACTGCCGCTGGGCGATCACGCCGAGTTGTACCCGGAAGTCAGCTTCCAGGCCCAGCCGGACGTCAACGAAGAAGAGCGCTGGTGGAAATTCGATCCGCGCGTCGAGTGGCTGATCGACACGCTGAAGATGCTCAAGCGCACCAAAGTGCTGGTGATCTGCGCCCACGCTGAAACCGCCATGGACTTGGAAGACGCCCTGCGCGTGCGTTCCGGTATTCCGGCCACGGTGTTCCACGAAGGCATGAACATCCTCGAGCGCGACCGCGCCGCGGCTTACTTCGCCGACGAGGAATTTGGCGCGCAAGTACTGATCTGCTCGGAAATCGGCAGTGAAGGTCGCAACTTCCAGTTCTCGCACCACCTGGTGCTGTTCGATCTGCCATCGCACCCGGACCTGCTGGAACAGCGTATCGGTCGTCTGGACCGGATCGGCCAGAAACACATCATCGAACTGCACGTGCCGTACCTGGAAACCAGCCCGCAACAGCGGTTGTTCCAGTGGTATCACGAAGCATTGAACGCATTCCTCAACACCTGCCCGACCGGCAACGCCTTGCAGCATCAGTTCGGCCCGCGCCTGCTGCCGCTGCTGGAAAACGCTGACGATGGCGAGTGGCAAGCGCTGATCGACGAAGCCCGCGCCGAGCGTGAGCGTCTGGAAGCCGAGCTGCACACCGGCCGTGACCGTTTGCTGGAGCTCAACTCCGGCGGCGCTGGCGAAGGTGATGCGCTGGTCGAGGACATTCTCGAGCAAGACGACCAGTTTGCACTGCCGATCTACATGGAAACCCTGTTCGACGCCTTCGGTATCGACAGCGAAGACCATTCGGAAAACGCGCTGATTCTCAAGCCGAGCGAAAAAATGCTCGACGCCAGCTTCCCGCTGGGCGACGACGAAGGCGTGACCATCACCTACGACCGCAACCAGGCGCTGTCTCGCGAAGACATGCAGTTCATCACCTGGGAACACCCGATGGTTCAAGGCGGCATGGACTTGGTCTTGTCCGGCTCGATGGGCAACACCGCCGTGGCACTGATCAAGAACAAGGCACTGAAGCCTGGCACGGTGTTGCTGGAACTGCTCTACGTCAGCGAAGTGGTTGCCCCGCGCTCGCTGCAACTGGGCCGTTACCTGCCACCGGCGGCCCTGCGCTGCCTGCTCGATGCCAATGGCAATGACTTGTCGGCCCGGGTGTCGTTCGAGACGTTGAACGATCAACTGGAAAGCGTGCCTCGCGCCAGCGCCAACAAGTTCATCCAGGCCCAGCGCGATCAGCTGACACCTCGAATCAATGCCGGCGAAGACAAGATCTTCCCGCGGCACGCCGAACGCGTGGCCGAGGCACAGCGTCGCCTGGCAGCCGATACCGACGAAGAGCTGGCGCGCCTGACCGCGTTGCAAGCGGTCAACCCGACCGTACGCGACAGCGAACTGGTTGCCCTGCGCAAACAGCGCGAGCAAGGCTTGGCCATGCTGGACAAAGCTGCGTTGCGACTGGAAGCGATTCGGGTGTTGGTGGCGGGTTAATCGCCCTGCTCTAGCCCGCTAAAACAAAAGGCCCGCAGTGATGCTGGCCTTTTTTTATGCTTGGTTTTTGTGGTGGTGTGTATGGCCTAATCCTGTAGGAGCGAGGCTTGCCCGCGAAGAACGATGACGCTGTTTACAGTTAGATCGCGGCGCCCCCTTCGCGGGCAAGCCTCGCTCCTACAGGGATTTGTGGCTCAACCACCGCCACCAATCCTTCCTTCATCCGCTTCGCATCCCGCACAAAACACCGCGATGCCAAAAACAGAAACACCATCGTAAAGAACAGCGCCACCGGGATCAGGTACATCGCGTCATGCAGGCCGACAGCCTTGAACGCCTCGGTCATTTGCCCCGCGCCGGCCTCCAGCATCGCCGTGTGCGCAAAGTGATCGGACAGTCCGCCCACGACCACCGGCCCCAAGCCGCCGCCCAGCAAATACAGCCCGGCAAAGAACAGCGCCATCGCCGTCGCCCGCAACCGCGGTTCGACCACGTCCTGGATCGCCGTGTAGACGCAGGTGTAGAAGTTGTAGGCAAACAACCAGCCCACACTGAACAGCGCCACAAACACCCCGATCTCGATTCGCCCCGAATGCAACGCCCAGGCCGTGCACAGGGTCGAGATGATCAGGCTGAACGCCGCAAACAGCAGTCGGCCATTGGCCACCCGCTGGTGAATCTTGTCAGCGACCCAACCACCGAGCGTCAGGCCGAACAGCCCGGTCACGCCGACAATCATCCCCGTTGCGACCGCAGCTTCCTGCAACGGCATCAGGAAGTAACGCTGCAGCATGGGCACCAGAAACGAGTTGCAGGCATACGTGGCGAAGTTGAAGCACAGCCCCGCCATCACCAGCCACAAGAACGTCGGCACGGCCAGCACGCGACGGATCGGCCGATCTACGCGTTCCTGGGAAACCTGCACGCTTTCCGCCGCGCCTCGTTTCGGCTCCTTGATGAAGAACATGAAGATCGCCAGGATCAGCCCCGGGACCGCCGCGATGAAAAACGGCGCACGCCAGCTGTCGAAGGCCTTGACCATCGCGCCAATGGTGAAGAACGCCAGCAGCAACCCCAATGGCAGACCGAGCATGAAGATACCCATTGCCCGCGCGCGACGGTGGGCCGGGAACAGGTCGCCGATCAGCGAGTTGGCGGCTGGTGCGTAACTGGCTTCACCGATACCGATGCCCATGCGCACGATCAGGAAACTCCAGAAACTGCCCACCAGCCCGTTGACCGCCGTGAGCCCGCTCCACACCGCGAGCCCCCAGCCCATCAATTTGCTGCGCGAACCCGTGTCGGCCATCCGCCCCAGCGGCAGGCCGGCGATGGCGTAGACAATGGTGAATGCCGTACCGATGATCCCCAGCTGAAAGTCGCTGAGGTGCCATTCCATGCGGATCGGCTCGATGATGATGGCGGGGATGGTGCGATCGAAAAAGTTGAACAGGTTGGCGAGGAACAGCAAGAACAAAATGCGCCAGGCATTCGCCGCTTGGGTCGAGTTCTGCATGGGTCCATCTCTTTTTATTGTTATGAGGCTTCACTGCCCCCGGAATCTGCAATCTAGTCAGCCACGGCCAGCCTGTCTGTCATCATTCGTCAGCCTGATATCAGCTCATAGTACCTTGCGCGTAAACCGTAGGAGCGCGCCTGCTCGCGAAGGCGGTAGCTCCATCAGCCTGTGTATTGAATGTGCCGGCCCCTTCGCGAGCAGGCGCGCTCCCACAGATGTTCGTTAAATAGCTTGAAAAATTCCGCTCGCCCCCTTCCAATGCCCAAGGCGAAGCCTAGAATAGCGGCCTTGTCCGACCCACCGTTGCCCCCATCCCTCCTTTGATAATCGCCCATGTCCGAAGCCAGTCCGTGTCTGAATTGCGGTGCCTGCTGTTCTCATTTTCGCGTGTCTTTTTTTTGGGGTGAATGCATCTCGGCCGGGGGGACGGTGCCCGACGAACTTGTCGCGCCCATCAGCCCCAGCCGGGTCGCCATGCTCGGCACTGACTGCAAACCCACTCGTTGCGTCGCACTGGTGGGCGAAGTCGGCAGCACCGTACAGTGCTCGATGTACGACCAGCGCTCCAGCACTTGCCGGGAGTTCGAGGCCTCTTGGGCTAATGGTGAGGCGAATGTGGATTGTGATGCGGCACGGGCAGCGTTCGGGCTACCCGCCCTGCAACCAGAACTCGAACTCGAAACGCTGTACGGACAGAGCGCTTAAGGCTTAGCACTAAAAGCTATTAAGCAAATGCCAAAATCGTTAGTACCAATGTGCCACCACCGCTTGCACTCCGTGCATGGCCTCTATACTCCAAAGCATTCGCCAGCGTTCTTGGCGCCGGCATGGTGTAATGACGGGGCGTGCTATGGAGTGGCTTGGTCTGCATTTCATTACCGAGCTTCCAAAGAGCGGGCTGGTAATACTCGATTGTTCACATGATCCACTTTTGCTCCTGCTGGCTTATGTGGTCGCCTGTGCCGGCAGCTTTGCCACACTGCACATGGTTGAACGGGTCGGTCACGCCGAAAGGCCCGGCGCCCAACTCCTGTGGCGCTGGGTTGGTGCCGGATGCCTGGCGGGCGGGATCTGGGCCATGCATTTCATCGGCATGCTGGCGTTTCAGGTGCCTGTCGAAACTCATTACCAACTGCCCGTCACACTCCTTTCGCTGTTGATCGCCCTGCTCGCTTCATGGCTGGCGATGCACACCCTCAGTCATCCTCGCCCGAGTTTTTGGCAGTGCCTCAAGGCGTCGATCTGGATTGGTCTGGGCATTGCCGCCATGCATTACGTCGGCATGACCGCCCTGCATTCGATTGCAGTGGCCTATTACCAACCGGCGCTCTTCGCCCTTTCCATCGTGATCGCAATAGGTGCCAGCCTTGCAGCACTGTTGATATCCAGCCATCTACGTGACGGTGCCGGCCTGTTCCATCAACTGGTCAAATACAGTGCCAGCCTGGTGCTTGGGGCAGGTATTGTCAGCATGCATTTCACCGGCATGGCAGCCCTCAATCTGGTACTGCCAGTCGGCAGCCTCCAAGCGCTGCCCGGCGAAAACAATCACCTGCAACTGGGGCTGACAGTGGCGATCATGACGCTATTGATCATTGGCAGCAGCATCAGCGCCGCTATGGCGGACAAAAAGCTGCAACATAAAGAGCGCGATCTACAACGGGTCAACGCGCTGCTCAGTCAACTGGACCAGGCGCGCATGTCACTGCAACAGGTTGCGCATTACGATGCCTTGACCAACCTGATCAACCGGCGTGGCTTCAACCAGCTCTTCGCCGAGAGGCTCATCGAAAAGACCCACGAGGGCGGCATGCTGGCGGTGCTGTTTCTGGACATCGATCACTTCAAGCGGATCAACGACAGCCTCGGCCACGATGCCGGTGATGACCTGCTCAAAGTCCTCGCCAGCCACATCAAGTGCTCGGTGCGCAGTCATGACGATGTGGTGGCGCGCCTTGGCGGAGACGAATTCTGTCTGCTCATCAGTCTGCTGGATCGCGAAGAAGCACGGCACATGGCCCAGCGCATCCTGGTGAAAATGAAGGAGCCCATCGAGTTGGCCGGGCGACGCGTGGTCATGACCACCAGCATCGGTATCAGCGTGTTCCCGGAAGACGGCAAGACCTGTGAGGAGCTGTTGAAAAACGCCGACCTGGCGTTGTATCAGTCCAAGGGCAGTGGCCGCAACGGCCTGCATTTTTTCAATGCAACCCTGAAAACCCGCGCCACGCTGGAGCTGCAACTGGAGGAAGAGTTGCGCCAGGCCTTGCGCGAAAACAGCGGGCTAGAGCTGTATTACCAACCGATCTATGACTTGAAAACCGGTCAGGTCAGCAAGCTTGAAGCGCTGATACGCTGGCATCACCCGATCCATGGATTACTTGCTCCGGATCGATTCATCGCCATCGCCGAGACCAATGGGCTGATCGCCGAACTGGACAATTGGGTGCTGCGCAAGGCGTGTGAGGACTTGGGCGAGTTGTCGCGCCAAGGCTGCGAAGAACTCAAGATTGCGGTGAATTGCTCGCCCTTGAACCTGGGGCGTGAAGAGCTGGCCGATGAAATTGAACAGGCCCTGCGGATCTCGGGGGTGGCGCCGCAGCGGCTGGAACTGGAAGTGACCGAGAATGCGCTGATGGACAACATCACCAATACCCTGGTGTTACTGCGCCAGATTCGTGCCCTCGGCGTGTCGTTGTCGATCGACGACTTCGGCACCGGTTACTCGTCCCTTGCCTACCTCAAGCGCCTGCCGCTGAACACACTGAAAATCGACCGCTCGTTCATCCAGGACATTCCCATGGCCACCCAGGACATGGAGATTGTCCAGGCCATTATCGTCATGGCCCACACCCTGCATTTACAGGTGGTTACCGAAGGCGTCGAAACGTTCGAGCAATACGAATTTCTCGAACGCCACGGTTGCGACTTCGTTCAGGGTTATCTGCTGAGTCGCCCGGTGCCGCTGGCTGAATTGCGACCGGTGCTGAGCGAAATCAACCAGCGCAAACATTCGCGCACGGTCAGTCCGTTGAGCCTGGCTCGCGGTACATCTGCACTAACGTCGACGGATCCTTTTCCAGGAATCCCTGAGCCCCATGCAGCCGCATTAATTGTGCGGCCAGTCCACTGATCGGCGTGGCCGAACCCTGCTCGCGGGAAAACTTGACTGCCGTATCCAGGTCCTTGAGCAACGTGCGGACATGCCATTTCACCGGCTCGAAGCGACTCTCGGCCATTTGCGGGGCGAGGATCTGCAGAGGCTTTGAATCGGCAAAACCGCCGGCCAGGGCTTCGGCGATCAAACTGGCGTCGACACCGGAGCGTTCAGCCAATGCCACGACTTCGGCGATCACCAGCGCATTGCAGGCGACGATCATCTGATTGCAGGCCTTGGTCACCTGCCCTGCTCCGACGCCCCCCATGTGGGTCACTCGTTGGCCGAGGCTCAGCAGAACCGGTCTGACCCGCTCAAGGTCTGCCGCGTCGCCGCCGACCATAATGGCCAGGCTGCCAGCTTCGGCACCGACCACGCCGCCGGATACCGGCGCATCCAGCCATTGCATACCGGTTGTACTGGCAAGCAACGTCGCCATTTCCCGGGTGGCCGTAGGCTCCAGGCTGGAACAATCCACCAGCAACTGCTCCCTTTTCGCCCCCTCGGCCACCCCGTTCACGCCAAAAACCACCTCACGTACCACCGAGGTGTCCGCCAGGCACACCATCACCACATCAGCGTGCTGGCACAGTTGCGCAGGCGTGTTCACTTGTCGGGCGCCGGCCTCGACCAGCGGCGCGCACTTGGCCGGGTTGCGGTTCCACACGGTCAGCGGATAACCCGCTGCCAGCAGACGCCGGCACATCGGCAAGCCCATCAGGCCGATCCCGGCAAAGCCGAGCGAAGGTAACGTTGCCATCATCTGGCCTCCTTTTGATTAAAGATCGCCGAATATTGGCCGATTCATCATGACTAAGGAAAGGACTCCCCCTAGCGATGCTCAGGCAACCGCCCTGACGCTTGGGCCAAATACGCGCTGAAAAAAGACGCGAGACCCCATTCCGTGAAAGTTCGACGACATTTTGTCGCCGAGCCCATCAGCCCAGGTACATGGCGCCCAATGACTTCCAAAAATAATCCGGCCACTGCGGTTTCCGATCTGACACTGAGCCCAGCGGCGAACAGCCCCTCATCGTCAAAGCCATTGATCCCGTCACGTCCGTTGGCAACTCAGCAGTATCTGTACTTCACCGAAACCAATACCGACCGCATCCTCGACAACCTCGACGGCCTGCGCGATATGGTGTTCCCGCGCCCACCGCATCTGGAAGGCGACAGCGAACAGCACAGTGATCAGGAATTCCCGTCGGTGTGCCTGATCGGTCTCGGCCGGTGCGGTTCGAACATCGCGCTGGACGTTGCGGAGCTGGTGTATAACGCCCGCAAGTTCTACCTCAACGAGTTCAATAACGAAGACCGCCTGTCGCCGGACAAACGCTACGCAGAAAAGGGCTACAGCCCGGCACAATGGATTCGTAACAACCTGCGCCTGGGCACCAGCAAGAGCACCAAGCCGGTGTTCCTGGTGGAACCGCTGGTGATGCTCGGCGACCTGGACAAAGACATCGCCGGGCGCATCCGCTTCTCGCGCAAAGGCGAAAAGAGCGGCTTTCTGCGCGACTACAGCAAAATGAAAATCATGGACTTGTCGGAAGTCCACGCCGGTGGCGCCGGTAACGCGCCAATCCTGGGTCAGTACCTGGCCAAGATCATCCTGAACAAGGACACCCAGCGTTTCTCCAGCCCGGACTGGAAGATGATTCACTCGTACCTGATCGACAGCTGCGGCATCAAGGCCAACCAGTCGCGCCTGTATTTCTCGATTTTCAGTGCCGGCGGCGGTACCGGTTCGGGCATGGCCTCGGAATTCGGCCTGGCCCAGCAGCACTCGTACATGAACAAGACGTTCGACACCAAGCCGATGGACGAACATGACAGCAAAAGCGGTCATTCCTTCGTCTTCGAGCCGATCTTCACCAGCGGCATCTGCGTACTGCCGAACATTTCCGATCACCGCAGTGAAATGTCCGAAGCGCTGCACATCAACGCCGGTCGCCTGCTGTGCAAATACCTGTCGGAAGAGTGGGACTTCTCCTACAACTTCGCCAACGAAGACAGCAGCGAAGCCAGCGTCATGGGCCGTATCCGTCCCTGGAACGCGATGATGCTGATCTCCAACGACATCATGCGTTACGCCGAAGAAAGCGATGACGGCAACATTCAGAACATCGACGTCAACGCGATGGAAAAGCACGCCAACCAGTACATCTCGCAGCAGATCTTCAACATTCTGACGGCGCAGGCGGTAACTACTGACTACGACCAGAACTATTTCCGTCGCGCCGGCATCGACATCGGCGAAACCATTCGCCTGGACGCCAACGACCTGTTCATGAGTCTGGCCGGTCCGGTGGCCATTGCCTACGCCGAGTCCGTGGTGCCGGAAACGCCGCCGCCGAGCAACGACAAATTCAAGGTGTTCGACAAAGAACCGCAGCGTTTGAACATCGACGACCTGTTCTTCCGCTCCATCGACTTGCCGCACTTCAACAAGGTCACTCAGGCGATCGAAGGCATCAGCTTGTTGCCCATCGAGTCCAAGCGCTATCGCGCCTCGCTGGAGCAGTACAAAAACTCTGGCTATGACGCGGCGGCATTGCACGACCTGCACTTCTTCAAGAATTGCTCGTCCGTTGTGTCGATCGTTTCGCTGCCAAAGGACTACAAGCTGTCCTACATGGACCTGAACCGGTTGAAGACTCACCTCAACAGCCTGTTCCCGAACACCACGCTCAAGCGCTATGCGCTGGTGATCGGGGCATCGGCAAACTTGTCGTTGACCACGTTGATCGCCAAGAGCCCGTGCCTGTCGGACGACTTCCTGACGCTGATCGTGGCATTCATCAAGCGTTGCTTTGCGAAAAACCCGTACCGCTTCGATGACACCCTGGACAATTCGATCCTGGACTTCGTCGTCAACGAAGAATTCGACGAAGACCGGATCGACGACCTGCTGAACGAATTCGAGAACCCGGCGAAGATCCTCGACACCAACTGGTACGCGATCAAACCGATGTACGAGAAGAAGTACCGCGAACTGATCAACGACAAAGACAAATTCGTCTCGATCAACGACATTCGCTTGTCGCGGGACTGTGTGAAGAAGGCGATCAAGTATCTGCGCGAGATCTACCGTCACCGGATTGGCAAGACCAAGGTTATTTCCTTGAATAACCACACCGGTAAAACCGCATAATCAGCAGTGAGCCCTTCGCGAGCAGGCTCGCTCCCACAGGAAACCGTGTTCTTTCAGAAGAATGCGAACCAATTGTGGGAGCGAGCCTGCTCGCGAAGGCTGCATCAGAATCACCGCAAAACCCCAACATCCAGAAACAATTAAGCAGCCATCAGGCTGCTGAATAAACTGTTCCCGTTACGCGCACGTCACCCTCGCCAAGACCCTTCTGTGGCCTTTCTCTACGGCAACATGCCATCACGCTACTCGGCTACACACTTTTCCTGAAAAGATCCACGCACCAAACAAGTGCAAAGCCTCAGCTCGTCGCCCTTTCCTGGATCAGAATCCACGGTGAAACGACCACGGCCCACAGCTGCGGATCACGTTCGAAAAGATCCAGCGCCCGCGTTTCAGACAGCTTGGCGAGGTTGTCGGCAGCCAGCCAGGCAGCCACTTTCTCGCCGTCATCGGTCGCCACCGCTTCAGCGGCGGCGATCAAATCCATACCGGGGTCGACCCACAATAGGGCACCCTTGGCGAAGAAGGGTTCCAGCTCTTTCCACGTAATAGATGCGGTTTCACCAAGCAGCTTGGCATAGAGGGTGCTAGGTTCTTGAGTCATGGGTCCTGTCCGGAAAAGAAATCGACGTCATCATAACGTTGGAGGTCTGGCAGAAAAACCCGGATGCAATTGAGTCACTGACTGAAAAGAGCAGGAAAGCCAAGGATTGCTGTTAATTCAGCTGAAACCCCCGCCGCCATTCTGTCTTTTTCTTTCAAAAAAGCGACATCCTCTAGATTTGCCCCCCGGCGCTGCCTTCCCAGGCTAACAATCGGCGCTCTACACTGTACCGGTACAGTTGCCGGGGGCATTTTCCGGAGGATATCGAAGATATCTGACCCGGTTCTGCTGCTACGGCGCCAGGACTATAAAAACTACAACAGTAAGAGTGGAGCACTATGACTAAGGCTACTAAGCAGATTTCCAAACTGTTTGCCGCTATGGTTCTGGCCGGGGTTGCCAGCCATTCGTTCGCAGCTGACACCATCAAGATCGGCATCGCCGGCCCTAAAACCGGTCCTGTAGCCCAATACGGCGACATGCAGTTCAGTGGCGCCAAAATGGCCATCGAACAGATCAACGCCAAAGGCGGCGTAGACGGCAAGAAGCTCGAAGCCGTTGAATACGATGACGCCTGTGATCCAAAACAAGCGGTAGCGGTCGCGAACAAAGTCGTCAACGACGGCGTCAAGTTCGTGGTTGGCCACCTGTGCTCCAGCTCCACCCAACCGGCTTCGGACATCTACGAAGACGAAGGCGTGATCATGATCACCCCGGCTGCCACCAGCCCGGACATCACCAATCGTGGTTACAAAATGATCTTCCGTACTATCGGTCTCGACAGCGCCCAGGGCCCTGCCGCCGGTAACTACATTGCCGATCACGTAAAACCGAAAATCGTTGCTGTCCTGCACGACAAACAGCAATACGGTGAAGGCATCGCCACCGCCGTGAAGAAAACCCTGGAAGGCAAAGGCGTCAAGGTTGCCGTGTTCGAAGGCATCAACGCCGGCGACAAAGACTTCTCTTCGATGATCTCCAAGCTCAAGCAAGCCAACGTCGACTTCGTCTACTACGGCGGCTACCACCCAGAGCTGGGTCTGATCCTGCGTCAATCCCAGGAAAAAGGCCTGAAAGCCAGGTTCATGGGTCCGGAAGGCGTGGGTAACGACTCCATTTCGCAGATCGCCAAAGACGCTTCCGAAGGCCTGCTGGTAACCCTGCCGAAATCCTTCGACCAGGATCCGGCCAACATTGCCCTGGCTGACGCGTTCAAAGCCAAGAAAGAAGACCCGAGCGGTCCGTTCGTGTTCCCGGCCTACTCGGCGGTTGAAGTCATCGCCGGTGGTATCACTGCCGCCAAGAGCGAAGACACTGCGAAAGTGGCTGCTGCCATCCACGCAGGTTCTTTCAAAACCCCGACTGGCGACCTGAGCTTCGACGCCAAGGGCGACCTGAAAGACTTCAAGTTCGTGGTTTACGAGTGGCACTTCGGCAAACCTAAAACTGAAGTTTCGCCTCAGTAAGGCCTTGCCTGACTGACTGCCAATAAAGCCCACGGCGTGCCGTGGGCTTTGTTTTACGAACGTATAGGGCCGCGCTGGCGTGATCCGCCAGTCTCCCCACCTGAAAATCTCAAAACCGTCATCAGCGGTTCGCTGGCAAACCTCGAATTCGAAGTGGATGCAGATCCACGGGGCTCGAGCGGGAAAATGACTCCACCAGTGAAATGCGTATCAGGTTTTTAGGAGCGCTGTAATGCCTGACATCTATCACTTCTTCCAGCAGCTGGTTAATGGTTTGACCATTGGCAGCACGTATGCCCTGATCGCCATCGGCTATACGATGGTTTACGGCATCATTGGAATGATCAACTTCGCCCACGGCGAGGTGTACATGATTGGTTCCTACGTGGCGTTCATCGCCATCGCGGGCCTGTCCATGATGGGACTCGACAGCGTTCCGCTGTTGATGACCGCCGCTTTCCTCGCAACCATCGTCGTCACCAGTGCCTACGGCTACAGCATCGAACGGATCGCCTACCGCCCCTTGCGCGGCAGCAACCGTCTGATCCCGCTGATTTCCGCCATCGGCATGTCGATCTTCCTGCAGAACACGGTTCTGCTGGCGCAAGACTCCAAGGACAAATCCATCCCCAACCTGATCCCTGGCAACTTCGCCATTGGGCCAGGTGGCGCACACGAAGTGCTGATTTCCTACATGCAAATCGTGGTGTTCGTGGTGACCCTGGTCGCCATGCTCGGCCTGACGCTGTTCATCTCCCGCTCTCGCCTGGGTCGCGCCTGCCGCGCCTGTGCCGAGGACATCAAGATGGCCAACCTGCTGGGTATCAACACCAACAACATCATCGCCCTGACCTTCGTCATCGGTGCCGCACTGGCGGCCATCGCTGCCGTGCTGCTGAGCATGCAATACGGCGTGATCAACCCGAACGCCGGTTTCCTGGTCGGCCTCAAGGCCTTCACCGCAGCGGTATTGGGCGGTATCGGCAGCATTCCCGGCGCCATGCTCGGCGGGATCGTGCTTGGGGTGGCGGAAGCCTTCGGTGCCGATATCTTCGGCGATCAGTACAAGGACGTCGTGGCATTCGGCCTCTTGGTCCTGGTGTTGTTGTTCCGGCCTACCGGCCTGCTGGGCCGTCCGGAGGTTGAAAAAGTATGACTAAGAATCTTAAACAGGCGTTGTTCAGCGCCTTGCTGGTGTGGGCGGTTGCCTACCCGGTGCTCGGCCTGAAACTGACCATTGTCGGCATTAACCTCGAAGTCCATGGCACCAGCAATACAACGCTGATCACCATCGCCGTGTGTTCGGTGCTGATGTTCCTGCGAGTGTTGTTCGACCAGAAGATCAGCGCGGCCTGGAAATCCTCGCCGAGCATGCCGGTCATGCCGGCCAAGGCCAGTAATTTCCTGACCCTGCCGAGCACCCAGCGCTGGATCATCATTGCGTTGATCATCGGTGCATTGGTCTGGCCGTTCTTTGGCTCTCGCGGTGCGGTGGATATCGCCACGCTGGTGCTGATCTACGTGATGCTCGGCCTGGGCCTGAACATCGTGGTCGGCCTGGCCGGCCTGCTCGACCTCGGTTACGTCGGTTTCTATGCCGTCGGCGCCTACAGCTATGCGCTGCTGTCGCACTACTACGGTCTGAGCTTCTGGATCTGCCTGCCAATCGCCGGGATGATGTCGGCCACCTTCGGCTTCCTGCTCGGCTTCCCGGTACTGCGCTTGCGCGGTGACTACCTGGCGATCGTGACGTTGGGCTTCGGTGAAATCATCCGCCTGTTCCTGCGTAACCTGACCGGCCTCACAGGTGGTCCGAACGGCATCAGCAACATTCCCAAGCCCACGCTTTTCGGCCTGAGCTTTGATAAAACTGCCGCAGAAGGTATGCAGACCTTCCACGAGTACTTCGGCCTGGAATACAACTCGATCAACAAGGTGATCTTCCTTTACCTGATCGCGGTGTTGTTGTCGTTGTTCGCGCTGTTCGTCATCAACCGCTTGCTGCGCATGCCTCTGGGTCGTGCCTGGGAAGCGCTGCGTGAAGACGAAATCGCCTGCCGTGCGCTGGGTCTCAACCCTACGGTCATCAAGCTTTCAGCCTTCACCCTCGGTGCCTGCTTCGCCGGTTTCGCCGGCAGTTTCTTCGCCGCGCGTCAGGGGCTGGTGACACCCGAGTCGTTCACCTTCATCGAGTCGGCGACCATCCTCGCCATCGTGGTGCTGGGTGGCATGGGCTCGCAACTGGGCGTCGTACTGGCGGCCACAGTGATGATCCTGCTGCCGGAAATGATGCGTGAGTTCAGCGAATACCGCATGTTGATGTTCGGCGCCTTGATGGTGCTGATGATGATCTGGCGTCCTCAGGGTCTGCTGCCCATGCAACGTCCTCACATGGAGCTGCGCAAATGAGCCGCGAGATCCTTAAAGTCGACAATCTGAGCATGCGCTTCGGCGGTTTGCTCGCGGTCAACGGCGTTGCCCTGACTGTAAAGGAAAAACAGGTAGTGGCGCTGATCGGGCCAAACGGCGCGGGCAAGACGACCGTGTTCAACTGCCTGACCGGTTTCTACCAGCCGAGCGGCGGCAGCATCCTGCTCGATGGCGAGTCCATCGAGGGCCTGCCCGGCCACAAGATCGCCCTCAAAGGCGTGGTGCGCACCTTCCAGAACGTGCGGTTGTTCAAGGACATGACGGCGGTCGAGAACCTCTTGATCGCTCAGCATCGTCACCTGAACACTAACTTCCTGGCAGGTCTGTTCAAGACCCCTGCGTTCCGCAAAAGCGAGCGCGAGGCCATGGAGTTCGCCGAGTACTGGCTGGACAAGGTCAACCTCAAGGCGTTCGCCAACCGCCCGGCTGGCACCTTGGCCTACGGTCAGCAACGTCGCCTGGAAATCGCTCGCTGCATGATGACCCGTCCGCGGATCCTTATGCTCGACGAACCGGCCGCAGGTCTGAACCCGAAGGAAACCGAAGACCTGAAGGCGCTGATCAGCATGCTGCGTGAAGAGCACAACGTCACCGTGCTGTTGATCGAACACGACATGAAACTGGTCATGAGCATTTCCGACCATATTGTCGTGATCAACCAGGGCACGCCTCTGGCCAACGGGACACCGGAGCAGATCCGCGACAATCCTGAAGTGATCAAAGCCTACCTGGGGGAAGCGTAAATGCTGCAATTCGAAAACGTTTCCACCTTCTACGGCAAGATCCAGGCGCTGCACAGCGTCAACGTGGAGATCCGCCAAGGCGAAATCGTGACCCTGATCGGTGCCAACGGCGCGGGCAAATCCACCTTGCTGATGACGCTCTGCGGTTCGCCGCAAGCCCACAGCGGTAGCATTCGCTACATGGGTGAAGAGCTCGTGGGCCAGACCTCAGCGCAGATCATGCGCAAGAGCATCGCCGTGGTCCCGGAAGGTCGTCGGGTGTTCGCCCGACTGACCGTGGAAGAAAATCTCTCCATGGGTGGTTTCTTCACCGCCAAGGGCGACTATCAGGAACAGATGGACAAGGTTCTCGGACTTTTCCCACGCCTGAAAGAACGCTTCGCCCAGCGCGGTGGCACCATGTCCGGCGGCGAACAGCAAATGCTCGCCATTGGCCGTGCACTGATGAGCAAACCCAAGCTACTGCTGCTCGACGAGCCGTCGCTGGGTTTGGCGCCGATCATCATCCAGCAGATCTTCGATATCATCGAACAACTGCGCAAGGACGGTGTAACGGTGTTCCTGGTCGAGCAAAACGCCAACCAGGCGCTGAAAATCGCCGACCGCGCGTATGTTCTGGAGAACGGCCGGGTGGTAATGACAGGCACCGGTGAAGCCCTGCTGACCGATCCGAAAGTGCGCGAAGCTTACCTCGGTGGTTAAGCCTTTGCGGTAAACAAAAAACGGCCTTCGGGCCGTTTTTTTATGCCTGTCAAAAACCTCACAACCATGGCCCCTGTGGGAGCGAGCTTGCTCGCGATAGCGGGAGACCCGTCAGTATCTCTGTTGAATGTAAAGCCGCTATCGCGAGCAAGCTCGCTCCCACAAGGGTTTGGAGGTGAATCAGGTTTCAGCGTTAAAGCCGATCCAGTGCCTCGCCACTGCGCTTGAACCAGCCAATCAGGTAATCCGCCAGCACCTGCGTGCGCTTGGGCAAACCACCCTGATACGGATGCACCAGGTACATCGGCATGCGGCGGGTCTGATAGTCGCGCAATAGCCAGCGTAAACGCCCGTCAGCCAATTCCGTTTGCAGCAGGTAAGACGGCAGACGCGCAATCCCGGCCCCCGCCAGTGCGGCTTTTTTCAGCAGACTGTAATGGTTGCTGGCGAACGGTCCCGACACCCGAACCCGCAACAACTCGTGTTGCTGATGATAGAGCCACTCTTCGCGGCCGCTGTAATGACTGTTGAGCAGACAGCGGTGTTCCGCGAGAGCCTGCGGCGTCAACGGTTCGCCGTATTGCTCAAGGTAGCCGGGGCTGGCGCAGGTCATCTCGTGCCAGGCCAATAAGGGTCGGGCCACTAGACGCTCGTCATTGCCTACGTCGGAGCGAACTGCCAGATCGAAACCGTCGCGGGACAAGTCACGATAGTTGTTGCTGAGGTCGAGCTCGATCTGCACGTCGGGGTACTTGTGGGAAAACTCCAGCAATAAGCCATCGAAGAAGGTTTCCCCCAGCGATACCGGAACGGTCATACGCACTGGCCCTGCCATATCGTCCTTCAACCGCGCCAATGCCTGACGCGCTCGTTCCACCTGGACGACCAGCGCCTGGGCTTGCGGCAGCAACGCCGCACCCGCTGCGGTCAAACTCAAGCGTCGAGTGGTGCGTTGCAACAAAACCACGGAAAACCGCGTTTCCAGCAGGCTGATGCGCTTGGACAACTGCCCTTTGCTACAGCCCAGTTGCTGCGCCGCCAAGGTAAAACTCCCCGCTTCGATCAGCACCGCAAACGCTGCCAGATCATCCATCTCGCTCATGGATTGTTTCCATTTGAAAACCAAAGGTTGCCCATTAGCGCGCTTATCAGCAGAAAAAACCACTCTAAACTGAAGCCTCATTCAACCCGTTCGAGGATCAGCACAATGAAAATTCTTTTGATAGGCGCAGGCGGCACCATTGGTTCGGCGGTCGACAAAGAGTTGTCCGAGCGTCACGAGATCATCCGCATCGGCCGCACCAGCGGGGATTTCCATGTGGATATCAGCGACAGCGCCTCGATTCGCAAACTGTTCGAACAAACCGGCAAGTTCGATGCGCTGGTGTGCGCCGCGGGCAACGTGACCTTCGCGCCGTTGAGCGAGATGACTGAAGACAGCTTTGCATTGGGTCTGAAAGACAAGCTGATGGGGCAGGTCAACCTGCTGCTGATCGGCCGTGAATTTGCTAATGACGGTGCCTCGTTCACCTTCACCACTGGCGTGCTGAGTCACGACCCGATTCGCAGCGGCGCCTCGGCAGCACTGGTCAACGGCGCACTGGACAGCTTTGTTCGTTCGGCGGCCATCGAACTGCCTCGCGGGCTGCGCGTCAACTCGGTCAGCCCTACCGTGCTGGTCGAAGCCATGGGCAGCTACGCGCCGTACTTCCGCGGCTACAAACCGGTTCCCGCAGTCGATGTGGCATTGGCCTACGCCAAAAGCGTCGAGGGCTTGCAGACAGGCCAGACGTTCCACGTCGGCTGAACAGGTTCAATGTGCGGCGCTGGCCTGGCGCCGCCTTAAATTGCCGATGGTTCCAGCAGCTTCGGCAATAAACTGCGGGCTACTTCATTCGGTACGGCAATCGTAAGGCCGGGGCCGTTGATGGGCGACTGAATAGTGGCCGTCGACACATGCACCCCGTTGATGAACAGCTTCAGGGGCTGGCGCAGGTTCTCCCGCGTCACCTGCGCCATACGGCGTTGCGCATCAGGGCTGAGTGTCACATGCAGACTGATGGATTGTGTTTCGGGCTCATTTGCCCGCTTGATATCCAGGCTTATTTCAGTGAAGTCCGACGCGGATGACAACGCAATGTCGGCTGCCAGGCATTGCAGTGCCCCCATCATCCCCAGCACCGCCAACAGCACTTTGGCTGATCCCCTCATAACACCTTCCGTAATCAAATGGCCGACAAGGTTAAACGCAAATCCCGGCAATCTCGGGGTTAAAGTAAAGCCGAATGTTACTAGTGCCAGGTATCGGTTCATGACAAATGCCAGTCATGGGTTGTGATGAACGGTCAGCCTGCGTAACGTGGCGGCACTTGTCTGGAGAGCCAAAGATGCGTGTTGCCCGTTCCTTGATCCTTGTTGCCCTGCTTCCGTTGTTCGCCGCCTGCCAGTTGTTCGACGGCCCGCGCGAAAGTGCTTCTCATATCGGCCAGACCCGAATGCAGGGGCAGTTGACGGCGGTAGACGGCAAGCTGATGTTCCAACCCTGCAACCAGCCAAGTCGTTATGCGGTCAACGACACCGGTGGCACAAGCGTCCTGCAGCAAGCGGCAACCCTGGCCAATACCAAGGGCAATCTGTTTGCGGATGTACGGGGGCGCATAGTTGAAGGCCGTCTGGACCTGGAGCAGTTGTACCGTGTCGAGCGCTCGAACACCGCGTGCGACGATCCCAATTTCAAACTGCTGATCCTGCGTGCCGCCGGTCACTCGCCCGAATGGAACGTCAAGGTCAGCGGCAAAGGCATGGTCATCGAGCGCGCCGGCCAGCCGCCGTTGGCCGTGCCGTACGTTGAAGAGCAGCTGGGTGATGGGCGTTTCAATCTCAGTACCGAAGCCAATGATCAGCACATCGAACTGTGGGTCGCGCCGCAACGTTGTGTCGACAGCAAAACCGGCAGCGTTCAGCACATGAGCGCCGAACTGCGCATCAATGGCCAGGTTCAGCGTGGCTGCGGGTATTTCGGCGGATCGCGGGACGACTGATCGTTTTAGCCTCACTGGAATCATCCGTTGAGGCTTATAATCGCGGTCTTCAAACGCCTTGGCGCAGTTGTGCGCCCCGCGAACCGGATCCTGTCATGTTACGAATCACCGAACTCAAGCTGCCGATCGACCATCCCGATGAAGACCTGCGCCCTGCCATTGTGCAGCGCCTGGGCATCGCCAGTGATGACCTGCTCGATTTCACCTTGTTCAAGCGCAGCTACGATGCGCGCAAAAAATCCTCCGAACTGTGCTTCATCTACACCATCGACCTCACTGCCAGGAATGAGGCCGCGTTGCTGCAAACGTTCGCCGATGACCGTAACGTCAACGTGGCGCCGGATGTCAGCTACAAAGTAGTCGGCCACGCGCCGTCTGATCTGGAGCAACGCCCTGTTGTCGTAGGCTTCGGACCTTGCGGGATTTTCGCCGGGCTGCTATTGGCGCAAATGGGCTTCAAGCCGATCATTCTCGAACGCGGCACTGAAGTGCGCCAACGCACCAAAGACACCTGGGGCCTGTGGCGCAAAAGCGTGCTCAATCCCGAATCCAACGTGCAGTTCGGTGAAGGCGGAGCGGGAACATTCTCTGACGGCAAACTTTACAGCCAGATCAAAGATCCAAAGTTCATCGGCCGCAAAGTCCTCCACGAGTTTGTCAAAGCTGGCGCGCCCGAAGAAATCCTCTACGTCAGCAAGCCTCACATCGGTACGTTCCGTTTGACCGGCGTAGTGGAAAACATGCGGGAGCAGATTCGCGCCCTGGGTGGCGAAGTCCGCTTTCAACAGCGCGTTACCGATGTGCTGATCGAGGACGGCCAACTGGTTGGCGTCGAACTCAACGACGGCGAGCAGATTCATTCCAAACACGTGATTCTGGCCCTGGGCCACAGCGCCCGGGATACTTTCCGCATGCTCCACGGCCGTGGCGTGTTCATGGAAGCCAAGCCATTCTCGGTGGGTTTCCGCATCGAACACCCCCAGTCGCTGATCGACCGTGCACGTCTGGGCAAATACGCCGGGCACCCCAAACTCGGCGCTGCCGACTACAAGCTGGTGCACCACGCCAAGAACGGGCGCTCGGTCTACAGCTTCTGCATGTGCCCGGGTGGCACCGTGGTGGCCGCGACTTCCGAGCCGAACCGAGTCGTGACCAACGGCATGAGCCAATACTCGCGGAATGAGCGCAACGCCAACTCGGGGATCGTCGTAGGAATTACCCCGGAAGTCGATTACCCGGGCGGCCCACTGGCAGGTATCGAGTTGCAGGAACGGCTGGAGTCCCACGCCTTTGTGCTGGGCGGCAGCAACTACCAAGCCCCGGCGCAGCTGGTCGGTGACTTCATTGCAGGCAAGCCATCCACCGAGCTGGGCAGTGTTGAACCGTCCTACAAACCGGGTGTTGCTTTAGGTGATTTGGCGCTGGCTTTGCCGGCATTCGCGATCGAAGCCATTCGCGAAGCCTTGCCGGCATTCGAGAAGCAGATTCGTGGTTACTCGCTGCACGACGCGGTGTTGACCGGGATCGAGACCCGAACGTCGTCACCGCTGCGGATTACCCGCAATGAATCGATGCAGAGTTTGAACGTGAAGGGCTTGTTCCCGGCCGGTGAAGGTGCGGGTTATGCAGGCGGGATTCTGTCGGCCGGCGTGGACGGGATTCGGATTGCGGAAGCCGTGGCCCGCGACATTCTTGGCCTGGAAGCTTAATGTAAAGCCTGAAACAACACTGCCCTTGTAGGAGCGAGGCTTGCCCGCGAAGGACGATAATGCGGTCTATCAGGAAGACCGCGCGAACTTCTTCGCGGGCAAGCCTCGCTCCTACAGGGGTGGTGTCTGGTTTTAGATGTTGGCGCGCAGCACGGTGGCTGGCAGCGGCTCGCCGCGCTCTACGCTCGCGGCAACAATAGCCATCAACCCACCCAACTCATACCCCTGAGCCTTGAGCCAAGCCTGATTGTAATAACTGGTCTCATAGCGCTCGCCACCGTCGCACAGAATTGCCACGATCGACCCCACCTCCCCCGCCGCCGCCATCTGCTGAGCCGCCATCAAGGCGCCGATCAGGTTGGTCCCGCTCGATCCGCCAACGCGCCGCCCCAAATGCTGCGCCAGGTAGTGCATGGCCGCCAGTGACAGCGCGTCCGGCACCTTGACCATCGCGTCGATCACTTTAGGCAGAAACGACGCCTCCACCCGAGGCCGACCAATGCCTTCAATTCGCGAACCGTGGTCCAGACGCAGGCTGGCATCGCCGGTCTGGTAGTAATCAAAGAACACCGAACGCTCGGCATCGGCGCACAGCACACGGGTGCAATGCTGGCGATAACGCACGTAACGACCGAGCGTCGCGGTGGTGCCACCGGTGCCGGGACTGGAAATCAGCCAGCTCGGCTCAGGGTGCTTCTCGAAACGCATCTGATGGAAGATCGACTCGGCGATGTTGTTGTTCGCCCGCCAGTCGGTGGCACGCTCGGCATAAGTGAACTGGTCGATGAAGTGTCCGTCGTGCTCCCGGGCCAGGCGCTCGGATTCGGCGTAGATCTGCGTCGGATCATCCACCAGATGACTTTTACCGCCGTAAAACGCGATTTGCGCGATTTTTTCCTTGGACGTGGTGGCCGGCATCACCGCAATGAACGGCAAGCCCAGCAAACGGGCGAAGTACGCCTCGGAAATCGCTGTCGAACCGCTGGACGCTTCAATCACCGGCGCACCCGGTTTGAGCCAGCCGTTACACAGCGCATAGAGAAACAGCGAGCGCGCCAAACGGTGTTTCAGGCTGCCGGTGGGGTGGCTGGATTCATCCTTGAAATACAACTCAAGGCCGGGAAAGCCTGGCAGCGGCAAGGGGATCAGATGAGTATCGGCGCTACGCTGGAAGTCGGCCTCGATAATCCGGATGGCTTCGCGGGCCCACTGTCGGTTGTCGCTCATGGTGGTGATCTCGTTGAATCAGGCAAAGAGTCGGCCTAATCGAAAGGCTCAACCCACAGCTTAGGAAAAATCCAGCATCGCGCACAGGTACAGCTAGGCTTCAATACGCTTGGCAACTGCCGGGCTCAGGCCCGTGGGATCATTGGTCTTGTAACGACATATAACAAAAAAGAATATAACTTTTGTTTTAACAACTAACGGTACGGGTTAGGGTGTGCCACCTTTTGATTAATCGATGGAGAGCGACCTTGCCTCTGCGTAGCACTTTCACGCGTTTCTTTCAGTTGGAAGCTGCCAGCGGTCTGTTATTGATTGCCGCCGCAGCCCTGGCTTTGATCATCAACAATTCCCCGCTGTCATGGCTCTACAGCAGCTTCCTGGACACCCCGGTGGTGGCCCAGATCGGTGCGCTGCAAATCGCCAAACCGGCGTTGCTGTGGATCAACGACGGCCTGATGGCGATGTTCTTTCTTCTGATCGGCCTGGAAGTGAAGCGCGAAGTCCTCGACGGTCAGCTGTCGAAACCTTCGCAGGTCGTCCTGCCTGGCGCCGCGGCGATTGGCGGCATGGTCGTGCCAGCGTTGGTTTACTGGTTTTTCAACCGTGATAACCCCGCCGCCCTCGGTGGCTGGGCCATTCCGATGGCCACTGACATCGCCTTCGCCCTCGGTGTCCTCGCCTTGCTGGGCAAGCGCGTGCCGGTGTCGCTGAAGCTGTTTTTGATGACCCTCGCAATCATCGACGACCTGGGCGCCATCATCGTCATCGCCATTTTCTATTCAGGCACGCTTTCAACACTTTCGCTGGCCTTGGCCGGGGCGTGCATCGTGGCGTTGATCGCGATGAACCGGCTCGGCGTGGTCAAGCTTGGCCCGTACATGATCATCGGTTTGATCCTCTGGGTGTGCGTGCTCAAAAGCGGTGTCCACGCGACACTGGCCGGTGTCACCCTGGCCTTTTGCATTCCGCTGCGCACGAAAAACGCCGAGCCCTCGCCCCTGCTGACCCTCGAACACGCCCTGCACCCATGGGTGGCATACGGCATCTTGCCGTTGTTCGCCTTCGCCAACGCCGGCCTGTCCCTGAGCGGCGTGACCCTCGAAAACTTCACCCACCACGTCCCCATGGGCATCGCCGTTGGCCTGCTGCTGGGCAAAACACTCGGCGTATTCGGGCTGACCTGGCTGGCCGTGAAAATCGGCATCGCCGCCCTGCCCCAGAGTGCCAATTGGGGCCACGTACTGGGCGTGTCGATCCTCTGCGGGATTGGCTTCACCATGAGCCTGTTTGTCGGCTCCCTGGCGTTCGAGCCCGGTGTCAGTGATTACGCCGGGATGGATCGAATGGGGATTTTGACCGGTTCGATACTGGCCGCGTTGATTGGATATGCGGTCATGGCGGCAGCCAGTCACAAGAGCGCTGCACTGCAATCCTGAGTGATAGAGAACACTCTTAGCGACATTCAGGATTCGTCCTACAGCCACGATTAGCCACGTTCGTTAACGTCGCACAGCCTTTTTTCATGGGCTGTCGACGTACGAACGCAAGGAAGATCCGTGGCTGGCAACAAGGAAGTCCCCAGGGTTCAAAACCCGCCGTCCGGCGACGGACATCACGTCACTCACCGCTTCATGACGGCCACCGAACTGGCCGAGCGGGAAGCCCGACAAAACGCCTACGACGCCATGCTCGCCAGGCAAGATGCCTTCGAGCGCGGTCGTCAGGTCCTGGCAGAAAGGCAAAAGCCCATTCAAGCCGGATGTGTCTTCGCCAAGTCCTGCAAACTGCCGGACGCCATCATTGATTACTCGAGCCCTTCGGGGATGGTGCCCACCGACAGCCTCAAGGATTACGGTGAAGTTGCCTGGCTCGGCGCTCGCGAAGCAGACGATACCGGTCTGCTGAATCTGCAAACGATCAGCGGCACGACTGTATCGCTCGGCATTGGCCGTCTTGCGCTGCGCTTCCCGTCTCTGGCCATACCGGTCGCAACACTCGGCGCTGCAGGAACCACGGCATTGGCGGGCCTGGCCGCCATATTCTGGGCCCCCAGCCTGGGCGATAGCGCCCTCTACACCGAAGACCAGCTCCGAGCCCTGAAGCAAGCCCGTACACGAGTTCGACTAAGCGTCGAGCAACAGGCTGACGGCAGTCTCAAGGGTTACGGTTTTTACACCGGCAAGCACCGCGATTGGGAAATGGTCGATGTCGTGCAGTTCACCTTGCGCGGCAGCCAACAGGTGGCGGACCTCGGTGACGGCATCGAACTGATCTGGACGCCCGCCGAGGATGGCTCCGACATCCTCGGCATCCCCAAACTGGAAGCTGCCCCACAAGCACCGCACATCTGGGTTTACCCGCCGACGAAAGCGGCTGACGGCATCATCGTGAACCCGATCTACCCGCCTGATTACAGGGACTTCATTCTTGTGTTTCCGGCGGGGTCGTTGGTGAAGCCGGTTTATATTGTGGTTAGTGGTTTTGACCATAAATATCACCCAGCGCCGAACGGGCTGAGCGCATTCCCTGATGCTACGAAAGCAAGTCGTAAGACCTCGGTTAAAGGCGGTGGAGGTCTTAGAAAACGCTGGACAACCCCAAAGGGGACAATATTGGAATGGGACTCACAGCACGGAGCTGTCGAGATGTACGACAAACGTGGCCGACATCTCGGTGAATATGATCCAACTACTGGCGAGCAGACAAAACCTGCGGATAACACTAGGAAAGTGGAACCATGATTTACGTCATTGAGGCATTTGATAAAAAAACCGAACTCCTCGCATTCGAAGAAGAATTACCGAACGGGCAAGACGAAAAGCTGAAGGCCATTATGGGATGGACTGCGGATCAACAAGGCTGGGAGGGATACAATCTCACGACAGAGCAGCTGGGTGCCTTAGAAGAAATTCTGGGGAAGAAAGTTTACGATCCAGCCTATCTTTTTCAGTTGACCTGCAACGTCTAGAAATGGCCCCGTTTGCCTTTCACCCCAAAAAGAAAACCCCGACCAGCTCACCTGATCGGGGTTTTCTTTTACCCGATTTCCGCTTAGTGCGAAACGCGGCTCGTGCCATCCACCGTGGCAATCCGCACACGCTCGCCAACACGGAACACTTCGTTTTGCTGAACCTGTTGCACGTAGGCGCGCATGCTGCCGTCGTCTTCGCGCACGGTGATTTCCACGCCCTGGGTGCGGGTCAGGCCTTCTTCGGCTGCAGAACCTACCAGGCCGCCAGCGACTGCGCCGATGACTGCAGCTACGACGCTGCCTTTACCGCCACCGATGGAGCTACCGCCGACACCGCCCACGACTGCGCCAGCCGCGGCGCCGATTGGAGTTTTGGTGCCTTCGATTTTGACCGGACGCAAGGCTTCGATGGTGCCCATGCGAACGGTCTGAACGCGACGCGCTTCGTCACGGGAGTAGGAGTCACCGGTCAGGCTCGATTGGCAGCCTGTAAGCAACATCGCCATCGTGGAAAAGGAAGCAACCAGCAGAACAGACTTACGCATAGCATCAACTCCAAAGGACAGGTATTCATTAAACTCCGCAGCTTGACGCCTGTCACGGCGTCGCCCGGATAAAAGTGTTTCGATTCAGCCCCGGTACAGGCGCCGCCACGAACTCGGCACACAGTAGCGGCAAATTCTGCAATCTGCGCCACCGTGTAAGGATTTTTCATGGATTATTTTATCATTGTCGTCACCACCGTCGCCGGTTTGTACTTCCACGGGTGGCTGTACGTGCGGATCAAACGGTGGATGGACCGCGACCTGGCGTTAGCCCTTGCCGGTGAAGATGAACACAAAAAAGTGTTTATGCTCCAGCAGTTGGCGAACGCTCAAGCGCAGAAAATCAAGCGCCGGGACCTACCGCAGTGGCTGAAGGCCGCAGCGGCAGGCTATCCCGGTCGGTAGACTGCTTAGGGTGCCAGACGTTCAAGCGTCCAGTCGGCGCCCTGTAGGCGGTAGTTGAGGCGGTCGTGCAGACGGCTCGGACGGCCCTGCCAGAACTCGACACGCTCAGGTAACAAACGATAACCGCCCCAGTGCTCCGGGCAATGTGGCTGAGTATCGCTGAAACGTTGCTCGGTGTCCTTGAGCAGCGCTTCAAGCTCACCACGATCGGCGATCACCCGGCTTTGAGGCGAAGCCCAGGCACCGAGACGGCTGCCCAGAGGCCGGACCTGGTAATAAGCGTCGGACTCCTCGGACGTTACCTTTACCACCCGACCTTCGATGCGCACCTGGCGCTCCAGGGTCGGCCAGAAAAAGGTCATGGCCGCGAACGGATTCGCTGCCAGATGCTCGCCCTTGGCGCTGTCGTAGTTGGTGAAGAACGTGAAGCCCTGCTCGTCCAGGCCTTTGAGCAACAGGATGCGGCAATGCGGCCGACCGTCCGGATCGACAGTGGCCAAGGTCATGGCATTCGCCTCCACCGGTGCCTGTTCGGTTTTCACTGCGTCGGCAAACCATCGATGGAACAGCGCAAACGGCTCGGCCGGGGCTTGCGCCTCGGTCAGGCCATCACGGGTGTAATCGCGGCGCATATCAGCCAGGGCCTTGGTCATGTGGCGCATTCCTTTTGGTTAACGAATCACTGCTTGGTGGTGTCAGCGGCGACGGCGGGTTTCTTCGAGTCGTCAGTGGCTTTGGCCGGAGCAACCTTTTTCGCCGGAGTCGCCTTTTTAGCAGGTGCCTTCTTGGCCGTGGTTTTTTTGGCCGAGGCTTTTTTCGTAGCGGGTACAGCCGCTTTTTTCTCAGCTGGCGCAGGCGTAACAGGCGCGACGGCTGGCTTGACATCCTGCACCGCGACCATGCGCATCGGCGCCGGGGCTGGCATGTTGTATTTGCTCAGCAAGGCGACCATGGTGTTTTGCGGGGTCATCAGCAGTTCGACGCGGCGGTTCAACGCTCGGCCTTCAACACTGTCGTTGGCTGCACGCGGTGCGTCACCGCCCATGCCACGCAGCATCAGGCGATCACGCTGCAGGCCGCTGAGACGGAAGATCGCGGCCACGGATTGTGCACGCTCCTGACTCAATTTTACGTTGGCTGGCGCGTCACCAGCGGTGTCGCTGTGGCCGAGGACCAGCACGGCTGTTTTCGGATCGGCTTCAAGGATTTTCGCAACGCGAGTGAATGGGCCGAGCGTCACCGGCAGCAGCATGGATGGACGTTTAGGGTTGAACGAGTCGTCTGCCGGCGCGATGACCACCAGTACGTTGTCGCGACGTTCGAGTTGCAGATTGCTGCCCTTGATCGCGTCGCGCAGGCGCGGCTCGTAGTCGTCGAGCCAGGCCTGGGTCACTTTAGGGTCAGGCATCGGCACCGCTTTGGCGGTGGATTGGTCTTTACCACCGAATGGCCACCACCAGTTGCCGCCTGCGTCAGCCTTGGCTACTGGCAGGGGTTTGGCTTCAGGTTTTACCTCTGGTTTTTTATCGAGAACTTGATCGGAGCTGAACGGCCAGTACCAAGGGCTGGCGCTGTCAGTCTTGGCCACTGGTGCAGTGACGGCAGGCTTCAGGGGTGCCGGGGCCGAAGCAGGAGTTTTAGCCGCAACCTTGTCGGAGGAGCCGAACGGCCACCAGCTGCCGCCGTCCGCGTCATTTTTTGGAGTTTGCGCACACCCGGTGATAGCGAAGCACAGTGCCAAAGCGAGGGTTGATTTGGTTGACATTGGATATCCACAAAAAATCAAGAAATGAGAAAATCAGGCCGACTGGCCCCGCAATACAGATACTTTGAATCCGGAAAGGCTTTCGGGTTCCGGTCCTGGAACCCTTGAGCGAGATTTACAGACAAGTGGCCAGTACTCGCACAAGCTTTTGTGCGCGCGGATCCATCAAGACGTACGGTCCCAGTGTATTTGTCACAAAACCGAAGGCGACATCGTGTTCCGGGTCAGCAAACCCGATGGAGCCACCGGCGCCCGGATGGCCGAACGCCCTAGGGCCCAGGCCGTAGGTTGCATTGGGCACGTCCGGTTGATCGAGCATGCAACCCAGGCCGAAACGGGTCGGGGTCAGTAAAGTCTTGTCCTCGCCAATGCTGTGTTCGTGCGTGAGCTCATCGAGCATTTCGCTTTCCAGCAGGCTGCCATCGAGCAGGCCGGCGTAGAACCCGGCCAGACTGCGAGCATTGCCATGGCCATTGGCCGCTGGTTGCTGCATTCGCCGCCACTCGGGTTTATTGGTGCTGGTCATGATCGAGGGCGGGTTGGTGAAGGCCCGAGTGGTCATGGCCGTCGGCTCGCGCAGGGTCACTTGCAGCAAACGCTGGGCGGCAGCATCGCCGACATTGCCCTTGCCCCGGGAGATATGCGCCACGCGATGGAACTCTTGATCCGCCAGACCGACATGGAAGTCCAGACCCAACGGCTTCGCGACCCGAGCCACGATGGACTCGCCCGGTCCGCGACCGTCGGCACGGCGCAACAACTCCCCCACCAGCCAGCCATACGTGATCGCCGCATAACCATGACCTTCGCCCGGCGTCCACCACGGCGATTCAGCGGCCAGGGCATCCACCATGGTTTGCCAGTCGTAAAGCGCTTCAGGCGCCAGCAATTCGCGCAACGCCGGCAAACCGGCCTGATGGCAGAGTAAATGGCGTAGCGTCACGGATTCTTTGCCGGCGGCGGCGAATTCGGGCCAGTAGCGGGCAACCGGTGCATCCAGTTGCAGCTTGCCTTCGGCGACCAGTTGCAGCGCGGTGACGGCGGTGAAGGTCTTGGTGCAGGAGAACAGGTTGGCGATGGTGTCGCTGTGCCAGGCCTCGGTGCCGTCCTTGTCGGCGGTGCCGGACCAAAGATCGATGACTGTTTCACCACCGATCTGGATGCACAACGCTGCGCCACGTTCCTGAGGATCGTCGAACAGCGCCGCAAAGGCTTCGCGCACCGCTTCGAACTTAAGCTCGTAATGACCCTGAATCTGCACCCGCAACTCCCTCGGATAAACGTTCTACAAAGTGGCGGCATTGTTCCAGCCCTTGAGGGTTTTGGGAACAGGGCCGGGCTGGGCGGTCGATTGCCCATGGAAATGATCGGACATTTATGGCGTCTGTACAGACGCCTTCGCGAGCAGGCTCGCTCCCACAGGAGATCGATCCAATGTGGGAGCGAGCCTGCTCGCGAAGAACGATAACGCGGTGTATCAGAACTCAGTAGCCATTGCCGGAATGCCCACCCGCATGGCCAGCACCCTGCCCCGTTCCTTTACCGGCGTCGCCTTTTCTTGCGCCTTCGCCCTCGCGGCTGGCTTTATCCGCTTCGGCCTTGGCCTTCTCAGCCTCTTTACCCAACTGATCGACAGTCGCCAGGTTGCTTTTGCGCACGCTGTCGACGAAGCCCTGAAACGGCAGATCAGTAATCCCCACCAGGCCGAAGTGACCGTTCTCGCCATCCAGCAGACGTCCGGTCACCGGTTGATCGAGGTATTGGAACCAGTGCACACCGACAATCGACGGCTCACTGATCGCCTGTTTCAGGAAGTTGGCGTAAGCCGGGCCTCGATCTTCTTCCTTGGCCAGTTGCGTCACGCCGCCCCAGAACGGGCCACGATCAGTCGAGCCGAAGTTGAACTCGGTGATCAGCACCGGTTTGTCGAGACTGCGCAGTTTGGCAAAGTCGTAACCGTCCTGCGGTTGCAGGGTGTACATGTTGAAGCTCACTACATCGCAGTATTGGGCGCAGGATTCAACGGCTTCCGGGGTGCTGATGGCAAAGCGACCGCCCAGCAACAGCTGGTTCGGTGCGTGCCACTTGAGCGAGTCAGAAATGGTTTTGAAGTAAGTGTCGGCGAAGACCTTCTGGAAGTATTTGAAGTCAGCTTCGATTTCCGGGTGTTCGGCGCTTGGCAGCGGCGGCACGAAGCCCGGGTCTTCCATCAACTCCCAGGCCGGCAAGTCGATGCCCCAGGCTTTGGACAGCCCCGCCTGATTGCGGTATTTGTCCCGCAGTTGCTTGAGAAACGCGCGTTTTGCCGGCACGTCGGTCGTCATTTTCAAGGTGCCATAGGCCAGCGCATAGCGGGCCTTCGGGTCGTCGCCGGGACCGGCCCAGGCCAGTTCGTTGTCGGCAAAATAACCGATCAGCCACGGATCGTCGCGGTGATCGCGGGCAGCGATGGCCACGGCACGTTCGGTGGCCATGGCGAAACGCGGATCGAACGGGTCGGGCATGCCGCCCCACCAGTCGGTTCCGGTACTGATGCTGGCGTAATCGCCGACGATCGACAGCGGCAAGGTGTATGGCACGCGATCAGCGTTGGCCAGCACTGGCGCGCTCCAATTGCCCAAAGTGTTGAAACCCCAGGCCTGCAGGCGATCCAGGGTGTGGCTGGCCCAGCGTTGTTCATCCACCACCGCTTTGCAGGGTTCGGCGGGCGCTTGCTCAGCCGCTTTCGCGACTGTCGCGTCGGCTGCGCCAACCTTGGCCGCTTCGGCAACACCGGATTCAGCCGTCGAAGGTGCGACCGGTTGCTCGTCAGCCTTCTGCGCTGTCGCCTCAACCGCGTCGGCTTTTGCCGCTGCGGCGACGCCGGCCTTGGTGCCGCTGCCCAATGCACAAGGGTTGCCAAACAGCCGCTGCAAATTGGCGCCATAGAAGTCGTACCAGCGACCGGCGTTATAACCACGGCCCTGATCGACGCCATTGCCACCACGGTTGTCGCCTTCGCCATAGTGGCTGGCGAGTGGTTCGTCGGGTTTGGGCAGGGATTCGAACATCCACTCCCGACCGGCGATGTAAGTCTGGTTGACGTCGGGGGCGACGGTGTTAACCCCCAGCGAATAGAACGGATGCCCTTGCGGGGTCACCAGGTACCAGCGACCATCACGTTTTTCAGTGCGGAAAAAACCGCTGGCCTTGAACGCCGGGCCTTTGTTCCAGCCGCCGAACGTGTCCAGCGATGACTTCTTACGCTCGGCCAGCCAGATTTTCAGTTGTTGCTGTTCTTTGGCGGCGGTGCTTTTCAGTTGTTCATCGCTGCTGACCTTCTCTGGCCATTTGGTCCGGGTGGATTGGCCGTAGGCGTCCACCAGAGCGCCATAAACCGCTGGGGTCACCGCGTCGCCGTCCTGTACGCCAAAGCGCTCCAGCAGGATGCTCTGGGCGACTTTCGGTTGGTCCATCGACAAGGTCACCGACACCACCTGGCTGCGGTCCAGCTCACCGGCGCTACTGGACAGCAACACGCGCTGACCGTCGACCGTCATCGGCATCGGCGGCCCGGCTTTCATGCCCTGACTCAGTGGCGAACTCGCCACCAGCGGCACCAACAGGGTCTGCGCAGGACCTGCGGGCAAGTCGACACGGCTGAACAGCGTTTTGCCGTCATTGCTCTGGATTTTCACGTACAGGGTCACGGCCCAGTTCATCGCGCTCTGGATCCGCAGGCTCATGGCACTCGACTGCGACCAGTCCCAGGCGCCGGTCTGCGGGGTCAGGCGCAGCATCGGTTGTGCCACCGGATTGAATGTCACCCGGCGCAACACTTCGCCTTCGGCTGTTTGCTCCGCATTGGATTGCGGCAAGCTGGCATCCTGAGTTGTCACCTGGACCACATCGGCCGGGCGCACAAAGTTGAACAGCGTCTGTTGGCCGGCAGGGGCCGCCAGCAAAGGGGCTGCGAACATCAGGGCAAAAATGGCGGGCAACGAACGGCGAATCATGAGAACGAAATTCTCCCTAACGACCAACAAATGGCCAGTGGAAAAGCGATGGTAGAGAGATAGACAACGCGGTGGGCACATTTGCCCACCGGTGTATCAGGAAATTTCGCGACGGAATGGCGGCAACGCATTGAGGATCGCTTTGCCATAGCGCTGGGTCACCAGGCGCCGATCGAGCAAGGTGATGGTGCCTCGGTCCTCTTCGGTGCGTAGCAAGCGACCGCAGGCCTGGACCAGTTTCAGAGACGCATCCGGCACGGAGATTTCCATGAACGGATTACCGCCCCGGGCTTCGATCCATTCGGCCAGCGCCGCTTCAACCGGGTCATCGGGCACCGAGAACGGAATCTTGGCGATCACCACGTGCTCACAATATGCACCGGGCAAGTCGACACCCTCGGCGAAACTTGCCAGGCCGAACAGTACGCTGGAATCGCCGCCATCGACGCGCGCCTTGTGCTTGTTCAGGGTTTCCTGTTTCGACAGGTTGCCTTGAATGAACACTTGCTTGCGCCAGTCGCGGTCGAGGCCGTCGAACACGTCCTGCATCTGTTTGCGCGAGGAGAACAGCACCAGTGTGCCGCGAGAGCCTTCGACCAGAGCAGGCAGATCGCGAATGATTGCCGCGGTATGGGCCGGCGCGTCCCGCGGGTCGGCTTTCAGGTCTGGAACCCGCAGCACACCGGCATCGGCGTGATGGAACGGGCTTGGGACCACCGCCGTTACAGCTTTTTTCGGCAGCCCGGCGCGCATGCGGAAGCGGTCGAAAGTGCCCAGGGCCGTCAGGGTCGCCGACGTCACCAGCGCACCGTAAGCCACGTTCCACAAATTGCGCCGGAGCATTTCCGCCGCGAGGATCGGGCTGGCGTTGACCTCGATATCGAACAGCGAACCGCTTTCGGCCAGGGTCAGCCAGCGCGCCATCGGCGGGTTGTCTTCCGGGTCTTCAGCGGTGAACGCGCCCCACAACTCCCAGTTGCCCGAAGAACGGGACAACAGGCTGCCGAACAGCGGATACCACTCTTCAGCCTGGTTGCTGGCGATGCCAATGTTGACCTCGCCATCCATGCCTTCCTTGAGCAATTCAGTGAGGCGGGTAAACACATCGGTCAGGCGGGCGAAGCCTTTCTTTAGCTCAATGCCCATTTCGCGCATGTGCTCGGGAACGACTCCGCCAACAAAGCGATGACGCGGCCGCTCACGACCTTCTACGTCTTCGCCGGGTTTGAAGTCGGCCACCTGCTCGCACGCGGTGAACATGAACTGCTGCTGGGTTTTGATCTCACGGGCCAGTTCTGGCACCTGCTCGATCAACTTGCCCAGATCGCCCGGCAGTGGGTGCTGGGCGAGCAATTTGGTAAGGTTCTTGGCGGTGGTTTCCAGCCAATCGGCCGTAGAGCGCAGGCGCGTGTAGTGGGCGAAGTGACCGATGGCCTTGTCCGGCAGGTGATGGCCTTCGTCGAAGACGTAAATGGTGTCGCGCGGGTCTGGCAATACAGCACCGCCGCCCAGGGCCAGGTCGGCCAGCACCATGTCGTGGTTGGTGACGATCACGTCGACCTTGCCCATGCCCTCGCGGGCCTTGTAGAAGGCGCACTGGCCGAAGTTGGGACAATGACGGTTGGTGCATTGGCTGTGATCGGTGGTCAGGCGCGCCCAATCGGCGTCTTCCAGCGCTGTGGACCAGCTGTCGCGGTCGCCGTCCCACTTATTGCCGGCGAGCTTCTCGATCATGCTGGTGAACAGTTTCTGGCTGGCCTCATCGACTTCGATCTTGAAGCCTTCTTCTTCGAACAGCTGCGCCGTGGCGGTTTGTGCGTGGCCTTCCTGAAGCAACATGTCGAGCTTGGACAGGCACATATAGCGCCCACGCCCCTTGGCCAGGGCGAAGCTGAAATTCAGCCCGCTGTTGCGCATCAGGTCAGGCAAGTCCTTGTAGACGATCTGCTCTTGCAGGGCCACGGTGGCCGTGGCGATCACCAGGCGTTTGCCGGCAGCCTTGGCGGTAGGGATTGCTGCCAGGCTGTAGGCCACGGTTTTTCCGGTACCGGTACCGGCTTCCACCGCGACAATCGCGGGGTCGCCACTGCGCCGGCCTTCGTCGTCGGTGTCGATGTCACCGAGGACTTTGGCAATTTCGGCGATCATCAGGCGTTGACCGTAGCGCGGCTTGAGGCTCTTGGCTTCTAGAAAACGCGAGTAGGCGCCCTGGATCGTGGTTTTGAGTTCAGTGCTGATCATGGATTGTCGGGCGCAAAAAACGCTGGATAAATTTTCAGTGGTTCAGGGTGGCGCTATCATACCCCGCTAATTAATCCCGCGCAGAACGGAGTACCTCAATGACACCTTTTGGCATCGTTTACACCCTGCATGTTCTGTCCGCCCTGGTATGGGTGGGCGGTATGTTTTTCGCCTGGATGGTCCTGCGTCCCGCCGCGATGAAAGCCCTGGAAGGTCCGGCCCGGTTGAAGCTGTGGGTAGAAGTGTTTCAAGGTTTTTTCCGCTGGGTCTGGGTGGCGGTGGTGCTTTTGCCGATCAGCGGTGTGGGCATGATTCATCTGCAATACGCCGGTTTTGAAACCGCACCGCGTTATGTACAGGTCATGATGGGGTTGTACGTGGTGATGACCGCGCTGTTTATCCGGATTCAGGCGCTGATGTTGCCGGAATTACGTACGGCGGTGGCCGCGCAGGATTGGCCGACAGGGGCTGCGGTGCTGGGGAAAATTCGCAAGTTGGTGGGCATCAATCTGATTGTGGGGTTGGTACTGGTGACGATTGCTGCGGCCCGGCCGATGTTCTAAAAGCATCGCGAGCAGGCTCGCACACAGTGGAATTCGATCAACTGTGTGCGAGCCTGCTCGCGAATACCATCGAGCAGACGACACACATTTTAGAAACAGCTTACAACCGCTGGACGGTCACCGAACCTGCCGCGCCCGCAGGCCCCGGCTGGCCATCAGCCCCCGGGCGTCCGTTCTGGCCGCCATCGGCCTGGTAGACGAAACAGCCCTTGGCTTTACCGCCCGCCCCCGGCTTGCCGCCAGGACCGGCCATGCCACCGGCGCCGCCAGCGACCTGGACCTTGATTTGCTCGGCCGGGAAATCTCGCGGCACTTGCAACCGAACCAGCGCACCGGCTGCACCGGGCTGGCCGTTACTGCCATCACTGCCGTCGGCACCGCGACCGGCCTGGCCCCAGGTGCAACCCGGCGCCTGACCATTGGCCCCATCGAGACCGACAAAACCCGGTGCGCCCGCGCCACCACGAGCGTCTACCAGCAATTGCGGCGCCTTCAGTGTTTTGATTTGCAAATTCAGATTGCGCCCGGATCGGGCGGCCCTGAGGTAAGTCCCCGGCGCACCGCGAGCGGTGATTTGGCTGCCTTCCGACAATTCGGCATGGCTGACGTTCAGTGCCAGTGGCTGCTCACTCGGCACGATGGCGATCCGCGCCTCACGACCCAGGTGCAATTGGCCCACGGTGACTTCGGTCACGTTAGACGGGATCAGCAACGTGCCGTAATCGGCGACTTCCAGACGTTCCAGCTGCAAGGTGCTGGCGGTGTTGGGCAAACGCATCAGGGAATTGGTTTCAACACTCACCACTTGGGCGCAGGCGAACGGGCTGATAAGCGCGGCGAGCAGACAGAGTTTATGCATGGGAAGCCTTAGGTGCAGTCGGAGCGGGGATGGTTTGCAGGTGGAAAACGCCGAAAAGGAGTATCTGCAGGCGATCCAGCCAAGGGTGAGCGCGACCTTTGAGGCTGCGGTTGCAGAACATCACCTCAAGAAGATGAAGCCCCCCCAACAGGCTGCCGGCCACATTGAGCAACAAATGCAATGGATGGACAAACGGGATGAGCAGATTGGCCAGCACCACCAGCCAAAACAGCAGGGTCAACAGCTTCCCCAGCCCCCAAAACACCTTCATACGCGCCCCCGCAGAGAATTATTATTTGCAAGCACAGTAACGGCTTCCATGCGGGATAAGCCAGAGGGCGAGGGAAAATTCTTCAGGCAGACCGCCGAATGGCCGTCGGATCAACAACATTTGTGGTCCGACGGCTCTGTCACGGGGCTCAGCGATTAATGCGCAATTCTACGCGACGATTTTTCGCGCGCCCCTCTTCTGTTTCGTTATCAGCCACTGGCTGACTTTCGCCTTTGCCTTCGCTGGTGAGTTTGTCCGGTGCCAGGCCCCGATTGAGCAAGTAGGCCGCCACGCTGCTCGCGCGTCGTTCCGAAAGTGCCTGGTTGTAGGTTTGCGAACCCACGTTGTCGGTATAGCCAATTACCTTGATGCTCACCACATCCGCGCTTTGCAGTTTGTCCATCAGCGAATCAAGCTGACTTTGCCCCGCAGGGGTCAGGTCAGACTTGTTGAAGGCAAACAGAACGGCGTCGTCCAGGGTGATGACTTCCGTTTGCACAGGTTCGGCGGGCTTCACACTGGCCGGGTATTGTGGCAGCGGGCAACCGTGATGATCGACAGGCGTATTGGAGGGTGTATCGGGGCAGCGATCACGTCGGTCGAAGACGCCATCGCCATCTTCATCGCCATCCTGGGCGTAACAGATCAAGCCGCCGGTCAAGATCCCGAGTGCTGCTCCGCCGGCCGCCCAACCGCCGCTTTCGATCGCACCCAGACCGCCACCAACCAGCCCGCCGATGACGCTGCAAATCGGCCAGTTACGTTGATTGAGGGGGGCAGTGCCATCGCTGTGTGTAGCGCAACCGGTCAACAGGCTGCCAAGCAGCAGAACCGGCATGACGGCCCGTGAGAGAACACTCATGGTCAAAGCTCCTGTGTTACCGGCCGTTGCCGGTTACACAGGAGTAAAGACCCGCATCCGCGACTGCACAAGCCGGGATGCGAGTGGGCGCTAGCGGTCGATTTTGATTTCAGTACGACGGTTCATGGCGCGGCCGTCAGCGGTTTTGTTATCGGCAACCGGCTGGCTTTCACCGGCACCGGTAACAGACACGAATTCGCTGCGCGGTACACCTTGGGAAATCAGGTACTCGACCACCGAGTGTGCACGACGATCCGACAGTTTTTGGTTATATTTGCTGCTGCCGACGCTGTCAGTATGTCCGGTGACTGTCAGTCGAGCAGTGGGGGCTTCCTGTTTCAGGCGAGTAGCGATCTTGTCGAGTGCCTCTTTATCCGCAGCGGTGAGTGTGGCCTTGTCGAACTGGAAGTGAACATCGCGGATGACAATGACTTCTTCCTTGACCACCACTGCCTGTTCGACCACGGGTGCCGGTGCGGGGAAAGGACAACCATCGGCATCGACTTTCACGCCTCTAGGCGTGTGCGGGCACTTGTCGCGACTGTCCGGCACGCCATCACCGTCTTCGTCACCATCACCGTGAACCCAGCAATAGGCCGCTGCGGTGCCGCCGACAAGCAGCGCGCCATACCCCGCCCATGACGAGCTTTCGGTCGCGCCGAGCCCTGCGCCCACGACACCACCGACCGCCGCACAGGTCGGCCAGTCGGTTTTCTGCAAACCTGCGCAACCAGTCAACACACTGGTTAGCAGAACCAAGGGTAATGCTGTCCGAACTATGCTCATCTAGTTTTCTCCTGAGGGATCGGCTTAGAACCGATTCTGGTAGTAAAGACCCGACTTTTAATCTCCGCCAGCAATAGGCCATTGCGTTTTTTTCCTGCGTTCAACGGTGTTCGGTTCTTTTTGGGGGAAAGACGCTCTAGGCCCGAACCTTTGAGCAGGCTAGTCTTGGCACCTCTGATTGAGGATCTTCGATGATTGCAGGTATTTCTTCGCGCACCCCACAGCAGGCGCTGGCCGCTTTGCTGGATCGTTACGCCCCCGCGCGTCTGTTGCTGATTGGCGCCAGCGAGTTCCCGGCACTGGAAGCGTTCAAGCTCGCGCACCCGGACTGCTGCGTTGCGCACGCGGCGCCGGGCCCTTTGCCTGCCGAATTGGCCGCACGCCGGTTTGACCTGGCGCTGGTTGTCGATTGCCTCGAACACTTGCCCAAACGCGAAGGCCTGAATTTGCTCGGTGGGATCCGCAACCTCAATGCCAGTCGCATCGCGGTGCTGGCGGACCTGCCGGCCAGCGGCTGGCAGGAGACCGATTTTTTCTCGCTGGCCCTGCAAGCCAGTGAACGCTTCCAGCGCGATGATCAAGTGCTGACGCTGTTCACCTACGATCTGCTTGACTACAAACAAGTACCCGACTGGCTCAACTCCCGGTTTTGGGCCAATCCGGAAAACTTCGGGAAATATTGGTGGTAACGCAATGAGTACATCCATTTGCCCTTGCGGTAGCGGCACCCTGCTCGACGCCTGCTGCGGTCATTACCATGACGGCCATCCGGCTCCCTGCGCGGAAGCCTTGATGCGTTCGCGCTACAGCGCTTACGTGTTGGGCCTGATCGACTACTTGGTGGCGACTACCCTGCCCACGCAACAGGCCGGCCTCGATCGTCAATCCATCAGCGACTGGAGCGCGCAAAGCACCTGGCTGGGCCTTGAAGTGGAAAGCTCCGAGGTCTTTGGCGGGCAACCGGAACACGCGTTCGTCACCTTCACTGCGCGCTGGCATGACGGCAGTGGTGAACACAGCCATCGCGAGCGTTCGTCGTTCGTGCAGAACGCCGGCCATTGGTACTTCATTGACCCCACTGTCCCACTCAAGGCCGGGCGTAACGATGCGTGCCCCTGCGCCAGCGGGCAGAAGTTCAAGAAGTGTTGCGCGGGTTATTTTGGCAATTGAGGTGAGTGACCTGTAGCAGCTGGCGAAGCCTGCGTTCGGCTGCGTAGCAGTCGCAAATCCTGCTGACCCGGGCTACCTGAAACACCGCGCTACCTGATTTTACGACTGCTTCGCAGCCGAACGCAGGCTTCGCCAGCTGCTACAAGGAAGGGAGTCACTCCATGCTCAGTCAGCGGCACGCCTTACAGGCCTTCACTCTGCTCCTGTTTTTGGGGCTCGCAGGTTGTGCCTCATGGTTCGGCAACGATGAGCCGGAACCCCAAGTGCACCTGGTCAAGGTCCAAGTGGTCCGGGCCAAACTGCTGGAGCAAAAATTCATGCTGCACTTTCGCGTCGACAATCCCAACGACAGCGATCTGACCGTGCGAAGCCTGGAGTATCGTATTCATTTGGGCGACATGCTATTGACCGAAGGCGAACATGAGCATTGGTTTACGGTGGGGCCCAAGCACAGCGCCTATTTCAAGGTGCCGATCCGCACCAACTTGTGGCCGAAGATCCGGGATCTGGTGAAACTGCTGAAGAAACCCGACCAGCCCATTCCCTATCGTCTGGAAGGTGAATTGGAAACCGGTTTATTCATCGCGCACTACGTGCACCTGGCGCGTAATGGCGTGATAATCCCCGCCGATTTAATTCCGGAGTAACACCAATGACTCAACAACCCCATGTCCATGGCCCTGACTGCAACCACGATCATGACCATCACGACCACCATGATCACGACCATGGCCATGTCCACGGCCCGAACTGCGGTCACGCCCACCAGGAACCGGTGCGCAATGCCCTGAAAGACGTGGGCCGCAACGACCCTTGCCCATGCGGCAACGGCAAGAAATTCAAGAAGTGCCACGGCGCTTGAGGCTTCGGGCGAAAATATCTTTCGCCTGTTGAATCGCTATCGCGAGCAAGCTCGCTCCCACAGGGTTTATGTCGATCACAAAACCAATGTAGGAGCGAGCTTGCTCGCGATGACGGCCTAAGAAGCACCATCAAGCCAGAATCTGTCCGGTGCTCACAACCGTCGCATATTCCCCCTGCAAATTCCCCAACGACATCGCATGCACTTCCTCGGCACAATGCTGATTACCGAAATAGTCGGCCTTGTCGAACGTAAAGCACGCATCCTCCGCCACCCACGCCTCAAATCCCAGGTTACCGGCCGTTCGCGCCGTGGACTCCACCGAGTTGTGGGTCGCCACACCGACGATGATCAACTGATCGATCCCCGCTTCTCGCAACCTCGCTTCCAGCCCCGTCGCACAAAACGCATCCGGCACCTGCTTCTGGATCAACTGCTCACCGGCCAATGGCTGGAATCGGTCCTGAAACTCCACCCCCGA
Organism: Pseudomonas sp. IT-P253; assembly: GCF_949768125.1. NCBI lineage: Bacteria > Pseudomonadati > Pseudomonadota > Gammaproteobacteria > Pseudomonadales > Pseudomonadaceae > Pseudomonas > Pseudomonas sp. IT-P253. The sequence continues at coordinate 41,117 of NZ_CATKPT010000006.1, read as the reverse complement.
TTGCTGCGGCCAGAACACCGAGTCCGGTGACCGGGACAAATGCTGCACATGAATCACTGGCCGCCCGGTTAATCGCCAATGCCCGAGCAATTCGAGGATTCGCTCCCCGGCCTGGGGGTTATTTCGCCGACCGAGTTTGGGGTGCAAGATGCCTTTCTGTTGGTCGACGATGATCAGCGCTGCGTTTGTCTTAAGCTCCATGTCCACTTTCCCCCCGCAAGGTCATTGAATTTCCCCTACTTCAGCATCGCCTCCTCTATACAGGCAAGCCATCCAACGCAAACAGGTAGAGCGTTATCCGCGAGTGTGCGGTTTGGCGCGCAAATCCTGAAATAAGATCCATGCCCCGCTTGCGCGCCCCCCTCCTGCTCACTAACGTAGCGCCTTTACTGACGCTACCCCCCGCAGGAGCTTTGCCATGGCCTCGCCAGCCCTTACACATTTTCTTCCCCGGTTCGGCGTTGCCGCAGCAGTGGCCGGTGTTTTGAGCCTGACCGGTTGTCAGACCTGGAACCCTCAGGACACCCTCCCGCCGACCATCGGCGTGCAACCGCTCAAAGGCCTGGCGCAGAACGTTTCGGTGCGCCGTAATGCCCTGGGCATGCCGCTGATCGAAAGCAACAGCTTCCATGACGCGTTGTTCACCCTCGGCTACGTCCACGCCAGCGACCGCATCACGCAAATGGTCACCTTGCGCCTGTTGGCCCAGGGCCGGTTGGCGGAGATGTCCGGTTCGGACGTGCTCGATGCCGACCGCTACATGCGCGCTGTTAACCTGAAGAAAAGCGCCAGCGAGCTGTACAAGGCGTCTTCACCGCGCCTCAAGCGTTTCTTCGAAGTCTATGCGCGCGGGGTCAACGCCTACCTGTTCCGCTACCGCGACAAGTTGCCAGCGGATCTCGCGGCCACCGGCTACAAGCCTGAATATTGGCAGCCAGAAGATTCGGCGCTGATTTTCTGCCTGCTGAACTTCAGCCAATCGGCCAACCTGCCGGAGGAAATCTCTTCGCTGGTGCTGGCCCAGACCGTCACCACTGACAAACTGGCATGGCTGACGCCGTCCGCTCCTGACGAAAAACTGCCACTGGCTGAAAGCGAAAAACTGCAGGGCATCAAGCTCAATGGGCAAATCCCGGGGTTGGCCGAGCTCAGCAACGCCACCCGTCAATTGTCCGATCTGAATCTGCTGGGCGCCACGTCATCGAATAACTGGGCCATCGCCCCGCAACGCAGTCGCAGCGGCAAAAGCCTGTTGGCCAGCGATAGCCATGGCCCCCTGGGCGTGCCATCGTTGTTCAGTTTTGTGCAGATTCGTGCACCGAAGTACCAGGCCTCTGGCGTAACCATCGCCGGTTTGCCAATAGTGCTCGGTGGATTCAACGGCAAAGTGGCATGGAGCATGACTTCGGTCATGGGCGACAACCAAGACGTGTTCCTGGAAAAAATCAAACGCCAGGGCAACGGGCTTTCCTACGAGGTCAACGGCAAATGGCAGCCGGCTGTCGTTCGCAACGAAACCTACTTCGTCAAAGGCCAGCGGCCGATTCGCGAAGCGGTGTACGAAACTCGCCACGGACCACTGCTCAATAGCGCCCAAGGCACCGCGCTGGATAATGGCCTTGGCCTGGCCCTGCAGACGCCGAGCTTCACCGACGACAAGACCCTGGACGCGTTTTTCGACCTGTCCCGGGCGCAGAACGCCGAGAAAGCGTCGGATGCCACCCGTGAAATCCGCGCCATCGCGCTGAATATGGTGTTTGCCGACGCCAGCCACATCGGCTGGCAGGTCACCGGTCGTTACCCGAACCGTCGCGAAGGGGTCGGCCTGCTGCCATCGCCGGGCTGGGAAGGTCGTTACGATTGGGACGGTTACGCCGACCCGATGCTCCATCCCTACGATCAGGACCCGGCACAAGGCTGGCTCGGTACCGCCAACCAACGGGTCATTCCCCATGGCTATGGCATGCAACTGTCCAATTCATGGTCGGCGCCGGAGCGTGGCGAACGCTTGGCCGAACTGGCTGGCATGGGCAAACACGACACGCGCAGCCTGATCAACATGCAATACGACCAGACCACAACCTTCGCCGCCAAACTGAAAAAAATGTTTGGAGCACCGGGCATGTCCCAGCCGCTCAAACAGGCCATCGAAGCGTTGCCCGTCGCTGATCGTGGCAAGGCTCACGAGGCATTGGCACGCTTGATGGCGTTTGATGGCACGCTCAGCGCGACCTCCGCCGACGCAGCGATCTATGAGCTGTTCTTGCAGGAAAGCACCAAGCAGATCTTCCTCGACGAACTGGGTCCGGAAAGCAGTCAGGCGTGGAAAGCGTTTGTCGCCAACGGCAATTTGTCCTACGCAGCGCAGGCCGATCACCTGCTAGGGCGCGAGGACAGTCCGTTCTGGGATGACACGCGCACGCCGCAGAAGGAAGACAAACCGGCGATCCTTGCGCGCAGCCTCGCGGCGGCCATCACTGCGGGCGACAGCCAGTTAGGCGGCGATCACAAAGCCTGGCAGTGGGGCAAACTGCATCGCTACGAATGGAAGAATGCGAGTGGCAAGACGGTGCGCGGTCCATTGGCGGCGGGCGGCGATCACACCACCCTGAACACCGCGGCGTTCGCCTGGGGCCAGGACTTCAACACCACGTTGGCACCGGGCATGCGCTTTATCGTCGACTTCGGTCAGGCCGAACCGCTGATGGGGCAGAACGGCACCGGCCAATCCGGCAACCCGGCCAGCCCGAACTACCTCGACAGCATCGATCCATGGCTCAAGGGGCAGTACATGAGTTTGCCAATGCAGCCGCAGAACTTTGACAAGGTTTACGGGAACAAGCGGTTGACCCTGGCACCGGGTAAATAGGTTCGCCACCGGCCAAAAAGTGTGAGAGAGCGAGCCTGCTCACGAAGGGGGTGTGTCAGTTAGCGATGATATTGACTGACACATTGCCTTCGCGAGCAGGCTCGCTCCCACTGTAATTTTCGGCACCGCGAACCAAGTTGGTGCAGCTATTTCTTAATGCCCATTTTCGTGCACAATTCCCGCTCTGCCACTTCTCGTATCACCTTTTAAAACGCTTGTTCGGGACTCTGGTTCGGAAATTGCTACTTTCAATGGGTCTTACGCTTTCCAGTAACAATAATTCTGCGCCACAAGCGCTCATATTGGTTCTTAGGGATTTGAATAATGAAAAAAGCATTGCTGACCCTTTCTGCACTGGCGTTGTGCATGGCTGCCGGCTCCGCCATGGCAAAGGAATACAAAGAATTGCGTTTTGGCGTTGATCCTTCTTACGCTCCGTTCGAGTCGAAAGCGGCCGACGGTAGCCTGGTAGGCTTCGACATCGATCTGGGGAACGCGATCTGCGCCGAGCTGAAGGTCAAGTGCAAATGGGTCGAAAGCGATTTCGACGGCATGATTCCGGGCCTGAAGGCCAACAAATTCGACGGTGTGATCTCTTCGATGACCGTTACTGAGGCCCGCGAAAAAGTCATCGACTTCTCCAGTGAGCTGTTCTCCGGCCCGACGTCTTTCGTGTCCAAGAAGGGCTCCGGCATTAGCCCGGATATCGCTTCGCTGAAAGGTAAAAAAGTCGGCTACGAGCAGGGCACCATCCAGGAAGCCTACGCCAAGGCCGTGCTGGACAAGGCTGGCGTGACCACTCAGGCCTACGCCAACCAGGACCAGGTCTATGCTGACCTGACTTCCGGTCGTCTGGACGCGTCGATTCAGGACATGCTGCAAGCCGAACTGGGCTTTTTGAAGTCGCCACAAGGCGCCGAATACGAAGTCAGCAAGCCAGTAAATGATCCACTGCTGCCAGCCAAAACAGCTGTCGGTATCTCGAAAGGTAACAAAGACCTCAAGGCACTACTGGATAAAGGTATCAAAGCGTTACACGACGATGGCACCTACGCCACCATTCAGAAGAAACACTTTGGCGATCTGAATCTGTACAGCGGCAAATAATGCCCGGCGCCCATCTCGCGATGGGCGCTTTTTTCATCCGATCAGGTTGCTGATTTATGTTTGAAAACCTTTTACAAAACCTGGGGCTCTCCGCCTTCAGCCTCAAGGGCTTCGGCCCGTTGCTGTTGGAAGGCACTTGGATGACCATCAAATTATCGGTGTTGTCGCTTTTGGTGGCCGTGTTGCTCGGTCTGCTGGGCGCCAGTGCCAAGCTGTCAAAAGTCAAACTGGTGCGGGTCCCTGCCCAGATGTACACCACACTGATTCGCGGCGTGCCGGACCTGGTGTTGATGCTGCTGATTTTCTACAGCCTGCAAACCTGGCTGACGTCGTTGACTGACTTTCTGGAATGGGAATACATCGAGATCAACCCGTTCAGCGCCGGGGTCATCACCCTGGGCTTCATTTATGGCGCGTATTTCACCGAAACCTTCCGGGGCGCGATCCTCGCGGTACCTCGTGGCCAGGTCGAAGCCGCCACCGCCTATGGCCTCAAACGCGGCCAGCGTTTTCGTTTCGTGGTGTTCCCGCAGATGATGCGTTTTGCTCTGCCAGGTATCGGCAACAACTGGATGGTGATGCTCAAGGCCACCGCGCTGGTGTCGATCATCGGCCTCGCCGATCTGGTCAAGGCTGCCCAGGACGCCGGTAAAAGCACCTATCAACTGTTTTACTTCCTGGTACTGGCCGCCATGATTTACCTGCTGATCACCAGCGCTTCCAACGTCGTCCTGCGCTGGCTCGAACGCCGCTACGCCGCCGGTTCCCGGGAGGCCGTACGATGATCGAACTCCTGCAGGAATACTGGAAACCCTTCCTCTATACCGATGGCTACCACATCACTGGCCTGGCCATGACCATGTGGCTACTCAGCGCCTCGATCTTCGTCGGTTTTCTGGTGTCGATCCCGCTGTCCATCGCCCGGGTCTCGCCGCACTACTACATCCGTTGGCCGGTGCAGTTCTACACCTACCTGTTCCGGGGTACGCCGCTGTATATCCAGCTGCTGATTTGCTACACCGGCATTTACAGCCTGGCCGCCGTGCGTGCCCAGCCCGTGCTGGATGCGTTTTTCCGCGATGCGATGAACTGCACCATCCTGGCCTTTGCCCTGAACACGTGCGCGTACACCACGGAGATCTTCTCCGGAGCCATTCGCAGCATGAACCATGGTGAAGTCGAAGCCGCGAAAGCCTATGGTCTGACAGGCTGGAAGCTGTATGCCTACGTGATCATGCCGTCAGCCCTGCGTCGCTCGTTGCCCTATTACAGCAACGAAGTGATTCTGATGCTGCACTCGACCACTGTGGCGTTCACTGCAACGATCCCGGACATCCTGAAAGTCGCTCGGGACGCCAACTCGGCGACGTTCCTGACCTTTCAGTCATTCGGCATCGCTGCGCTGATCTACCTGACCGTGACCTTTGCGCTGGTCGGCCTGTTCCGTCTCGCCGAACGCCGATGGCTGGCGTTTCTTGGGCCGACCCACTAGGACCCGCTTTAGGAATAAAGAGACATGCGCCACACGATTCATGACCTGCTGACCCCGCTGCCTGGGACCGCACGACAGATACACAGTTTCCACTTCGGCCCGGAGTCGGCCAAAGGCAAGATCTACATCCAGTCATCCCTGCACGCCGATGAAATGCCCGGCATGCTGGTCGCCTGGCACCTCAAGCAGCGTTTGGCGGAGCTGGAAGCCGCCGGCCGCCTGCGCAGCGAAATCGTTCTGGTCCCGGTGGCCAACCCGGTCGGCCTGGAACAAGTGGTGATGGATGTGCCACTGGGCCGCTATGAGCTGGAAAGCGGGCAGAACTTCAATCGCTGGTTCGTGGATTTGAGTGAAGAGGTCGGCAATGAAATCGAAGGCCGGCTCGGCGACGATCCCCGGCACAACCTCGAACTGATTCGCGACAGCCTGCGGGGCGCCCTCGCCCGGCAGACCGCTGGCACTCAACTGCAATCCCAGCGCCTGATCCTGCAACGCCTGGCCTGCGATGCCGATATGGTGCTGGACTTGCACTGCGATTTCGAAGCGGTCGCGCACCTCTACACCACGCCCGAGGCCTGGCCTCTGGTCGAGCCGCTGGCCCGTTACATCGGAGCTGAAGCCAGTCTGCTGGCCACCGACTCCGGCGGTCAGTCGTTCGATGAGTGTTTCACCCTGCTCTGGTGGCAGCTGAAAGAACGCTTCGGCGAGTTTTTCGACATACCGCTCGGCAGTATCTCGGTCACCGTCGAATTGCGCGGCCAAGGTGACGTCAATCACCCTCTGGCCAGTCTCGATAGCCAGGCATTGATCGATTACCTGATTCATTACGGCGCAATCGCCGGCGAACCGGCGCCACTGCCCGAACTGCCCTACCCGGCCACGCCGCTGGCCGGTGTCGAACCGGTGGCCACGCCTGTGGGCGGGCTGCTGGTATTTGCCGCGCTGCCGGGGGAATACCTTGAAGCCGGGCAACTGATCGCCGAAATCATTGACCCGATTCTTGATCGTGTCACCCCTGTCCATTGCACCGCCGCCGGGTTGATGTACGCCCGTTCGCTGCGCCGCATGGCCACTGCCGGCATGGTGATCGCCCATGTCGCGGGCACCGAAGCCTATCGCAGCGGCTATCTACTTTCGCCTTGAGGATGCATGCCCCATGTACAAACTGACCATCGAAGGCCTGCATAAAAGCTATGGCGATCATGAAGTACTCAAAGGTGTGTCGCTCAAGGCCAACACCGGCGATGTCATCAGCCTGATCGGCGCCAGCGGCTCGGGCAAAAGTACCTTCCTGCGTTGCATCAACTTTCTCGAACAACCCAACGACGGTGCCATGAGCCTCGATGGCCAGAACATCCGCATGATCAAGGATCGCCATGGCATGCACGTGGCCGATGCCGATGAACTGCAACGGATCCGCACCCGTCTGGCCATGGTGTTCCAGCACTTCAACCTGTGGAGCCACATGACAGTGCTGGAAAACATCACCATGGCGCCGCGCCGGGTCCTGGGCTGTGACAAGAAAGAGGCTGAAGACCGTGCCCGACGTTACCTCGACAAGGTCGGTCTGGCGCCACGGGTGGCGGATCAGTACCCGGCGTTTCTCTCCGGCGGCCAGCAACAGCGTGTGGCGATTGCCCGCGCGCTGGCCATGGAGCCGGAAGTCATGCTGTTCGACGAACCGACCTCGGCGCTCGACCCGGAACTGGTGGGTGAAGTGCTGAAAGTGATCCAAGGTTTGGCCGAAGAGGGCCGGACCATGATCATGGTCACCCACGAAATGAGCTTTGCGCGCAAAGTGTCGAGCCAGGTGCTGTTTTTGCACCAAGGACTGGTGGAGGAAGAAGGCGCGCCGGAAGACGTGCTGGGCAATCCGAGAAGTGAACGGCTAAAGCAGTTCCTCAGCGGCAACCTGAAATAAATCGGCCGCACACCTACAAGCGAAGCCCGTTAGCGATGGCGCGCGTCCTGATCTCAAGTTTATGTAGGAGCGAGCTTGCTCGCGAAGGTCGATAACGATGACGCGTTTTTCCTGAATAAACGCGTTGCGTTCAAGTCCTTCGCAAGCGGGCTCGCTCCTACAAGGTCGCCGGGGTAGGGTTTCAAGCAACAGGAGCGGGAGGCGGCTCATCCGGCAGGGTGGGCTCTCCGGGCTCCATAGGTTGTTCGTTTGGCGTATCGGGATCAGGCTGGCCGGGGATGCCCCCTGCCATGCTGACGGGCGGATGTGCCAACAAGGACCAGGCCAAAACGCCAACCTGATTGGGCTCAAGCCTTGCCAGTTCGGCACTTATTCGTGGATCGATCTTCATACAGCACTCCTGAGCAATGGCCCGTTCCGCTGTACGCGAACCGGGCAGTTCCCCCCAATAGAGTGTCTACCCACTCAAGAATTCCCGCTAGCTACCAGATGAATGGATCAGGTGCGTGGCAGGGTGACGCCGAGCTGGCCCTGATACTTGCCGCCACGGTCCTTATAGGAGACTTCGCACTCTTCGTCGGATTCGAAGAACAACATCTGCGCCACGCCTTCATTGGCATAGATTTTCGCCGGCAGGGTCGTGGTGTTGGAGAACTCCAGGGTCACGTGGCCTTCCCACTCCGGCTCAAGCGGCGTCACGTTGACGATAATACCGCAGCGCGCGTAGGTGCTTTTACCGAGGCAGATGGTCAGTACGTTGCGCGGAATGCGGAAAAATTCCACGGTGCGCGCCAGGGCGAAGGAGTTCGGCGGAATGATGCAGACGTCACTCTTGACGTCGACGAAGCTCTTTTCGTCGAAATTCTTCGGATCGACGGTCGCCGAATTGATATTGGTGAACACTTTGAATTCATCGGCGCAACGCACGTCGTAGCCGTAGCTCGACACACCGTAGGAAATCACTCGGTCGGCGCCTTCGCCGCGCATCTGGCGCTCGACGAAGGGCTCGATCATGCCGTGCTCTTGCGCCATGCGGCGAATCCACTTGTCCGATTTGATGCTCATGGCGGGTGTCCTGAATAGCGAGGTGGAAAAATTCTGTCCGGCATCTTACCGGGGCGCGCCGCCGGGTTCAAAGTCCGGGGTGCAAATCTTGCCGATCCCCCGTAATTAGCGGGGCTTGTGGACAATCTGATGGACCGTCAGTCATGAAAACAGAGAAACCTTCGCAAGAAGCATTGGCACGTTCCGGAAAAAGGGTTAAGGTGGCGCCACTGTGCTGCTTGTGTCACTGAGAATCTCTACACGATATGTTGAATTTCGATCCAACCATCTACAAGAATTTTTCCTGCTCTTTGCACTCAGTCTCGGCCAGGGTTCTTCCTGAGTCGCAGTTATCTTTGTTCAAGGAGTTACACCATGTCTAATCGCCAAACCGGTACCGTTAAGTGGTTCAACGATGAAAAAGGCTTCGGCTTCATCACTCCACAATCCGGTGACGACCTGTTCGTTCACTTCAAAGCTATCCAATCCGACGGCTTCAAAAGCCTGAAAGAAGGCCAACAGGTTTCTTTCATCGCTACCCGCGGTCAGAAAGGCATGCAAGCTGAAGAAGTTCAAGTTATCTAACTTGTACTTGCTTTAGTAAAAGGCCCCGCCCTCAAAAGCGGGGCTTTTTTGTGGGCGAGTGTTTTTCGTCATGCAAAAAAGATTTTTTCGACGCCTACCAGGTCACGCCAAACCCTGCCGTATACCGAGTCTTGTTCTGATCAGCTTCATCGCTACCGGTGATGATGTCCTTCTCGGCTTTCAGGCTCAGCGACGCCCACTCGGTGACCTTATAGCGCAGGCCCATCTCGGCATCCAACGCATAATCGGCCACGCCGGATAATGGCTTGGCGACTTCGCCATTACTCGCCTTCCGCGGTATGTCGCCATCTGCCATGCCGCGCAGTGGTCTTGAAATCGATGCCGTAGTCATCGGTGTCGTTTTCCACCCTTCGATAATCCAGCGCGGCGCGACTACGAGCTTAGGCTTGAGTATCTGCTGGATACTCGCGAGCTCAACGGTCTTGGAGGCCTCGCCGTTGGCCAGGATCACCTTGCCGTCGCCTGCCGCCTGCAGCGACTTGGCTTTCTCGCCCGCGGGTTTCTGGACACCATCAGCAAATACGAGCTCAAGATTGCGAAAAAAAGTCGGGATTATCCGCAGGAGTAAGACCCTGGCAAGGACTGACCCGACCATTTCCATTGAGTTCATTTCTCAATTGATGATCAAGGACTTACTCTACGAACGGCGATCGATTGTAGGAGCGAGCGAGCTCGCGATAAATTTGAACGCGGCGTTTTGCTCCAGGCAGTTCTCGCCATCGTTAACACCCATCGCGAGCAAGCTCGCTCCCACAGGAAATCCGGACGTGTCCGACATTGAACCCGAAAGCGCGGCGCAAATCCGACGCACGGCGCTCTACCTGACACTGGCCCAAGTCCCCGAGGGCAAAGTCGTCAGTTATGGCCAGCTCGCCGAACTGGCGGGCCTGGGTCGCGCCGCCCGCTGGGTCGGGCGCACACTGAGCCAATTGCCGAGTGACAGCAAACTGCCCTGGCACCGTGTACTCGGCGCCGGGGGGCGTATCAGCCTGCCTGTTGGCAGCCCTTCGGGGGATGAACAACGTGCGCGTTTGCGCATGGAGGGTGTCAGTATCCTGAACAATCGTGTTGATATTCAGCGCCATGGCTGGCGTCCGGTAGACCACAGCGGTTAGAGTGCGCGCTTTGTTTCCGTAACTCTTGAGGCAGACTCCAGCCCATGCCCCGTAAAACCTGGCGCGCCGCGCTCGCCGCCTATGCCAGCCCTTCAACGCTCGTGCTGTTGCTGCTCGGCTTCGCCGCTGGCCTGCCCTACATGTTGGTGTTTTCGACACTTTCGGTCTGGCTCCGTGAAGCCGGTGTGGCTCGCGAAACCATTGGCTATGCAAGCCTGATCGGCTTGGCCTACGCCTTTAAATGGGTGTGGTCCCCCCTGCTCGACCAATGGCGCCTGCCCCTGCTCGGCAAGCTTGGCCGCCGCCGCTCCTGGCTTGTGCTGGCCCAATCGCTGGTGATCCTTGGCCTGATCGGCATGGGTTTCTGCGACCCGCAAAAACACTTGTCCTGGCTGATCGCCATTGCCGTGGTCGTTGCATTCGCTTCGGCGACGCAAGACATCGCCGTGGATGCCTATCGCCTGGAAATCGCTGAAGACAGTCGCCAGGCTGCACTGGCCGCCAGTTACATGTCCGGCTATCGGATCGCGGCGTTGCTGGCCACCGCTGGCGCGCTGTTCGTCGCGGAAGGCTTCGGCTCCACCGGCTTCAACTACAAGCATTCAGCCTGGACTGGCACCTACGTGCTGTTCGGCGCCTTGATGATCCCTGCCCTGCTCACCACCCTGTTCATGCGCGAGCCACCGGTACCCCTGCGCACTCAGCTTCAGGCCGGACGCTATAGCTTTGTTCATCAGCTGGCGTCGGTGTTTGTCCTCATCGTGTTGCTGGTGTCCGTACCGGCCATGTTTACCCAGCTCTACAACACGGACTTCGCCAGCGTGCTGTTCGGCGGCGTGAGCCTGCTCGACCTGCTGCTCGAAGACCGCGCCTTTCTGCGTGCGATCCTCTACACCCTCCTCACCGCCCTGTGCCTTTCGACCATGGGGCGCCGCGGCCTGGCGCCAGTGCTTACGCCAGTCAACGACTTTATCCTGCGCTACCGCTGGCAAGCCTTCCTGCTGCTAGGGCTGATTGCCACCTATCGAATGTCCGACACGGTCATGGGCGTGATGGCCAACGTGTTTTACATCGACCAGGGCTTTACCAAGGATCAGATCGCCGGCGTCAGCAAGATCTTCGGCCTGATCATGACCCTGTTCGGCGCCGGCATGGGCGGCTTACTGATCGTACGTTTCGGCATCCTGCCGATCCTGTTCATCGGCGGCCTGGCCTCGGCCGGCACCAACCTGCTGTTCGTGATGCTCGCCGACATGGGCACCAATCTGAACATGCTGATCGTCACCATCTCGCTGGACAACTTCAGCTCGGGCATGGCGACTTCGGCCTTCGTGGCTTACCTGTCGAGCCTGACCAACCTCAAATTCTCCGCCACCCAGTACGCCCTGCTCAGCTCGATCATGCTCTTGCTGCCACGCCTGATTGGCGGCTACTCGGGGGTCATGGTCGAAAAGTTCGGCTACCATAATTTCTTCATCATGACCGCCCTGCTCGGTGTTCCGACGCTGCTGCTGATTGCCCTGCACTGGTTTCAGGAAAACCGTCGAGCCGGCCCGACGCCATCACCCGAACCGGTGCCGACGCAGGTTGCGGAAGAGTCGTAGGAAACGTCCGTAATGGCGGGAGGTTTCCCGCCATCCGGTCACGCCGCCGCCCGCACTTCTGTACGCCAGCGGATCTCGCCCGTACAATGCTCAGTCATTTCTCGTCATCAGCAACCGACAACGGCCAACCATGCGCACCAGTCAATTTTTGCTCGCCACACAGAAAGAAACGCCTTCCGATGCGGTCGTGATCAGCCATCAGCTGATGCTGCGCGCCGGCATGATCCGCAAACTCGCCTCGGGCCTGTACACCTGGCTGCCGATGGGCTTGCGAGTGATGCGCAAGGTCGAAGCCGTCGTTCGTGAAGAAATGAACGCCGCCGGCTCTCTCGAAGTGTTGATGCCGAGCACTCAACCGGCTGAGCTGTGGCAGGAATCCGGTCGCTGGGAAGAATACGGCCCTGAATTGCTGCGTTTCAAAGATCGCCACGGTCGCGACTTCTGCGCTGGCCCAACCCACGAAGAAGTCATCACCGACCTGATGCGCAACGAGTTGAGCAGCTACAAACAGCTGCCAATCAACCTGTATCAGATCCAGACCAAATTCCGTGACGAAATCCGTCCACGCTTCGGTTTGATGCGCGGCCGCGAATTCATCATGAAGGACGCCTACTCCTTCCATGCTGACCAGCCATCGCTGCAGGTCACCTATGACCGCATGCACCAGGCGTACTGCAACGTGTTCACCCGTCTGGGCCTGAAGTTCCGTCCCGTTGAAGCCGATAACGGCTCGATTGGCGGTGCCGGCTCCCACGAATTCCACGTTCTGGCCGAATCCGGCGAAGACGATATCGTCTTCAGCAACGGCTCCGACTACGCCGCGAACATCGAGAAAGCCGAAGCCGTGCCGCGCGAAACCTCCCGTGCGCTGCCTGCCGAAGAACTGCGCCTGGTCGACACCCCGAACGCCAAGACCATCGCGCAACTGGTCGAAGGTTTCAACCTGCCGATCGAGAAGACCATCAAGACCTTGGTGGTTCACGCTGAAGAGAAGGGCAAGCTGATTGCCCTGATCATCCGTGGCGACCACGAGCTGAACGAAATCAAGGCCGCCAACCAGCCTGGCGTAGCCAGCCCGCTGGTCATGGCGTCCGAGTCCGAACTGCGTGACGCCATTGGCGCCGGTGCCGGTTCCCTTGGCCCGTTGAACCTGCCGCTGCCGATCATCATCGACCGTTCCGTCGAGCTGATGAGCGACTTCGGTATCGGTGCCAACATCGACGACAAGCACTACTTCGGCGTGAACTGGGAGCGCGATCTGCCGGTTCCAACCGTTGCCGACCTGCGTAACGTGGTAGCCGGCGACCCTAGCCCTGACGGCAAAGGCACGCTGGAAATCAAGCGCGGCATCGAAGTCGGGCACATCTTCCAGCTGGGCAACAAGTACAGCAAAGCGATGAAGTGCGAAGTGCTGGGCGAGAACGGCAAGCCGGTCACGCTGGAAATGGGCTGCTACGGCATCGGCGTTTCCCGCGTGGTTGCTGCCGCCATCGAGCAGAACAACGACGCCAACGGCATCATCTGGAGCGACACGTTGGCGCCATTCCAGATTGCACTGGTGCCGCTGCGCTACGAAACCGACCAGGTCCGCGAAGCCACCGACAAGCTGTACGCAGAACTGACTGCCGCCGGGTTCGAAGTGCTGCTGGATGATCGTGACAAAAAGACCAGCCCGGGCATCAAGTTCGCGGACATGGAGCTGATCGGCATTCCTCACCGGATCGTGGTCAGTGACCGCGGCCTTGCCGAAGGCAATCTGGAATACAAGAGCCGCACTGAGCCTGAGGCGCAAGCGCTGCCGGTCGCTGACGTGCTGTCTTTCCTCCAGGCCCGTATCCGCCGCTGACACCAGATAGAGAAGTCATGTTCAAGCGAAACACCTTAGGCCTCGGTGGTGCCGCCCTGTGCGGCACCCTGCTGGTCAGCGGTTGTGCCAATCACATGTCACAACGCAGTGAGCACGAGGAACGCGTCGAGCGCAAACTGCTCGATCACAGCCTGCAGATCGATGTCGGCGAGCCCAAGATGCTTGAGCTACCGCAACGCCGGGTGAAAATTCACGAGCAGAAGACGTTCGAAATCACCGAGTTCGAAGTCACGCGCCACTATGACCGCTACACGCCCTACCAACCCTGGCGGGAAGTCTACGAGATTCCGCTGGGCGCGGTGGCCTTGGTGGCCGGTGTCGGTGCGAACGTGGTCAACGTGTTCGCCCTTGGTCATCTGCCGGACAGCATGACGAAGGACTGGCTCAACTATGGTATCGCCGGGCTCAACCCGTTCATGAACATGCAGTCCCATGGCCGTGCGCAACAGAACCTGGCAGGCATCGACGAAGTTCAGCGCGACAAACGCACCGAATACTCGAGTTTGCCCTGGAGCGAGCGTCCGGTTGAGGTCAAGGCCGGCAAGGAAACCTTCGAACTGACCACCGACAAAAACGGCGTATTGCGCCTGAACCTGCTGGACAGTCCGTTCGCCGAACATGACACCAATCATTTGAGCCGACTGCTGATCAGGGTCGCAGACAGCCAGGATGATGTGCACACCGATTCATCCCTGGCGATCAGCAGCTCATTGCGGGGCAAACTGCTGGAAGCGCACAGCTTGATTTACGATGACCTCGAAGACGATGAAGTGAGCCAGTGGGTGCACCGGGTCAAACGTCTGTCGGAGCTGGGTCTGGAAGAAGAAGCCAGTGAGTTGGAACAAAGCCTGATCGAGCTGACGCGCAACGATCCCGAACTGCAAACCGAGTTCCTCAAGTCGCTGACGAAGGATGCCGGTCGATTGGTGGCGGATCCTGGGCCGAACTAAAAGCAAAAGCTTCGCGGGCAAGCCTCGCTCCTACAAGGGTATGCGATACCTGTAGGAGCGAGGCTTGCCCGCGAAGAGGCCCTCACCTCCACCGCAAAACTACCGTTCAAACAACTCCATCTGCTCAAATCCGCCCCGCAAATCCTCCAGCCGCACCCCTACCCCCAACAAACGCACCGGTTTCCCGCCCCGATTGAAGGCTTGGGTCAGCAATAACTGATAGCTCCCCAAATCCCGCCCTGCCCCGGCCTGTTCCAACGTAGTCTGGGTGAAGTCATGGAATTTCACTTTGACGAACGGTTTGCCCGGCCGATAGCTACTGTCGATCCGCGCCATGCGGCTGCCCAGGGTTTCCAGCAACTCGGGTAACTTATCCAGGCAACTGACCAGATCCGGCAGGTCAACGTCATAGGTGTTTTCGACACTGATCGACTGCCGACGACTGTCGTTGTGCACCAGCCGATCATCGATCCCACGCGCCAGGTTCCAGAGTCGCTCGCCGAAACTGCCAAATTCTCGCACCAGTGCCAACTTGTCCCACTCACGCAAATGCGAGCAATCGACGATGCCGAGCCTGCCCAGTTTATCGGCGGTGACTTTGCCAACACCGTGCAACTTGCTGACAGGCAAACCGCTGACAAAGTCCTCGACCTGATCCGGTGTAATAACGAACAAACCGTTGGGCTTTTTCCAGTCACTGGCGATTTTGGCGAGAAATTTGTTTGGCGCCACACCGGCAGAAACGGTGATGTGCAACTGGTTGGAGACTCGCCGCCGGATGTCCTGGGCAATTCGCGTGGCGCTGCCGCCGAAATGTGCGCTCTCCGACACGTCGAGATAAGCCTCATCGAGAGAAAGCGGTTCGATCAAGTCGGTGTAATCGCGAAAGATTGTATGAATTTCCTTCGATGCTTCTCTATAAGCGTCCATGCGCGGCTTGACGATGGTCAGGTCCGGGCACAGCTTCAGCGCATGCCCGGAAGACATGGCCGAGCGAACACCATACGCCCGCGCTTCATAGTTGCAGGTGGCGATCACCCCGCGCCGATCCGCCGAACCGCCCACCGCCAAAGGTTTACCGGCCAGGCGCGGGTCGTCACGCATCTCGATGGCGGCGTAGAAGCAGTCACAGTCGACGTGGATGATTTTTCGCTGCGTCATATAAAAGCGGTGTTCATGGCGATGAAAGGGCGTCATAGCGTGCCGGAAAAGCAGTATCTCACTGACACCTGTATATAGCACCAGTAGTCTGAATGTTCTTTTCCATCCGTAGGAAAAGCACCGGGTGAATTTATTTTATCAATCGACAAGCCCATCCCAATAGAGCTGAAAGCCTTGCCACGCCTGCCTTACAGCCGATTACACTGCCCTCTTTTTTCCGCTAAGCGATTGAACCAGAAGAGTTTTATCCAGATTGAAGGTTGACAGCCCTGCAATCCTCTGTAGAATGCCGACACACAGACGCGGGATGGAGCAGTCTGGTAGCTCGTCGGGCTCATAACCCGAAGGTCGTCGGTTCAAATCCGGCTCCCGCAACCAAACATCAAAAAAGGCTACTCGAAAGAGTGGCCTTTTTTGTGCGTGTCAGTTTTATAAAAACCGACGCATATAACGTTCGTGCGCAGAAATGAGAAATCGTTCTGATTCCAAAACTTAAGACACCTCCACGACCGTTCGATGTTCTTTTACGCTTATTTGACCCTATTCAGGATTAACGGTTGACACCCCGGCGTATCTCTATAGAATGCCGCCACACAGACGCGGGATGGAGCAGTCTGGTAGCTCGTCGGGCTCATAACCCGAAGGTCGTCGGTTCAAATCCGGCTCCCGCAACCAAACATCAAAAAAGGCTGCTCGAAAGAGTGGCCTTTTTTGTATCTGTTGAAAAAGTCCTTTCGCAACAATGATCTGTCACTGTGTAGTGAACCGTTCGGGACCACCAGACTCTGAGTTCAGACTATGCTGAATCGCAGACAGGCCCTTCGACGACCGATGACGTGCCGTCGCCGAATACCGGTGAGAGGCGTTAATATTTGTGATTATTTTTTTCTACAGGGATTGGTAACTTGGCTCGATACCCCCATCCTGTCGCGCACAATCCAAGAGGTGATTGATGCGCGCCAACTCGTCTGATTTACAAGACACCGTCACAGCGACACAACCGATCAAAGCCGAGCGCCTGCGCCTGCTTGATCGAATCAGCAAATACCGTCAGCCCATCGGCCTGGCCGTCACATTGCTGTTGTTCGCTATCGCGCTGATTGCCTGTCGCCATCTGTTGAGCGAGCTGGACCTGTACGCTCTGCACGACTCGATTCTTGACGTCCCTAAACCGGCGTTGCTCGGCGCGCTCGGCGCGACCGTGGTCGGTTTTATAATTTTGCTGGGCTATGAGTGGTCGGCCAGCCGTTATGCCGGCGTGACGCTGGCACCGCGAACACTCGCACTGGGCGGCTTTACCGCGTTCGCCATTGGCAATGCCATCGGCCTGTCGATGCTGTCGGGTGGCTCGGTTCGCTACCGTTTATATGCACGACATGGCCTGGGCGCCGCTGAAGTCGCCCACATGACGTTGTTCGCCAGCCTCTCACTCGGTTGCGCCCTGCCCCCGCTCGCCGCCCTGGCGACCCTCAGCGACCTGCCTGCGGCCTCCGTGGCGCTGGGCCTGCCCGCGATATTGCTGGGCTCGATTGCCGTGGCGTTGCTGCTGCTGTTCTCGGTCCTGGCCATCGGCATCTACCGCCGCCGCCTGCCGGACCAGCCTTACCCGGATAACCTGCTGGTCAAGGTCGGACGCCGCACCTTGCGCCTGCCCGGCCGCCGATTGACCTTTCTGCAACTGATCATCACGGCCCTGGACGTGGCTGCTGCCGCGACCGTGCTCTACCTGTTGCTGCCCGAAGCACCGCCCTTCGGCGCATTCCTGCTGGTGTACCTGCTGGCGTTGGCCGCCGGCGTGCTCAGCCATGTGCCCGGCGGCGTCGGGGTATTCGAAGCGATCCTGCTGGCCGCCTTCTCCGACACACTCGGCGCGGCACCGTTGGCGGCAGCCTTGCTGCTCTATCGCCTGATCTATGTGGTGCTGCCATTGCTGGTGGCCTGCGTGTTCCTGCTGATCAACGAAGGTCAGCGCCTGTTTCAGTCGCGCCAGTCCTTGAGGGTTGCATCGGGCCTCGCGGCGCCGATTCTCGCGGTGCTGGTGTTCCTGTCCGGTGTGGTTCTGCTGTTCTCCGGTGCGACGCCGGAAATCGACACCCGCCTGGAGCACATCGGCTTTCTGATCCCGCATCGATTGGTCGACGCCTCGCACTTCGGCGCCAGCCTGATCGGTGTTCTTTGCCTGCTACTGGCCCAGGGCCTGCGTCGGCGACTGTCGGCCGCGTGGATGCTGACCACCATTCTGTTGCTGGTCGGCGCCCTGCTCTCTTTGCTTAAAGGTTTCGATTGGGAAGAAGCCTGCCTGATGACCCTGACCGCGAGCCTGCTGGGGGTTTTCCGGCGCTCGTTCTATCGTGCCAGCCGTCTGACCGAAGTGCCGTTCTCGCCGCTGTATCTGGTGTCCAGTCTCTGCGTACTCGGCGCATCGATGTGGCTGCTGTTGTTTGCCTATCAGGACGTTCCGTACAGCCATCAACTCTGGTGGCAGTTCACCCTCGATGCCGACGCCCCTCGCGGATTGCGCTCACTGCTCGGGGCTGCCGTGCTGTTGCTGGTGGTGTCCCTGACCTGGCTGTTGCGCACAGCGCGCCCGGTGATCCATCTGCCGACAACGGAAGAACTGGACCGCGCAGCGAAGATCCTCATGGCCTCCGCCCAACCGGATGGCGGCCTGGCGCTGACCGGCGACAAGGCGCTGTTGTTTCACCCTAACGACGAAGCGTTCCTGATGTACGCCCGCCGTGGCCGCAGTCTGGTGGCGCTGTATGACCCGATCGGCCCGACACAGCAACGGGCGGAAATGATCTGGCAGTTCCGCGACCTCTGCGACATCCATCACGCCCGCCCTGTGTTCTATCAAGTGCGCGCCGAGAATCTGCCGTACTACATGGACATCGGCCTGACCGCGATCAAGCTCGGCGAAGAAGCCCGGGTCAATCTGCAGAGTTTTGATCTCGAGGCCAAAGGCAAAGAGATGAAGGACCTGCGCTACACCTGGAATCGTGGCACCCGCGACGGCTTGTCGCTGGAAATCCATGAGCCCGGGCAAGCACCGATGAATGAGCTCAAGGTGATTTCCGATGCCTGGCTGACCGGCAAGAATGTGCGTGAGAAAGGCTTCTCCCTCGGCCGTTTCAGCGATGACTACCTCAAACATTTCCGCATCGCGGTGATTCGCTTCGAGGGGCGCCCAGTGGCATTCGCCAACCTGCTTGAGACCTACGGCCATGATTTGGCCAGTCTCGACCTGATGCGCGCACACCCGGACGCCCCAAAGCTGACCATGGAGTTCATGATGATCGGCTTGATACAGCATTATAAAAACCATGGATATGCACGGTTCAGCCTGGGCATGGTGCCATTGTCGGGACTTCAACCCCGTCGGGGCGCGCCACTGACTCAGCGTCTGGGTTCGATGGTTTTCCGCCGTGGTGAGCAGCTCTACAACTTCCAAGGCTTGCGCCGCTTCAAAGACAAATTCCAGCCTGACTGGGAACCCCGTTATATGGCCGTGCCCGCCGGACTCGATCCGCTGGTAGCCCTGGCCGATACTGCAGCCCTGATTGCGGGCGGCTTGACCGGATTGGTGAAACGCTGATGATTCAACGCTCCTTGCGGTACGTTCTGGCCACACTGGTAGTGCTGGCCCTGATTCTCGGTGGCGGTTACTGGTACCTTAAACGCCCGGCACCAGAACCGACCCTCGAACTGTTGACGCCCGCCAATGGCACCGTGATGACCCGCGTCATTCCTGGCAATACGCCACGTGCCCAGGTGCTGGTGGCGGTCAACGATGAGCAGAAACTCAGCGACCAACAACTGATGACCCTGAGCCGCACCGGCTCGGCGCAGATCGTTCAGGTGATTCTGCCCAAGGACTGCCTGCTGCAAAGTCGTGCCCTGCAAACAGCCTTGAGAGAACTCAAAGGCCCGGCCACCCTGGTCAGCGGCATTGGACCAGGTGCCGTGTTGGCGTGGCGCTGGTTGTCCGAGCAGAAGAATGACAAGGCCCAGGCCATTTCCGTCGATCTGGCGCTGGAAAAACCCGGCTGCACCCACCTGCTGCCCAAAAGCGCCGCTCACGGCCGCTGGCTGGTAGCCTGGAACGACAACCCGGACGACACCAGCGCTGGCTTCGTGCGAGACCAACCCAACGCCGAAACCAGCATCAGCGACTACGACATCAACTTGCCGCAGGTGCTGAACAACGAACTGCGCAAGATCCTCGTCGGTGGCGACAAAGCTGCTGGCGGCCTGCAGATTCCAGTGGTCGAAGTCCCGGCCGGTCAGGCCAAGGACACCGTCACACTGTTCCTGTCCGGTGATGGAGGCTGGCGCGACCTGGACCGCGACGTCGCGGGCGAAATGGCGAAGATCGGCTACCCGGTCGTCGGGATCGACACCCTGCGCTACTACTGGCAGCACAAGAGCCCGGAGCAAAGCGCCCTGGACCTCGCCGAACTGATGCAGCACTACCGGCAGAAATGGGGCACCAAACGCTTCATCCTGACCGGCTACTCCTTCGGTGCCGACGTTCTGCCGGCCATCTACAACCGCCTGGAGCCAGCGGAACAACAGCGTGTCGACGCAATCATCCTGTTGGCCTTCGCTCGCACCGGCAGCTTCGAAATCGAAGTCGAAGGCTGGCTCGGCAACGCCGGCAAAGAAGCCGCCACCGGCCCGGAAATGGCCAAGCTGCCGCCCGAGAAAGTGGTATGCATCTACGGTGAAGAAGAAGTCGACGAAAGCGGCTGCACCGACAAGACGGCGGTGGGCGAAGCGATGAAACTGCCTGGCGGCCATCACTTCGACGAGAACTACCCGGCGCTGGCCCAGCGTCTGGTAGACATTATCGTCAAGCGACAAGCCAAGGATGAGGCGGCGGCTGAGTAGGAGCGAGCTTGCTCGCGAAGGACTCTAGAGCGACACACTCATCCTGGATGAATGCGTTATCGTTCACGTTCATCGCGAGCAAGCTCGCGCCTACAGGGCCCAACGATCTTTGGGCCCGCGTTTAGTTTCGTTTACTTTTGGTGTCGCAATATCGGATGGCGCCCACAGACCTTGTAGGCAAACTCCGAATCGCTCGTTTGGGCACTTTGATGCCTTGTTGTGCTTTTCTTCGACGGGATACTCTCCGGACGTCGCTGACCATTCAGCGATCGGGTGTGGTAACCCGGCGAAACCAGCGCAACAGCGCCTTCATCTCGAACACAGGCATTTTTATGTCTGCGATCTCGAATTATGGCGGCTGTGCGTGGGACGCCCTCGGGCGTGCCGGTT
Organism: Pseudomonas sp. IT-P253; assembly: GCF_949768125.1. Lineage (NCBI taxonomy): Bacteria > Pseudomonadati > Pseudomonadota > Gammaproteobacteria > Pseudomonadales > Pseudomonadaceae > Pseudomonas > Pseudomonas sp. IT-P253. The sequence continues at coordinate 20,101 of NZ_CATKPT010000006.1, read as the reverse complement.
TCCTTGGTTCCCGGTTTACCACCCTGCGTACAGCTGCCTCCCTTTCGTGTGGTAACGAAAATGGCAGCTCCTCGAACCAGGAGTAAAACCATGAGCAAAACCAATCCGCACGCCCCCTCAGAACTGAAAACCATCGGCTTCACCCCCTTCATCTACTGCTCAAACCAGCCGCTATTCCATGTCACGCGAGACGTTCCCCTCGGTGATGCGTTAGCCATGGCTTCTGATTTTTTGTTCCTTGCCAAGGAACTGACCAGAGATGCTGCCTTTAACCGTGATACCGACCGACACATCTGGGCCGCGCATTATCTGACGGCCATGAGCAAGGCAGTGGTTGATGATGCAATGAAGGTGCTGCAGCGACCTGTTCGGACAAAGGCAGAATCTGAAGTAGAACGGCCTGAAAGCAACTAAAGGCTTTTTCATACATACAGACACCGCAAATCCCCCTGTGGGAGAGCCTGCTCGCGAAAGCGGTGTATCAGTAACCATTGATATTGGCTGACACGACGCCTTCGCGAGCAGGCTCGCTCCCACAGGGATCTTCATTGCCTTGAGGACGAGACACCGACCACAAAAAAGCCCCCGCCGCCTTCATGGCAACGGGGGCTTTTTTATGCTGCCTACATCTCGACCTGGGTACCCAACTCAATCACCCGGTTCACCGGTAGATTGAAGAAACGCAGGTTGCCGTTGGCATTCTTCAGCATGAAGGCGAACAGCCCCTCACGCCAACGGGCCATGCCTTCGAGTTTGGAGGCAATGACCGTTTCACGGCTGAGGAAGTAGGTGGTGCGCATCGGGCTGAAGTCCAGGTCATCCAGAGGACACAACTTCAACGCTTGCGGCACGTCCGGCTCGTCGATGAAGCCAAAGTGCAGAATCACCCGGAAGAAACCTTCGCCGTAGGAATCGACCTCAAAGCGCCGGCTCGGTGGCACCCGCGGGATGTCTTCGTACACCACCGTCAGCAGCACCACTTGCTCGTGCAACACCTGGTTATGCAACAGGTTGTGCAACAGTGCATGGGGCACCGCGTCTGGACGGGCGGTCAGGAACACGGCGGTGCCCTGAACCCGATGCGGCGGCTGCACACGGATGCTGCTGATGAAGATCGGCAGAGGCAGGCCGCCCTCGTCCAGTCGATCGACGAGCAGCTCCTTGCCGCGCTTCCAGGTGGTCATCAGGATAAACAGCACAATCCCCGCCAGAACCGGGAAGGCACCGCCCTGAATGATTTTCGGCACGTTGGCGGCGAAGTACAGCCCGTCTACCAGCACAAAGCCAATCAGAATCGGCACCGCCAGCACCGGTGGCCATTTCCACAGCAGTAACATCACCGCCGACACCAGAATACTGGTGATCAGCATGGTCCCGGTCACCGCCACGCCGTAGGCCGAAGCCAGGGCGCTTGAAGATTCAAAGCCAATGACCAGCAGGATCACCCCGACCATCAGCGCCCAGTTCACGGCACCAATGTAAATCTGTCCCTGTTCGGCACTCGACGTGTGCTGAATATACATACGCGGGATGTAACCCAGCTGAATCGCCTGACGGGTCAGGGAGAAGGCGCCGGAAATCACGGCTTGCGACGCGATGACGGTCGCCAGGGTGGATAGCACGACCAGAGGAATCAGCGCCCAGCTGGGGGCCAACAGATAGAACGGGTTACGCGCCACTTCCGGATCACCCAGCAGCAATGCGCCTTGACCGAAGTAGTTCAGCACCAGCGCCGGCAGCACCAGGGCGAACCAGGCACGAGCAATCGGTTTGCGACCGAAGTGGCCCATGTCCGCGTAAAGGGCCTCGGCACCGGTCAACGCCAGCACGACAGCACCCAGAATCGCCAGGCCCATGCCTGGATGCACCGTGAAGAACCGCACACCCCAAATTGGGTTCAGTGCATTGAGGACTTCAGGCTGCTCAATGATGCCGCTGATACCGAGCCCGCCCAGCACCACAAACCACAACACCATGATCGGCCCGAACATCTTGCCGATACGGTCTGTGCCGTGTTTCTGGATCAGAAACAGTCCCACCAGCACCACCAGCGATAGCGGCACGACCCAACGCTCCAGACCGTCAAACGCCAGTTCCAGACCTTCCACCGCCGACAATACGGAAATTGCCGGGGTGATCATGCTGTCGCCATAAAACAGCGCCGCACCGATCAGTCCCAGAATCACCAGCACCGCACGCAGTCTCGGATAAGGCGAAGAGGCACGACGAGCCAGTGCGGTCAGCGCCATGATCCCGCCTTCGCCCTGGTTGTCGGCGCGCAGAATAAAGAGCACGTACTTGATCGAAACAACCCAGATCAGCGACCAGAAGATCAGTGCCAGAATCCCGAATACGCCGTCATGGTTGACCGGAACCCCATAGTGTCCAGAGAAAACCTCTTTGAGGGTGTACAACGGGCTCGTGCCGATATCGCCATAAACCACCCCGACCGCCGCGACCAGCATGCCGATCGGTTTTGCCGCCGAATGCTCAGCGCCCGCCGCCTGACTACTTGCCTGCCCCATCCAAAACTCCTACTACTCAGACCCGGACTTCTTATAAGAAGCACTATGCTTTGCCGTGCAGCATGCGCTGTTTTACTTACGGTTACAGACGTTTTGTTGACTGTAAAAATTCGGTAAAGCGTAACGGCGCGAAGCATAGCGCAGCACTCGTCGTATTTCCCTGCATAAAGCTGGTCAAGTGAGCTTCTCATCGCTAGAATTGCGCACTTTTTGATCAAAGGCGCAACAAAGCGCCCGTTTGTCGCCTTGCCGTCTTCGGCTGCAGGCGTCACAAATACCGAGGTTATACATGTCCACCACTCCTGCGCCGGCCAATCCAAAGGTTGGCTTCGTATCCCTGGGTTGCCCCAAAGCACTGGTCGACTCCGAGCGCATCCTTACCCAGCTGCGCATGGAAGGCTATGACGTTGTGTCCACTTACGAGGACGCCGACGTGGTGGTGGTCAACACCTGCGGTTTCATCGACTCGGCCAAGGCTGAATCGCTGGAGGTGATCGGCGAAGCCATCAAGGAAAACGGCAAGGTCATCGTGACCGGCTGCATGGGCGTCGAAGAAGGCAACATTCGCAAGGTACACCCAAGCGTGCTGGCCGTAACCGGTCCGCAGCAGTACGAGCAAGTGGTCAACGCTGTGCACGACGCCGTCCCTCCGCGCCAGGATCACAACCCGCTGATCGACCTGGTGCCACCGCAAGGCATCAAGCTGACTCCGCGCCACTACGCCTACCTGAAGATATCCGAAGGCTGCAACCATAGCTGCAGCTTCTGCATCATCCCGTCGATGCGCGGCAAACTGGTCAGCCGTCCGGTCGGTGACGTGCTCGACGAAGCCCAGCGCCTGGTCAAGGCCGGCGTCAAAGAGCTGTTGGTGATCTCGCAAGACACCAGCGCCTACGGCGTCGACGTAAAATACCGCACCGGGTTCTGGAACGGCGCGCCGGTGAGAACCCGCATGACCGAACTCTGCGAAGCCCTGAGCACCCTCGGCGTCTGGGTTCGCTTGCACTACGTTTACCCGTACCCGCACGTCGACGAACTGATCCCGCTGATGGCTGCAGGAAAAATCCTGCCGTACCTCGACATTCCGTTCCAGCACGCCAGCCCTAAAGTGCTGAAGGCCATGAAACGTCCAGCCTTCGAAGACAAGACCCTGGCCCGTATCAAGAACTGGCGCGAGATCTGCCCCGACTTGATCATCCGTTCCACCTTCATCGTCGGCTTCCCCGGCGAAACCGAAGAAGACTTCCAATACCTGCTGAACTGGCTGACCGAAGCCCAACTCGACCGCGTTGGCTGCTTCCAGTACTCGCCAGTCGAAGGCGCCCCGGCCAACCTGCTGGACGCGGCCATCGTTCCGGACGACGTCAAGCAAGACCGCTGGGATCGCTTCATGGCGCACCAGCAGGCCATCAGCTCGGCGCGCCTGCAACTGCGCGTCGGTCGTGAAATTGAAGTATTGGTCGATGAAGTCGACGAACAAGGCGCGGTCGGCCGTTGCTTCTTCGATGCCCCGGAAATCGACGGCAACGTGTTCATCGACAACGGCAGCAACTTGAAGCCGGGCGACAAAGTCTGGTGCAAAGTGACCGACGCCGACGAATACGACCTGTGGGCTGAACAGATCTAAACGCAAAAAATACCAAAAGCCCCGCTCTCTTGACGAGATGCGGGGCTTTTTTACGTCTATCGTTTTGGGTACGAAAGGACGCTTATCAACCAGGCTAAAGAGGCAGGCGGGCATGCGCCGACATTCGGTCATTCATACACCGAAACACAGCGACTACGAAGAACTCACCCAGGTGTGGGAAGCATCGGTGCGCGCCACCCATGACTTTCTGCCCGAGAGCTACATCGAACTGCTGAAGAACCTGGTGCTGACCCGCTACCTCGATGCGGTGATGTTGATCTGTACCAAAGACTCGCGCCAGCGCATTACCGGGTTTGCCGGCGTCGCGTCGGGCAAGATCGAAATGCTCTTCATTGACCCGGCCCACCGTGGCCAGGGCCTGGGCAAACAGTTGCTGCGCTATGCCCTGGAGCACATGAACGCCCATGAGCTGGACGTCAATGAACAAAACCCCCAAGCCTTCGGGTTCTACTTCAAACAGGGCTTCGAGGTGATCGGTCGCTCCGAGCATGACGGCATGGGCCAGCCTTATCCGCTGCTGCACATGCGGTTACGTCAAAACCAGCAACGTTCACAGCATGGCTGACACAACGAGGAACCAATGTGGGAGCGAGCTTGCTCGCGAATGCGGTGTGTCATTCAACAGATAATTGACTGATCTACTGCTTTCGCGAGCAAGCCCGCACCCACAAAATGCCGCACGGCGCAAATGGACCCGCGATTAACCGGCGCCAGGCAGGTACAATGCCCACCCCTTTTTTGTTACGGCCCTGTCATGACTGACCCGATTCGTCTCTCCAAACGCCTCATCGAACTCGTCGGCTGTTCCCGTCGGGAGGCTGAGCTGTTCATCGAGGGCGGCTGGGTCACCGTGGACGGTGAAGTCATCGACGAGCCGCAGTTCAAGGTCGACGCCCAAAAAGTCGAACTCGACCCGCAAGCCAAGGCCACTGCACCGGAGCCGGTGACCATCCTGCTGAACGTGCCGGTGGGCATGGACGCGGAAACGGCGATGGCGACCCTCAGCGCCGAGACCCTGAGCGAAGAACACCGTTTCAGCAAACGCCCGCTCAAGGGGCACTTCCTGCGGCTGACCGCCAGCACCGACCTGCAGGCCAACGCCAGCGGTTTGCTGGTGTTTACACAGGACTGGAAGATCCTGCGCAAACTCACCGCCGACTCCGCCAAGATCGAGCAAGAGTATGTGGTCGAGGTTGAAGGCGAGATGGTCGCTCACGGCCTTAATCGCCTGAACCATGGCCTGACCTACAAGGGCAAGGAACTGCCGCCGGTCAAAGCCAGCTGGCAGAACGAAAACCGTCTGCGCTTTGCGATGAAGAACCCACAGCCGGGCGTGATTGCCCTGTTCTGCCAGGCCGTCGGCCTGAAGGTCGTCGCCATCCGCCGCATCCGCATTGGCGGCGTGTCCATTGGCAAGGTGCCGTTGGGGCAATGGCGCTACCTGTCCGGCAAAGAGAAGTTCTAAGACTTCTTACGCCGCCCTACATTTCGGCGCCGCTGATTATGCGGCGCCCACTGCTGAATATCAGGATTGCACACCATGATTCATAACGACGTACTGCGCAGCGTGCGCTACATGCTCGACATCAGCGACAAGAAAGTCATCGAGATCATCAAGCTCGGCGGCATGGACGTAACCCTGGAAGACCTGCTGACGTACCTCGACAAGAAAGAGGAAGACGAGGAAGGCTTCGTACGCTGCCCGGATGAAGTCATGGCGCACTTCCTCGATGGCCTGGTGATCTTCAAGCGCGGCAAGGACGAAAGCCGTCCGCCGCAGCCAATCGAAACACCGGTCACCAACAACATCATCCTGAAGAAGCTGCGCGTGGCTTTCGAACTGAAAGAAGACGACATGCACGCAATCCTCAAGGCCGCCGAGTTCCCGGTGTCCAAGCCTGAGCTGAGCGCGCTGTTCCGCAAGTTTGGCCACACCAATTACCGCACCTGCGGCGACCAGTTGCTGCGCAACTTCCTCAAGGGCCTGACCCTGCGCGTTCGCCCGCAGTAATCACCCACGAACCTTGAGCGGCCGCCATCCCTGTAGGAGCACAGCTTGCTGACGAAGGCGATCTTCAAAACGCCTTCGCCAGCAAGCGGTGCTCCCACAGACGCGCGGGGGCAGTTCAAGGCTGTATAGGCCTTCATTCCTCGCAAAAATAGTGGCTCCGCTTCCCGCGGCTGACGACTAGGGTGTATTGAACCTTAGCCCTCAGGACTCGCCATGCACCCCTACTTTTCCTTGCAAGGCCGCACCGCTCTGGTGACCGGCGGCACCCGTGGTATCGGCAAAATGATCGCCAAGGCTTATGTCGAGGCAGGGGCTACCGTGTACGTCTGCGCCCGGGATGCCGAGGCCTGCAAGCAAACGGCCGATGAGTTGAGCGCATTGGGTCGCTGCCACGCGGTGGCCGCCAATCTGGCGACGGAAGAAGGTGTTCTGCAATTAGCCACACGGTTGGGTGAACAGATTACCCATCTGGATATTCTGGTGAACAACGCCGGCACTACGTGGGGCGCACCGCTGGAAAGCTACCCGATCAAGGGCTGGGAAAAGGTCATGCAGCTCAACGTGACCTCGGTGTTCAACTGTATTCAGCAATTTTTGCCGCTGCTGCGCAAAGCAGGCTCGCCAGCCAATCCCGCCCGGATTATCAACATCGGCTCAGTGGCCGGGATTTCTTCCTTTGGCGAACAGGCTTATGCCTACGGGCCGAGCAAGGCAGCCCTGCATCAACTATCGCGAATTCTGGCGCGTGAACTGGTGAGCCAACACATCAACGTCAACGTGATTGCCCCAGGGCGCTTTCCGAGCAAGATGACGCAGCATATTGGTAATGATGAGAAGGCGCTGGCCGAGGACACGGCGCTGATTCCGATGAAGCGCTGGGGCCGGGAAGAAGAGATGGCGGCGTTGGCGATTAGTCTGGCGAGTACGGCTGGGGCTTATATGACCGGGAATATTATTCCGTTGGATGGTGGGTTTAGCCTCTAGCCCGGCAGTGCGGCCATCGCGAGCAAGCTCGCTCCCACAGGGGATCTGCTGTGTTCACAAATTTTGTGACCACCATCAATTAAATGTGGGAGCGAGCTTGCTCGCGATGACGGACTTACAGGTGCCACCGATACAACGGTCGATCGGGTTATCATGCCCGCCTTCATCCCGCCTCGACCCCAGACCATGACCTACAGCGTTTCCCCCATCGGCTTCGTGCGCTCCTGTTTCAAGGAGAAGTTCGCCATCCCGCGCCAACCGCAACTGGCCCCGGCCGCTCGCGGCGTTCTGGAACTGGTGGCGCCGTTCGATCAGGGCGACGCGGTGCAGGGGCTCGAACAGGTCAGCCATGTCTGGCTACTGTTCCTGTTCCATCAGGCCCTGGAAGAAAAGCCACGCCTGAAAGTCCGCCCTCCGCGCCTCGGCGGCAACAAATCCATGGGCGTGTTCGCCACCCGTGCGACGCATAGGCCCAATGGCATCGGTCAATCCGTGGTGAAGCTGGACAAGGTCGAAGCCAATCGCCTGTGGATATCCGGCATCGACCTGCTGGATGGCACGCCGATTCTCGACATCAAGCCCTATGTGCCTTACGCCGACATCATCGATACCGCCTCCAACAGCATCGCCAGCGCTGCGCCGCATCTGATTCCCGTGCAGTGGACGGACTCGGCGCTGCAACAGGCTCATGGGCATGCTCAGCGTCTTGAAGAGCCGTTGGTGGAGCTGATTGAGCAATGCCTGGCACAAGACCCGCGTCCGGCGTACCAGATGCCTACGCCCGAACGGGAATACGGTGCACAGTTCTGGGACCTGGATGTGCGATGGCATTATCCCGAAGCCGGGGTTATTCGCGTTCTCGAAGTCATCCCCGCAAAAGTCTGAATACCGGAAACGACTGTGGGAGCGAGCCTGCTCGCGAAGGGGGCGTATCAGTCGACATCAATGTTGACTGTCACGCCCCCTTCGCGAGCAGGCTCGCTCCCACAGGTAAAGCAAAGCAGGTGTTCTTACTTCTCGACGAACGCACGCTCGATCAGGTAATCACCCGGCTCGCGCATCCGCGGCGAAACTTTCAGGCCGAAGCTGTTCAACACTTCGCTGGTCTCGTCGAGCATGCTCGGGCTGCCGCACAGCATCGCGCGGTCGTCCTGCGGGTTGATCGGTGGCAGACCGATGTCGCTGAACAACTTGCCACTGCGCATCAGGTCGGTCAGGCGACCTTCATTCTCGAACGGCTCGCGGGTCACGGTCGGGTAGTAGATCAACTTGTCACGCAGGGCCTCGCCGAAGAACTCGTTCTGCGGCAGGTGCTCGGTGATGAACTCACGGTAAGCGACTTCATTGACGTAACGTACACCGTGGCACAGGATCACTTTTTCGAAACGCTCGTAGGTTTCCGGATCCTGAATGACGCTCATGAATGGCGCCAGACCGGTACCGGTGCTGAGCAGGTACAAATGTTTGCCAGGCTTCAAGTCATCCAGCACCAACGTGCCGGTAGGCTTTTTGCTGATGATGATCTCGTCGCCTTCCTTCAGATGCTGCAACTGGGAAGTCAGCGGGCCATCAGGCACCTTGATGCTGAAGAACTCGAGATGCTCCTCCCAGTTCGGGCTGGCAATCGAGTAAGCGCGCATAAGCGGGCGGCCGTTGGGCTGTTGCAGGCCGATCATCACGAACTGACCGTTCTCGAAGCGCAGGCCCGGATCGCGGGTGCACTTGAAGCTGAACAGAGTGTCGTTCCAGTGATGAACACTGAGGACACGCTCGTGGTTCATGTTGCTCATGTACGTGGGACTCCTGGAGATTTTGCCTGCGCCGCTGTGCGCAATTGCATTGCATTCTAATGGCAGCGACAATATCTGTTAAATGGATTATTAAGATAAGGGTTATCGGTTATATCGATATGCGATTTACTCTCCGTCAACTCCAAGTATTCGTCGCCGTCGCCCAGCAGGAAAGCGTATCCCGTGCTGCGGGTCTGCTCAACCTCTCACAATCGGCGGCGAGCACCTCGATCACCGAGCTAGAGCGCCAGTGCAGCTGTCAGTTGTTCGACCGCGCGGGCAAACGGCTGAGCCTCAACGCCCTCGGCAAACAGCTGCTGCCTCAAGCAGTGGCGCTGCTCGATCAGGCCAAGGAAATCGAAGACCTGCTCAACGGCAAGTCCGGATTCGGCTCTTTGGCCGTCGGTGCGACCCTGACCATTGGCAATTACCTGGCCACCTTGCTGATCGGCAGCTTCATGCAGCACCATCCGGAAAGCCAGGTGAAGCTGCATGTGCAAAACACTGCCAACATCGTGCAACAAGTGGCGCACTACGAAATTGATCTGGGTCTAATCGAAGGCGACTGCAACCACCCGGACATCGAAGTACAGAGTTGGGTCGAAGATGAGCTGGTGGTGTTTTGCGCGCCGCAGCATCCGCTGGCCAAGCGCGGCGTGGCAACCATGGAGGAACTGAGCCGCGAGGCGTGGATTCTGCGTGAGCAAGGCTCTGGCACGCGACTGACCTTTGACCAGGCCATGCGCCACCACCGCAGTGCGCTGAACATCCGCCTGGAACTGGAACACACTGAAGCGATCAAGCGCGCGGTAGAGTCCGGGTTGGGGATCGGCTGCATTTCGCGTCTGGCGCTACGGGACGCTTTCCGCCGAGGTAGCCTGGTGCCGGTGGAGACTCCAGACCTGGACCTGGCGCGGCAGTTCTATTTCATCTGGCACAAACAGAAATATCAGACGTCAGCGATGCGCGAATTCCTCGATCTGTGCCGCGCATTCACCGCAGGGGTTCAGCGCAGCGACGAGATCGTGCTGCCCACCATCGCTTAAAGCAGAATCACCGCCCAGACCAGCAGGATTATGCTCAACGCCACGAGCTGAGCGGCACTGCCCATGTCCTTGGCGTTCTTGGACAACGGGTGCCGTTCAAGGGAAATGCGGTCGATGGCCGCTTCCACTGCCGAATTGAGCAACTCAACTATCAACGCCAACAAACACACTGCAATAAGCAGCGCCCGTTCGACCCGGCTGACGTGCAGAAAGAACGAAACCGGGATCAGGATGGCATTAAGCAATACCAGCTGCCGGAAGGCCGCTTCACCGGTGAAGGCGGCGCGCAGGCCGTCCAGTGAATAACCAGAGGCGTTGAGGATGCGTTTTAGGCCGGTCTGGCCTTTGAAAGGTGACATAGAAGTAAGCAACCAAAATGGAGTGGGAAAGCTAGAGTAAAAAAGATCAAAAAAGCGTGAACTGCCGGCGCTTTAGTGGCTTGAAATTGACTCAAGTTGTTGCAGGAGCAGCGCTGCCTGGGTTCGGGTCCGCACATTCAGCTTGCGGAAGATCGCCGTCACGTGAGCCTTGATCGTCGCTTCGGAAACACTCAGCTCGTAGGCAATTTGCTTGTTCAGCAATCCTTCACAGACCATGGTCAACACACGGAACTGCTGCGGTGTCAGGCTTGCAAGGCCTTCGCTGGCGGCCTTGGCTTCATCGGAAACGCTGACGGCTTCGAAGGCCTGAGGCGGCCAGAAAACGTCGCCATCCAACACCGCACGCACGGCTTTTTGAATGACACTCAGGTCGCTGGACTTGGGAATAAAGCCGCTGGCCCCGAATTCACGGGACTTCACCATAATCGAAGCTTCTTCCTGGGCCGACACCATGACCACCGGAATCTGCGGGTACTGACCGCGCAACAACACCAGCCCGGAAAAACCGTACGCCCCCGGCATATTCAGGTCCAGCAGCACCAGGTCCCAATCGGCCTTTTCGTCCAGGCGGGTTTCCAGTTCGGCAATACTTGCCACTTCTACCAGACGGACATCTGGCCCGAGGCCCAGGGTCAAGGCTTGATGCAGGGCGCTACGAAAAAGGGGGTGGTCATCGGCAATCAGGATTTCGTATGTGGCCATCTTTCAAATGATCCTGTTTTTCATGGGACGCCTGATGCATTCAGGCCTCGCCAAAACAACTCGAGGTACAGCCACGGGGCCGCACCAACAGGGCACGTTCAACGCCAATCACGTGGTTATTCACGTAAAAAAACGGCGTATCAAACTTTGGCCGCGCCCTAATCGGCGCCAAGCATGCCCAGCGAAGTCGGGGTGGTCAAGTTACATGGCCCGGCGAACTCTTTGCAGTATGGGCGACTATTCGCATAGGGCGGGAGTTGCGTCCTGAATGAAGGGCATCAACTCGACGTGTGCAGGTGTTGAAACGTTCATTTCAAGTTGATGCTTGGCATCGAGATAATGCTGGCTGAATACGTCGAAGTAAGCGTCCAGTGCCGATGCAGCCTCGACATCGCCCGCCAGATCGAGACACAACGCCGCCACTTCAGCTGTGCATAAATGCTCGCTGCGAGTCGAACGGCGCAACCGGTAGCGCGAGAGCTTCTCGGGCAACAAGCTCAAAATCGGCAAACGATCAAAATACGGGCTTTTGCGGAAAATCTTTCTGGCTTCGGTCCAGGTCGCGTCCAGCAGAATAAATAGCGGCCGCTTGGTGCTGTCGACGTAGACACTGTTTGTCACCCGCTCGGGTTCAACGTATTCACCCGGAAACACCAGGTAAGGTTGCCACTGCGGATCGGACAACAGCGCCAACAGTTGCTGATCGACTTCGGTTCGCGACCAAATGAACGCATGGTTGTCGCGCACCACATCGGCGATCAACCAACCCGTGTTACTTGGTTTGAACACTTCTTTGTTGGTCATGATCAGGCACACGCCGGAGCGGGACTCGACTTGCGGGCGCCAGGCGCACAGGCAATGGCTCTCGATCACACGGCACGCACGGCAACGCGGCGCCCTCCAGCCACGGGCTTGAATCGGCTTGATGCCGTCTTCTTCGCGTTCATCGCGCAAACGGGCAACGGCGTTCGCCGCAAAGTGCGCAGGGGCATGGCTCATTGGAGGCAACACCAGCAAGAAAGGAAAATCGACACAAAAAACACTCGGCAGCACAAAAAGTGTCGGCAGTTTACCAGACCGGTCAGCGCAAGCCTGTACCGTCCAGGCCGCCTCCCCTATAATTCGCCGCCACTGAACGCATAGTCACGTGACGGGTCGAATCACCAGTCACTGAACCAGGAGAGTTTCATGCTGCGCCTTATCGTTCCCACCGCTGCCATTTTGCTGGCGTCTTCCTTCAGCGCTCAGGCTGCTTCCTTGAAAGACATGGAGCTGAACAAAATGCTGCAAAACGTTGCCGTTCAAAGCAGCGTCGGCACTCCACGGGCGATCAACGAAGACATTCTCGATCAGGGCTACACCGTCGAAGGCACAGAGCTGATCAACCACCTCAGCGTTCAGAGCAGCCACGCGGACAAGATGCGTGCTGACCCGAAAGCGGTTTATTTCCAGTTGGGTTCTACCGTGTGCAACAACCCGGGCTTTCGCAAGCTGATGGCCAAGGGCGCAACCATGCGCTACGAGTTCACCGAGATTAAAACCAACCGCCCGGTGGCCAGCGAGCGCTTCAAGGAATCGGATTGCCCGAAAGCCGCACCTGCGAAGAAAAAGTAATCACCGAGAATTGGCGCGCCGTTGTTCATCCTCGGCGCGCAGTTCCGCCACCAGCGCCTGTATGTAACGTGACCGTCGGTCAGCACCCTCCAGGCGTCGACAGCACTCCTCCTCGAGACTCAAATGATTGGTCTCGGCGGACGACTTCAGCAATCGATATAGTCGCGTATCGATCTCCAGAATGATTCTGGTCATGGCTCCCGCCTCCCTGCCCTTCGCCGTTGATTGGCGATAAATCCTTTGAACTGCTGGTACGGCGCGTCTTGCCCTTGACGCAAAGTTGTCGTGTGACGCCTGTCATTTAGTAAATCAGACTGACGGACACCTGGCTTGCGTTCAGACGAGCGGTGAAACCACCTTGCAAATCGTCAATAAGCGGTTGCCAGGAAAGGCATTGCGGCGCAATGATCAAGTCAGCGTAAATCTCTGCGAGGGTCTAGATTCATAGTGTTCTCGTTTATTTTTCGGGGCAGGAAAGGGGCTGCCCGCTACCCGTATTACTGCGCGAATGTTTCCTTCATCCAAGGAAAAAACAGAACCTATATGGCCTGTATGGAAGGAGAAGTTGATGCCTTACCAACCGAATGACCTCCTGAGCCGTCATTTTGAAGAAAGCGGCCACGACCTCATCAACAAGGTCGAAGAGCAACTCAACCTGGTTTCACCCAACAGCCCGAACACCCCCATCTACCGCGACATGATCCTGACTGTGCTGCGCATGGCCCAGGAAGATCACAACCGCTGGAATGCCAAGATCACCCTGCAAGCCCTCCGTGAACTGGAGCACGCTTTTCGTGTGCTGGAGCAGTTCAAAGGGCGGCGTAAAGTCACCGTGTTCGGTTCAGCCCGTACCCCGATAGAACATCCGCTGTACGGCCTGGCCCGAGAACTCGGCGCCGCGCTGGCACGCTCGGACCTGATGGTCATCACCGGTGCCGGTGGTGGCATCATGGCTGCAGCCCACGAAGGTGCCGGCTTGGCCCACAGCCTGGGATTCAATATCACCCTGCCGTTCGAGCAACACGCCAATCCCACCGTCCAGGGCACCACCAATCTGCTGTCCTTCCATTTCTTCTTCACCCGCAAGCTGTTCTTCGTCAAGGAAGCCGATGCGCTGGTCCTGTGCCCTGGCGGTTTCGGCACCCTGGATGAAGCGCTCGAGGTGTTGACCCTGATCCAGACCGGCAAAAGCCCGCTGGTGCCCGTGGTGCTTCTGGACGCTCCGGGCGGAACGTTCTGGCAAAGCGCGCTGGACTTCATACACCATCAACTGGAGGAAAATCGCTACATCCTGCCGACAGACATGAAACTCGTAAGCCTGGTGTACAGCGCCGAAGAAGCGGTGGAACAGATCAACCAGTTCTACAGCAACTTTCACTCCAGCCGCTGGCTTAAACACCAGTTCATCATTCGCATGAATCACCAGCTCAGCGAGCACGCGCTCGAACACATGCAGGTAGCATTTGCCGATCTGTGCCTGAGCGATCATTTCCATCAGCATGCCTACAGCGGAGAGGAGCACGACGAGGCGCAATTCAGCCACCTGGCGCGACTGGCCTTCACTTTCAACGCTCGTGATCACGGGCGCCTGCGCGAACTGGTGGACTACATCAATCTGCCGGAAAACTGGGCACAGCCCAAACCCCAGGCGCAACATCGCACGCGGGAACCGTCAAAGATTACGTGAGGCAAAAAAACGGCCCGCTATCTAAATAGCGAGCCGTTTCATTCAATCGTCCATCCCTCGGCCGCTGAACAAGCGGCTGATCATTTCCATGGAATAACCCCGATAACTCAGGAACCGGCCTTGTTTGGCACGTTCACGGGCGTCTATCGGTAAATGCCCGGAAAACTTGCGTCGCCAGGTGTCTTCCAGTTGTTCCTGCCAGTTGATACCGCTATCGCGCAAGGCGAGCTCGATGTCGATACGTTGCAGGCCCCGCTGGCTCAGCTCTTCACGAATACGCAAAGGGCCATAACCGGAACGGGCGCGATAGGAAACGAAACTTTCGAGGTAACGGGATTCGGACAGGAGCCCTTCTTCCGTCAAGCGATCGAGCGCGGTGTCGATCATTTCAGGGAGGGCGCCGCGCTGACGCAGTTTACGCGTCAGCTCGACTCGACCGTGCTCGCGTCGAGCGAGCAGGTCCATTGCAGTTCGCCGCACCGCGACGAGTGTATCGAGTACGGCGGTCATCGGATCAATCAGATATCAGCGTCAGCCAGGTCATCGGCAGTCTCTTTGACTGGCGATGCTTTGACGTCCGGCGCTGGAGTCAGCAGCTTGTCGCGCAGCTGCTTTTCAAGCGTCGCGGCGATTTCCGGATTGTCCGCCAGGAACTTGGCCGAGTTGGCTTTGCCCTGACCGATCTTGGTACCGTTGTAGGCATACCAGGCACCGGACTTCTCAACGAAGCCGTGCAAAACACCCAGGTCGATCATCTCGCCATTGAGGTAAATGCCCTTGCCGTAAAGAATCTGGAATTCGGCCTGACGGAATGGCGAAGCTACCTTGTTCTTCACAACCTTGACGCGGGTTTCGCTACCAACGACTTCATCACCTTCTTTCACCGCGCCAGTACGACGGATATCCAGGCGAACCGAGGCGTAGAACTTCAGCGCATTACCGCCGGTGGTGGTTTCCGGGCTGCCGAACATCACGCCGATTTTCATGCGGATCTGGTTGATGAAGATCACCAGGCAGTTGGCGTTCTTGATGTTACCGGTGATTTTACGCAGCGCCTGGGACATCAGACGGGCTTGCAGCCCCACGTGCATGTCACCCATTTCGCCTTCGATTTCAGCCTTGGGCACCAGAGCCGCCACGGAGTCGACGATAATCACGTCAACCGCGTTGGAACGCACCAGCATGTCGGTGATTTCCAGAGCTTGCTCGCCGGTGTCCGGCTGGGAAACCAGCAGGTCGTCGACGTTGACACCCAGTTTGCCGGCGTATTCAGGGTCGAGGGCGTGCTCGGCGTCGACGAATGCGCAGGTCGCGCCGGCTTTTTGAGCCTGGGCGATCACCGACAGTGTCAGTGTGGTTTTACCGGAGGATTCAGGACCGTAGATTTCAACGATACGGCCTTTTGGCAGACCGCCAATACCGAGCGCGATGTCCAGACCCAGAGAGCCAGTGGAAATAGCCGGGATCGCCTGACGGTCCTGATCGCCCATACGCATTACGGCACCCTTGCCGAATTGACGTTCGATCTGACCCAGGGCCGCAGCCAAGGCTTTCTTCTTGTTGTCGTCCATTAAAGTCCTCACGTAATCAATAAGGCCTGACGGCCAACACCTGTATAAGTAGCCAGTATTATTCCACAGCGTTTCGGGATCGCCTACCCCTGATTTGAGATTTCTCCAGCAGCATGGCGCAGCAGCCCCTCTAGCGCGGCCTTCACCGTTTGTCGGCGGACCTCGTCGCGGTTACCGGGGAAGTGCTGCACCTCGCTGAACACCTGCTCGCCAACGCCCCAGGCCAGCCATACCGTGCCCACCGGCTTGCCCGGCGAACCGCCATCAGGCCCCGCCACACCGCTGACCGCCACGGCAAAATGCGCCCGGCTTTTTTCCTGCGCACCACGAACCATGGCCTCGACCACCTCGCGACTGACCGCCCCCACAGTTGAAAACAACTCGACCGGGACATTCAGTTGCTGGGTTTTCTGACGGTTGGAGTAGGTGACATAACCGGCCTCGAACCACGCCGAACTGCCCGGAATCCGGGTAATCGCCTCGCTGATCCCGCCACCGGTACAAGACTCGGCCGCAGTGACGTGGGCATTCAGAACCTGCAGGCGCCTGCCAAGTTCAGCGGCCAGTTGGGTGATTTCTTTCACGGTCATCTCCTGATTGAGCGGAATGAGAACTACCGTACACGAGCGTATCGCGCTTGCAAGGCGCTGGATCGATCAAAGTGTTAGCGAGTGAGTGCAAAGGCGGGGGACGCTGTCGAACGGGTCATGAGGCCAGAAATATGCCCTTGGGCTTTCATGCCTGCGTCGGGCGGACTGCCCATGGTAACCTTGCGCCCATCGCGGAAAAGCCGGGTCGATGCCTAACGCCAGTCAGTTAAGAAAATCCCAGGCGAAACGCTCTTGGTAGCAGCTGGCGAAGCCTGCGTTCGGCTGCGCAGCAGTCGTAAAATCAGGCGATGCAGTGTTTCAGAAAGACCTCGCGCTGAGGTTTCACGACTGCTGCGCAGCCGAACGCAGGCTTCGCCAGCTGCTACAGATCGCGTTACGGCTTAACTGACAGGCATTAGGGTCAATGCCCCTCCTTTGCCCTACACCTTTCAACGAATTTGCCTGATTATCCGATGAATAAAGCACTCTCCGATCTGTCCTCCCACACGCCGATGATGCAGCAATACTGGCGCCTGAAGAACCAACACCCCGACCAGCTGATGTTCTACCGCATGGGTGACTTCTACGAGATCTTCTATGAAGACGCGAAGAAGGCCGCCAAATTGCTGGACATCACCCTGACCGCTCGTGGGCAATCGGCCGGTCAGGCGATTCCGATGTGTGGGATTCCTTACCACGCGGCGGAAGGTTACCTGGCGAAACTGGTCAAGCTGGGCGAGTCGGTGGTGATCTGTGAGCAAGTTGGCGACCCGGCCACCAGCAAAGGGCCTGTGGATCGTCAGGTGGTGCGGATCATTACGCCGGGGACGGTGAGTGACGAGGCGCTGCTGGATGAACGTAGGGACAACCTGATCGCCGCGGTGCTGGGAGACGAACGCCTGTTCGGCCTGGCGGTGCTGGACATCACCAGCGGTAATTTCACCGTGCTGGAAATCAAAGGCTGGGAAAACCTGCTGGCGGAACTGGAACGGGTCAATCCGGTAGAGCTGATGATCCCGGATGACTGGCCAAAAGACCTGCCGGCGGAAAAACGTCGTGGGGTTCGTCGTCGTGCGCCGTGGGATTTCGAGCGCGACTCGGCGCTGAAAAGTCTCTGCCAGCAGTTTTCTACCCAGGACCTCAAAGGTTTCGGCTGCGAGAACCTGACCCTTGCCATCGGCGCCGCCGGTTGCCTGCTCAGTTATGCCAAGGAAACCCAGCGCACCGCCCTGCCGCATTTGCGCAGCCTGCGCCATGAACGCCTGGACGACACTGTGGTGCTGGACGGCGCGAGCCGTCGCAACCTGGAACTGGACACCAACCTGGCCGGCGGTCGCGACAACACACTGCAATCGGTGGTCGATCGCTGCCAGACCGCCATGGGCAGTCGTCTGCTAACCCGCTGGCTGAATCGCCCGTTGCGTGATCTGACTGTATTGCTGGCGCGCCAGACCTCGATTACCTGCCTGCTCGACGGTTACCGTTTCGAAAAACTGCAACCGCAGCTCAAGGAAATCGGCGACATCGAGCGGATTCTGGCGCGGATCGGCCTGCGTAATGCGCGTCCTCGTGACCTCGCTCGTCTGCGCGACGCCCTCGGCGCACTGCCCGAGCTGCAAGTGGCGATGACCGAGCTCGAAGCCCCTCACATCATTCAACTGGCAAAAACCACCAGCACCTACCCGGAACTGGCGGCGTTGCTGGAGAAAGCCATCATCGATAACCCGCCCGCCGTCATCCGTGATGGCGGCGTGTTGAAAACCGGTTACGACGCCGAACTGGACGACTTGCAATCGCTCAGCGAAAACGCCGGGCAGTTCCTGATCGATCTGGAAGCACGGGAAAAGGCACGTACAGGCCTGTCCCACCTGAAGGTCGGTTACAACCGCATTCACGGCTACTTCATCGAGTTGCCGAGCAAGCAGGCCGAGTCCGCGCCAGCCGACTACATCCGTCGCCAGACGCTAAAAGGCGCCGAACGCTTTATCACGCCGGAACTGAAGGCGTTCGAAGACAAGGCGCTGTCAGCCAAGAGCCGGGCCCTCGCCCGCGAAAAGATGCTCTACGAAGCGCTGCTCGAAGACTTGATCGCGCAATTGCCTCCATTGCAGGACACCGCCGCCGCATTGGCTGAACTGGATGTGCTGAGCAACCTCGCCGAACGCGCGCTGAATCTCGATCTGAACTGCCCACGCTTCGTCGACGAGCCGTGCATGCGCATCACCCAGGGTCGCCACCCGGTGGTGGAGCAGGTGCTGACCACGCCGTTCGTGGCCAACGACCTGAGCCTCGACGACAACACGCGCATGCTGGTGATCACCGGTCCGAACATGGGCGGTAAATCCACCTACATGCGCCAAACTGCCTTGATCGTGCTGTTGGCCCATATCGGCAGCTTCGTGCCGGCAGCCAGTTGCGAACTGTCACTGGTGGACCGGATTTTCACCCGGATCGGTTCCAGCGATGACCTCGCAGGCGGGCGCTCGACCTTCATGGTCGAGATGAGCGAGACCGCCAACATTTTGCATAATGCCACCGAGCGCAGCCTGGTGCTGATGGACGAAGTCGGGCGTGGCACCAGCACTTTCGATGGTCTGTCCCTGGCGTGGGCTGCGGCCGAACGCCTGGCGCATCTGCGGGCTTACACACTGTTTGCCACCCACTACTTCGAGTTGACGGTTCTGCCGGAAGCCCAGCCTTTAGTGGCCAACGTTCACCTCAACGCGACCGAGCACAACGAGCGCATCGTTTTCCTGCACCACGTGCTGCCGGGGCCTGCCAGTCAGAGCTACGGCCTGGCCGTTGCGCAACTGGCCGGCGTACCGAGCGAAGTGATCGTGCGCGCTCGCGAGCACCTGGGCCGACTGGAAGCCACCGCCCTGCCCCATGAAGTTGCCAAGCCGGCCAAAAAAGGTAAACCTGCAGCGCCACAACAGAGCGACATGTTCGCCAGCCTGCCACATCCGGTGCTGGATGAACTGGCCAAACTTGATCTGGACGATATGAGTCCGCGTCGTGCACTCGAAATGCTCTATACACTAAAGACACGGATCTAACGCACTTGCCTGCAAGCTGTTAGAATCTCGCGCGGTTTGGGATGCTGCTGGCTAATAGCCTGGCCAGCAGACTATCGCTCCCGAACCCGGCGACCCCAACGTGAAGGGGCTCCGCTGCCGCCGCCTGAGGAGAAAATTAGAAATGACCTTCGTCGTCACCGACAACTGCATCAAGTGCAAGTACACCGACTGCGTAGAAGTCTGTCCGGTGGACTGCTTTTACGAAGGCCCGAATTTCCTGGTGATTCACCCGGATGAGTGCATCGACTGCGCACTGTGCGAACCTGAATGCCCAGCCGTGGCCATTTTCTCTGAAGATGAAGTCCCGGAAGACATGCAAGAGTTCATTCAACTGAACGTTGAGTTGGCCGAAATCTGGCCTAACATCACCGAGAAGAAACAACCGCTGCCTGACGCTGAAGAGTGGGATGGCAAGAAAGGCAAGATCAAAGACCTCGAACGCTGATTTCCCCCGCGTTCCCGAAAAGGCCCCCAGG
>NZ_CATKPT010000005.1:0-126619 GCF_949768125.1 Pseudomonas sp. IT-P253 | reverse complement strand
GCCCGGGGTGCGGCGATCCGACTTGCCCGCGAAGCTTTTTCTATCAGGCCACCCGATTCAAATCGTTATGACGTGTCTCCTTCAGGCACAGCACCGCAATCAGGCTCAGCACCGCCGCCCCCGACACATACCCGCCGACATAACTCAAACCGCCCATCGCCACCAGCTTCTGTGCGAAGAACGGCGCCGCCGAGGCTCCGACAATGCCGCCCAGGTTGTAGGCCGCTGACGCGCCGGTATAGCGCACGCGGGTCGGAAACAGCTCCGGCAGCAGCGCGCCCATCGGGGCAAATGTCACGCCCATCAGAAACAGTTCGATGCACAGGAACAGCGCCACACCCCAGGTCGAGCCTTGGGTCAGCAGCGGTTCCATCAAGAAACCGGACAAAATTGCCAGCACGCCGCCGATAATCAGCACCGGTTTGCGCCCGTAGCGATCACTGGCCCAGGCCGACAGCGGCGTTGCGGCCGCCATGAACAATACGGCGAAGCACAGCAGCGCGAGGAAGGTTTCGCGGGTATAGCCGAGTGTCGAGACACCGTAGCTGAGCGAAAACACCGTGGAGATATAGAACAGCGCGTAGCACACCACCATCGAACCGGCGCCCAGCAGCATTGGCGCCCAGTATTGGCTGAACAGCTCGACCAGCGGGATCTTCACCCGTTCCTGGCGAGCCATGGCGTTGGCGAACACCGGCGTTTCGTGAAGTTTGAGGCGCACATACAGACCGACCATCACCAGCACGGCGCTGAGCAGGAACGGAATCCGCCAGCCCCACGAGCGGAACTGTTCATCGTTCAGGGTCATGGCCAGGGTCAGGAACAGGCCGTTAGCCGCCAGAAAGCCAATCGAAGGACCGAGTTGCGGGAACATGCCGAACCAGGCACGTTTGCCTTTGGGCGCATTTTCTGTGGCCAGCAATGCCGCGCCACCCCATTCGCCGCCCAATCCAAGGCCTTGGCCGAACCGCAGCACGCACAGCAGGATCGGCGCCCAGGCCCCGATGCTGGCGTAACCGGGCAACACGCCGATGAGTGTGGTGCACACGCCCATCAGCAATAAAGAAGCGACCAGGGTCGACTTCCGGCCGATGCGGTCACCAAAGTGGCCGAACAGCGCCGAACCCAGCGGTCGTGCAAGGAACGCGATACCAAAGGTGAGGAACGCCGAGAGCATCTGGGCAGTGCCGGAAGTCTGCGGAAAGAACACCGGGCCGATCACCAGCGCTGCGGCGGTGGCGTAGACGTAGAAGTCGTAGAACTCGATGGCGGTGCCGATGAAACTCGCCGTGGCCACGCGGGTGGCGGAGTTTGTCGGCTGGGCAGGCGTGGTTTCGCTGTACGTTGTGCTCGTCGTCATGCGGTGATCCCTGACAGTCATGCTCCACTGGAGCGAATTATTATGGTCGAACACCCAGGGATGTGGGTTTAACGCAGCGTGCGGGTAGCACTGGGGTAGGGCGGCGCTTGGGTAAGCGGCTCGATTATAGGAAGGCGGCTAACGATCAAACAAGCGCAAATCCTCGTAGCAGCTGGCGCAGCCTGCGTTCGGCTGCGCAGCAGTCGTAAAACCTGAGTGCTGGTTCTACCAGATGAACCGCATCGCCTGATTTTACGACTGCTACGCAGCCGAACGCAGGCTACGCCGGCTGCTACAGTCGCATGATCGCAGGACTTATCGGCTAGCTGGAACTGAGCTCGTATGCCAGATCAAAACCCGGGTGACGCGATTATCCTCGGTTTCCAGGATTTCCAGGCGATAACGCCCGATCTTCAGGCACACCGCGCTGTCCGGAATCGTTTCCAGCGCTTCGGTCACCAGGCCGTTAAGGGTCTTGGGGCCGTCACTTGGCAGGTGCCAACCGAGGCTTTTGTTCAATTCGCGAATCGACGCGGCGCCCTCAATGACCAGTCGTCCGTCGGCTTGGGGGTGGATATGCGGGTTGTGCAGGCTGTGCTGGCTTTCGAATTCGCCGACGATTTCTTCGAGAATGTCTTCCAGGGTGACGATGCCGAGCACTTCGCCGTACTCGTCGACCACCATGCCCAAGCGCCGCTGCTGTTTGTGGAAGTTCAGCAGCTGCAGTTGCAATGGCGTGCTTTCCGGCACGAAGTACGGTTCGTGACTGGCGGCCAGCAGCGCTTCTCGGGTCAGGCTGGCATCAGGCAGCAGATGGCGGATCTGCCGGGTGTTGAGCACCGCTTCGACCTGATTGATGTCGCTGTGGAAGACCGGCAGGCGCGTGCGCTTGTTGTGGCGCAGTTGTTCGATGATGTCCGGGAGGGGATCGTCGAGATTGATCCCGTCCACGTCACTGCGCGGTACCAGAATGTCGTTGACCGTGATGTTGTCCAGCGCATGGATGCCTGAGAGTGCGTGCGGACGGCATGCGGCGTGTTCATGGTCGTCGAGCCGGTCCTTCGGTGCTTCGTCTTCGCTGAACTGCACCACTTTGGCTTTGCGGGCGAACGGCCGCATCAGTAACAGGCTGATGCTATTCAGCAGCCAGGCGGCCGGGTAGAGGATTTTCAGTGGCGCGCGGAGCAGGGTGTTACCCAGATTAAGGATCACATCCGGATAGCGGGTGGCGAGGGTGCGCGGCAGATATTCGGCAAACACCAGCAGAATGGCGCCGGCCCCTGCGCAAGCGACCCATGGACCGTTTTCTGCCCAGGTGAAAATCGCCAGCAAGGTGCTGATGACCACGACAAGCGTCCGGCACAGGGTGTTGCAGAGGATCAGGCTGTTGAGCGGAAAGCCCAGCTTTGCCACCGGTTTGTCGCTTGAACGCGAGGCGGCGCGCTGGGCCAGCAAGTGTTGTTGCGCCGCTTCGATGGCGGTAAACAGCCCCGACCATAAAATCAGCAGGGCCACTACTGCGAGCATCGGCCCTATGGGCAAATCGTCCATTAATGCCGCCCGTCAGATATGCAGGATGTATTCACGAACCAGCTTGCTGCCAAAATACGCCAGCATCAGCAGGCAGAAACCGGCGAGGGTCCAGCGAATGGCCTTGTGTCCGCGCCAGCCCAGGTGGTTACGGCCCCAGAGCAACACGCTGAAGACGATCCAGGCCAGGCAGGCCAGCAGGGTTTTGTGTACAAGGTGCTGGGCGAAGAGGTTTTCGACGAACAGCCAGCCGGAAATCAGCGACAGCGAGAGCAGGGTCCAGCCGGCCCAGAGGAAGCCGAACAGCAGGCTCTCCATGGTTTGCAGCGGCGGGAAGTTCTTGATCAGCCCGGAAGGATGCTTGTGCTTGAGCTGATGGTCTTGAACCAGCAGCAGCAACGCCTGGAACACGGCGATGGTGAACATGCCATAGGCCAGTATCGACAGGAGGATGTGGGCGAGGATGCCCGGTTCTTCGTCGATGATTTGAACGGTGCCGGCGGGAGCGAATTGCGCGAGCAAAACGGTTGCGAGGCCCAGCGGAAACAGCAAGACAAGCAGGTTTTCCACCGGGATCCGCGAGCAGGCCAGCAGCGTCAGGGCTATGACCGCGGCGGCAATCAGGCTGGCGGCGCTGAAAAAGTCCAGGCCCAGGCCCATTGGCGTTAGCAAGTGGGTGAACAGGCTGGCGCTGTGAGCCAGTACCGCCAGCACGCCGAGCGTGACCAGCAGGCGCTTGTTCGCCTTGGCGCCTTTGGCCAGACGAGTGCCCTGGTAGAGAGTCGCAGCGGCATATAAGCAGGCGGCGGCGAGAGTCGTAAGTAAACTGGGTGACAAGGGGAGCATAAATCCTGTTAGGCAAGCCCGAAAGGCGCTGAGTTTGGCATAGAACCCACATCACACGAAAGTGCGAGGTGTCCGCCAGACGCAGTCTTCGCTATAATCCGCGACCTGCCCACGCCGCAGGCTCGCCGAGTACATGTTTATCACGGTCTGGGCCGCCATTATCCCGGTCTACACAGGGCCTGAAAGGATCGCGCAATGTTTGAAAACTTAACCGACCGTCTCTCGCAGACGCTGCGCCATGTCACCGGCAAGGCCAAGCTGACCGAGGACAACATCAAAGACACCCTGCGTGAAGTGCGCATGGCGTTGCTCGAAGCCGACGTCGCCTTGCCGGTGGTCAAAGACTTCGTCAATTCGGTCAAGGAACGCGCCGTCGGCACTGAGGTGTCGCGCAGCCTGACGCCGGGCCAGGCCTTCGTGAAGATCGTCCAGGCCGAACTCGAAAGCCTGATGGGTGTGGCCAACGAAGACCTGAACCTGAGCGCCGTTCCGCCTGCCGTCGTGCTGATGGCCGGTTTGCAGGGTGCTGGTAAAACCACCACCGCCGGCAAACTCGCGCGCTTCCTTAAAGAGCGCAAGAAGAAGTCGGTCATGGTCGTGTCCGCGGACGTTTATCGTCCTGCCGCGATCAAGCAGCTGGAAATGCTGGCCGGTGAAGTCGGCGTTACCTTCTTCCCGTCTGACCTGAGCCAGAAGCCGGTCGACATCGCGCAAGCGGCTATTAAAGAAGCGAAACTGAAATTCATCGACGTGGTTATCGTCGATACCGCCGGTCGTCTGCACATCGATGAAGAGATGATGGGCGAGATCAAGGCGTTGCACGCCGCGATCAACCCTGTCGAAACCCTGTTCGTGGTCGACGCCATGACCGGCCAGGACGCCGCCAACACGGCCAAGGCCTTTGGCGACGCGCTGCCGTTGACCGGTGTGATCCTGACCAAGGTCGACGGCGACGCCCGTGGCGGTGCCGCGCTGTCGGTGCGCGCCATCACCGGCAAGCCGATCAAGTTCATCGGTATGGGCGAGAAGAGCGAAGCGCTCGAACCGTTCCACCCTGAGCGTATTGCTTCGCGCATCCTCGGCATGGGCGACGTGCTCAGCCTGATCGAGCAAGCTGAGGCGACCCTCGACAAAGACAAGGCCGACAAATTGGCCAAGAAGCTGAAGAAGGGCAAGGGCTTCGACCTCGAAGACTTCCGCGATCAGCTGCAACAGATGAAAAACATGGGCGGCCTCGGCGGCCTCATGGACAAGCTGCCGAATATCGGCGGCGTGAACCTGGCGCAAATGGGCAACGCCCAGGGCGCGGCAGAGAAGCAATTCAAGCAGATGGAAGCCATCATCAACTCCATGACCCCGGCCGAGCGCCGCGACCCTGAGCTGATCAGCGGTTCGCGCAAACGCCGGATCGCCATGGGTTCCGGCACTCAAGTGCAGGACATCGGTCGCTTGATCAAGCAGCACAAGCAGATGCAAAAGATGATGAAGAAGTTCTCTGCCAAAGGCGGAATGGCCAAAATGATGCGCGGCATGGGTGGTATGTTGCCCGGCGGCGGTATGCCAAAGATGTAAAGAATTCACGCAGGAGCTTGCTCTTGCGCCTCCCACACGGAAGTGGGATCTCCAGCAAACCCGCGCTTGGCGGGAGCTGACCGGCCGTTTTCAACGACGGCTCTATAGCAAATCTTGATGGCGGCCGATAGGCAGCCGGAAAAAGACATTTGCAAAAGTCCGGATATTCCTTAGAATATGCGGCCTTTCGGGCACCTATGCCCGCTGTGCCTTTAGATTTGCAGCACCGACTACAGGAACGATGTTCACATGCTAACAATCCGTCTTGCCCTTGGCGGCTCCAAAAAGCGCCCGTTTTACCACTTGACCGTAACCGACAGCCGCAACCCGCGCGACGGTTCGCACAAGGAACAGGTTGGTTTCTTCAACCCGGTTGCTCGTGGTCAAGAAGTCCGTCTGTCCGTGAACCAAGAGCGCGTAGCCTACTGGCTGAGCGTTGGTGCACAACCTTCTGAGCGTGTTGCTCAGTTGTTGAAGGAATCTGCTAAGGCAGCGGCCTGAGCAATATGAACGCGACGCCAGCTGTTGCTGATGATTTGATCGTTATCGGCAAAATTTATTCGGTTCATGGCGTTCGCGGCGAAGTGAAGGTGTATTCCTTTACTGATCCGACTGAAAACCTGTTGCAGTACAAAACCTGGACGCTCAAGCGCGAAGGCAATGTGAAGCAGGTCGAGCTGGTCAGCGGACGTGGGAACGACAAGTTCCTGGTCGCAAAGCTCAAGGATCTTGATGATCGTGAAGAAGCGCGTCTTCTGGCTGGTTATGAGATCTGTGTGCCGCGCAACCTGTTCCCTGAATTGACCGACGGCGAGTACTACTGGTACCAGCTGGAAGGTCTGAAGGTTATTGATCAACTCGGGCAATTGCTCGGGAAAATCGATCATCTTCTGGAAACCGGCGCCAATGATGTAATGGTGGTCAAGCCTTGCGCTGGCAGCCTGGATGATCGCGAACGCCTGTTGCCCTATACGGAGCAATGCGTGTTGGCTGTCGATCTGGCAGCAGGCGAGATGAAGGTGGATTGGGACGCGGACTTCTAAGCGTGGCTAACTTGCGCGTAGAAGTGATCAGTTTGTTTCCCGAAATGTTCTCCGCCATCAGCGAGTACGGCATCACCAGTCGGGCGGTGAAACAGGGGCTGTTGCAGCTTACCTGTTGGAACCCGCGAGACTACACGACGGATCGACATCACACTGTGGATGATCGCCCATTTGGCGGTGGTCCGGGCATGGTGATGAAGATCAAGCCCCTGGAAGATGCTCTGGTTCAGGCCAAGGCAGCAGCCGGGGAGGCGGCGAAGGTAATTTACCTGTCCCCCCAAGGCCGTCAACTGACTCAGTCGGCGGTACGCGAGTTGGCGAATCTGGATGCATTGATCCTGATTGCCGGCCGCTATGAAGGCATTGACGAGCGCTTTATTGAGGCTCATGTCGATGAAGAGTGGTCGATTGGCGACTATGTACTGTCTGGCGGCGAGCTGCCGGCGATGGTCCTGATCGATGCGGTTACACGACTGCTGCCTGGAGCTTTAGGGCATGCGGACTCCGCTGAGGAAGATTCCTTTACGGATGGTTTGCTGGATTGCCCGCACTACACCCGACCGGAGGTGTATGCGGATCAGCGTGTTCCCGACGTATTGCTAAGTGGCAATCACGCGCATATCCGGCGTTGGCGTTTACAGCAGTCCCTTGGTAGGACCTTTGAACGACGCGCCGATCTTCTGGAAAGCCGCTCGCTTTCTGGAGAAGAGAAGAAGCTGCTCGAGGAATACATCCGCGAGCGGGACGATAGTTAACAACGTATCGATGGTAAGTCCGTTGATTTACCTTAGGAGCACAGCATGACTAACAAAATCATCCTTGCACTCGAAGCAGAGCAGATGACCAAAGAGATCCCTACCTTTGCCCCGGGCGACACCGTTGTCGTTCAGGTGAAAGTGAAGGAAGGCGACCGTTCGCGTCTGCAAGCGTTCGAAGGTGTTGTTATCGCCAAGCGTAACCGCGGCGTAAACAGTGCTTTCACCGTTCGTAAAATCTCCAACGGTGTTGGCGTAGAGCGTACTTTCCAGACCTACAGCCCGCAAATCGACAGCATGGCCGTTAAACGTCGCGGTGACGTACGTAAAGCCAAGCTGTACTACCTGCGTGACCTGTCCGGTAAAGCAGCTCGCATCAAGGAAAAACTGGCTTAAGTCCAGCTTCCGATGCAGAAAAAAGCAGCCTACGGGCTGCTTTTTTGTGTGCGCGATTTATCCACAGGTCGTGACCGAGGTGCGGCCTTCGCGAGCAGGCTCGCTCCCACATTGATCGCTGTCGTTCGCACAAAATCCCGTGTAGGAGCGAGCCTGCTCGCGAAGATTTATGAGGCGCAACCAGATTCCGATTGTACCAACGCCATTAACGTCCACCCCGCCGAGGGCTTCAACCTGTTCCTTGAAGTAGCGGGCTATGAAAGACTAGCGGCCATTTTTACCGTTCACTTTTTTTCGAGCGCCGCCTCAAGGCAGCGCTTCTTGAGCGCCTATGCCTGCCATCGACCACCCATTGATAGACCAATTCCTCGACGCCCTTTGGCTGGAGAAAGGTCTGTCCGATAACACCCGTGACGCCTACCGCAGTGACTTGGCCCTGTTCAACGGCTGGCTGCAGGACAAGGGCCTGGAGCTGATCAACGCGGGGCGCGAGTTGATCCTCGATCACTTGGCCTGGCGCCTGGAGCAAAACTACAAACCTCGTTCAACAGCGCGATTTCTCTCGGGCGTGCGTGGCTTTTATCGCTATCTGCTGCGGGAAAAGCTGATCGCCGTCGATCCGACCTTGCGTGTCGACATGCCGCAGCTGGGCAGGCCGCTGCCCAAGTCCTTGTCGGAAGCTGACGTGGAAGCACTGCTGAAGGCTCCGGATCTGAGCGAAGCCATCGGCCAGCGTGATCGCGCCATGCTTGAAGTGCTTTATGCCTGCGGTTTGCGGGTGACGGAGCTGATCAGCCTGACCCTGGAACAGGTCAACCTGCGCCAAGGCGTGTTGCGGGTCATGGGCAAGGGCAGCAAGGAGCGGCTGGTGCCGATGGGGGAGGAGGCGATTGTCTGGGTCGAGCGCTACATGCGCGATGCCCGTGGTGAACTGCTCAGTGGGCGTCCCAGCGATGTGCTGTTTCCCAGTCAGCGTGGCGAGCAGATGACTCGCCAGACCTTCTGGCATCGCATCAAGCACCAGGCCAAGGTCGCCGGGATCGGCAAGTCGTTGTCGCCCCACACCTTGCGCCATGCCTTCGCTACGCACTTGCTCAACCACGGCGCAGATCTGCGGGTGGTGCAAATGCTGCTCGGCCACAGCGACCTGTCCACGACCCAAATCTATACCCACGTTGCCCGCGCCCGCTTGCAAGACCTGCACGCCAAACATCACCCGCGCGGATGACCTGTCTACGATCTGCCTTTTTGTGGGAGCGAGCTTGCTCGCGATGACGGCAGCCTGGGCAATACAAAGGTGACTGTCAGATCGCAATCGCGAGCAAGCTCGCTCCCACAAAAAAGCGGTCTGCAATGCCTTGCATCACCGGGAGTCGGCCACACGGGCCTTATGTGGTAGGCTTTGCCGGTTTGCACGATGGGCGGTTATGACCCGGTGTTTCGGCACGGGCGTTCTGATCGACCCATTTGTCCGCCTTCAGGAGTTCTCATGCGTCTGACCCAGATTTTCGCCGCCGCCGCTATTGCGTTGGTCAGCACCTTTGCCGTCGCCGATGACGCGGCCGACAAAGCCATTCGTAAAAGCCTGGAAAACCTCCAGCTCGAGGTGCCGGTAGAAAGTATCAGCGCCAGCCCGTTGCCGGGTATGTATGAAGTCAAACTCAAAGGCAGTCGCGTGCTCTACGCCAGTGCTGATGGCCAGTACATTGTTCAGGGCTACCTGTTCCAGCTCAAGGACGGTAAACCGGTCAACCTGACCGAGAAGGCCGAACGCCTGGGTGTTTCCAAACTGATCAACGACATTCCGGTCGCGGAAACCGTGGTTTATCCGGCGATTGGTGAAACCAAGTCGCACATCACGGTGTTCACCGACACCACTTGCCCGTACTGCCACAAACTGCACGCCGAAGTGCCTGAGCTGAACAAGCGCGGTATTGAAGTGCGTTACGTTGCGTTCCCGCGCCAGGGCCTGGGCTCTCCGGGTGACGAACAATTGCAAGCGGTGTGGTGTTCGAAAGACAAGAAAGCGGCCATGGATAAAATGGTCGACGGCAAGGAAATCAAAGCCGCCAAGTGCGATAACCCGGTGTCCAAACAGTTCGCCCTCGGTCAGTCGATTGGCGTGAATGGCACGCCGGCCATCGTTTTGGCCGACGGTCAGGTCATTCCGGGCTACCAGCCTGCGCCACAAGTCGCCAAACTGGCGCTGGGCGCGAAATAAATTCGCATCGTCATCGCCAGCCTTTGACGATCATGGTCCGGCGGCAACGTTCGCCGGGCCATTAATAGAGAACCGCGAGCATGCGGTTGTTTTCACGGCCGGCCTTGAGTCGGCCGTTTTATGGGGAGTTCACAGTGAAACCGGTCAAAGTAGGCATCTGTGGGTTAGGGACCGTCGGTGGCGGTACCTTCAACGTACTTCAGCGCAACGCCGAGGAAATTGCTCGTCGTGCCGGGCGTGGAATCGAAGTGGCACAAATTGCCATGCGCACGCCAAAGCCTCAGTTCCAGACGACCGGTATTGCGATTACCAACGATGTCTTCGAAGTGGCCACGAACCCTGAGATCGACATCGTCATAGAGCTGATGGGCGGCTACACCGTTGCCCGCGAGCTGGTACTCAAAGCGATCGAGAACGGAAAACATGTGGTAACCGCGAACAAGGCGCTGATCGCCGTTCACGGTAACGAAATCTTCGCCAAGGCTCGCGAGAAAGGCGTGATCGTGGCGTTCGAAGCCGCCGTGGCCGGTGGCATTCCGGTGATCAAGGCGATCCGTGAAGGCCTGTCCGCCAACCGCATCAACTGGGTGGCCGGTATCATCAACGGCACGGGCAACTTCATCCTCACCGAGATGCGCGAGAAGGGTCGCACCTTCGAAGACGTGCTGGCCGAGGCACAAGCCCTGGGTTACGCCGAAGCCGATCCGACCTTCGACGTCGAAGGCATCGACGCCGCTCACAAGCTGACGATTCTGGCGTCCATCGCGTTCGGCATTCCGCTGCAGTTCGACAAGGCCTACACCGAAGGCATCACCAAGCTGACCACCGCTGACGTGAACTACGCCGAAGCGCTGGGCTATCGCATCAAGCACCTCGGTGTGGCTCGCAGCACCGCGGCCGGCATCGAACTGCGTGTGCATCCGACGCTGATCCCGGCCGATCGCCTGATCGCCAACGTCAACGGCGTGATGAACGCGGTGATGGTCAACGGTGACGCTGCCGGTTCGACCCTGTTCTACGGCGCTGGCGCCGGTATGGAGCCGACCGCTTCGTCGGTGATCGCCGACCTGGTGGACGTGGTTCGCGCCATGACCTCCGACCCGGAAAACCGTGTGCCGCACCTGGCCTTCCAGCCGGACTCGCTGTCGGCTCACCCGATCCTGCCGATCGAAGCTTGCGAAAGCGCCTACTACCTGCGCATTCAGGCCAAGGACCATCCGGGCGTGTTGGCCCAGGTCGCGAGCATCCTGTCGGAGCGCGGCATCAACATCGAATCGATCATGCAGAAAGAAGTCGAAGAGCATGACGGTCTGGTACCGATGATCCTGCTGACCCACCGCGTGCTGGAACAGCACATGAACGATGCGATCACCGCCCTGGAAGCCTTGGCGGGCGTAGTCGGTCCGGTTGTGCGGATCCGCGTCGAGCACCTGAACTAAACAAAAGCAGCGGCAAGCTGCAAGCTCCAGGCGGCAAGTCAAAGGCACTCTGGCTTTTACTTGCAGCTTGTAGCTTGAGTCTTGAAGCTCAAACCAAAGGTTTGCCCCTATGCGTTATATCAGTACCCGCGGCCAGGCACCGGCCCTGAATTTCGAAGACGTCCTGCTGGCCGGTCTGGCCACTGACGGCGGTCTGTACGTCCCGGAAAACCTGCCACGTTTCACTCAGGAAGAAATCGCTTCCTGGGCCGGCCTGCCGTATCACGAGCTGGCCTTCCGGGTTATGCGCCCGTTCGTCACTGGCAGCATTCCCGATGCCGATTTCAAAAAGATTCTTGAAGAAACCTACGGCGTGTTCTCGCACAACGCCGTGGCGCCCTTGCGCCAGCTCAATGGCAATGAATGGGTATTGGAGCTGTTCCACGGTCCAACCCTGGCGTTCAAGGACTTCGCCCTGCAACTGCTCGGTCGCCTGCTCGATTACGTGCTGGAAAAACGCGGTGAACGCGTAGTGATCGTCGGTGCCACCTCCGGCGACACCGGTTCGGCCGCCATCGAAGGCTGCAAGCACTGCGAAAACGTCGACATCTTTATCCTGCACCCGCACAACCGTGTGTCTGAGGTGCAGCGTCGCCAGATGACCACGATCTTCGGTGAAAATATCCACAACATCGCCATCGAAGGCAACTTCGATGACTGCCAGGAAATGGTCAAGGCGAGCTTCGCCGACCAGAGCTTCCTCAAAGGCACGCGCCTGGTCGCGGTGAACTCGATCAACTGGGCGCGGATCATGGCCCAGATCGTTTACTACTTCCACGCAGCCCTGCAGTTAGGCGGCCCGGCGCGTTCGGTAGCGTTCTCGGTGCCAACCGGCAACTTCGGCGATATCTTCGCCGGTTACCTGGCCCGCAACATGGGCTTGCCGATCAACCAGTTGATCGTCGCCACCAACCGCAACGACATCCTGCACCGCTTCATGAGCGGCAATCAGTACGTCAAGGAAACCCTGCACGCGACCCTGTCGCCGTCGATGGACATCATGGTCTCGTCGAACTTCGAACGTCTGCTGTTCGACCTGCACGGTCGTAACGGCGCGGCGATTGCCGGTTTGATGGACAGCTTCAAGCAGGGCGGTGGTTTCAGCGTCGAACAAGAACGCTGGACCGAAGCCCGCAAGCTGTTTGATTCCCTGGCTGTGGATGACGCACAAACCTGCGAAACCATCGCTGAAGTCTACGAGCAAACCGGTGAGTTGCTGGACCCGCATACCGCCATCGGTGTGAAGGCCGCGCGCGAATGCCGTCGCAGCCTGGATATTCCAATGGTGATCCTGGGTACGGCGCACCCGGTGAAATTCCCGGATGCCGTGGAAAAAGCCGGTGTGGGCAAAGCGCTGGAATTGCCTGTGCACCTGGCTGATTTGTTTGAGCGTGATGAGCGTTGCACTGTGTTGCCGAATGACCTCAAGGCTGTGCAGGCGTTTGTCAGTCAGCATGGTAACCGTGGGAAGCCGCTGTAACCGGTCAGCATTGCGGCATCAAAAAGCCCGTCATTCGACGGGCTTTTTCATTGGTGCGCAGAGGGACGTTTGCCTGAGGCTTTTTGGCTAGCTGGCATTGCCTAGTGGACTGTTTTTTCCCTGTCATCTTAATCGTGCATGCTCCGTCAATCAGAGATGCCAATGCCCCCTGTAGGAGCGAGCTTGCTCGCGAAGGTCGCGAGGACACCGGAGTTATTCTGACAGCCCTTGTTATCGTTAACGTCCATCGCGAGCAAAGCTCGCTCCTACAGGGGGATCGGCGCCGATGCGCTTTCAGTTGGAATCCAGAACTTTCTTCTCGGGCCAGCGGTCATTTAAGGTAGACATGCCCCAGGCACTTTGTTTTCGGACTATTGAGTGGTGATCGAGATGGAAAGTATCAGTCTATTGCTCGGTGAGGCTCTGAGCCCGTATCAGGTGACATTGACCCCGTCGGGAACCCATGGCGAATGCCTGGTAACACTAAAGAATGCGACCGGCGCCATCGTCGTCGAGCATGGGTTCAATCAAGCCCAGTTGGCGGATAAACGCCTGCTGACGGATGTGGTCGACGGTTTGCACCGTGACGTGCTGATCGCCGAAGGACGTCTGGAGCCCTGCGTTATCGCGGCGTTGCGCAATGCGGCTCAGGACAAAATCCTGGCCAGCCGAAATTGAATTGTTTTCTGTGGGAACCTTCCTGCGCCAAGGTCAGTCAGATTATGTAACAGCAGGATCAGGCATTGTGCTCCGATGCTTGTAGCTTGTTGCTACTGGTCTTTATGTAGGCCACGTTTGACCCCGAGTCGTCTCCCCACTTCTCGGGGTTTCTTTTGTCCGC
Source organism: Pseudomonas sp. IT-P253 (assembly GCF_949768125.1). Taxonomy (NCBI): domain Bacteria; kingdom Pseudomonadati; phylum Pseudomonadota; class Gammaproteobacteria; order Pseudomonadales; family Pseudomonadaceae; genus Pseudomonas; species Pseudomonas sp. IT-P253. The sequence continues at coordinate 113,097 of NZ_CATKPT010000005.1, read as the reverse complement.
GATTTGTCACTGCTCGGCCTGATGCTCAAAAAAAGCCTTGGCGGCTTCCAGGTAGTCGCTGCGCCTTGGTGGATCGAGCCAGTCGGCATACAGCCGATCCAGTCGCTCATGGGGCATGGTGCGCAACAGCTGGTTGATTTCGCTGATCGCCTGTCGACCCTGGGCGGTATCGGAACAACCGATATGCCCGGACAGGTAGGGGCCCGTGCCCTTGACCGGATAGAACACCAGTTGCTCATCGCTGATGTTTTTCTGTTGGGCCTGATAGCGGATCTCTGGCCAGTAACCCAACACCACCTGCAAACGACCCAAGTGTTGCATCTGCAACAGGCTGCCGAGGGCGTCGTTGCCATGGTGGTGTGTCAAGGCGCCGGGCGGTGCCTGTCGCAACAGGGCGTCAAGAAGCTGCCCGTAACTGCGCTCGGCGACCACCCCGACTTTCTTCCCGCCGCTGGCCAGCAGCGCCGCCAGATCGACTTCACCGTCGATCAGGAAGGGTTCCAGAACCGCTCGATCTTCCTGCCGGATCACCAGGCCATTACTCACGGCACGAAAGGCTGGAATCGAGAACGCAATCCATTGTTCCCGCTCCTTGGTCCAGACCAGCGAGGGGTCGCACGTGAACGACTCTTCGTGGAGCATTTGCATGCCACGGGCGCGGTTCACCCGTATCAAGGTGTGATTGTATTGCGGCATGCCGGCGATCAGCAGCGGCAACATTTGATCGATGACACCCTGACCTTTTTTCGGCCCTTCGAAAATCATCGTGGGCGGCAGGTCGCGCAGTAACCAGATCAAAGTGTCTTTGGGTTGCGCCGAAACGGCTGTGGTCAATCCGGCCAAAAGCGCGAACGCCGCCACTGCACGCCAGTTACGGGTGTGATGGAGCGCTGATGACAGCAGCCGTTCAAGCTTAGATGGCGCCGTCTTCACGCAGCTTTGCGATCTGTCCCTTGTCATAGCCAAGATCGTGAAGTACCTGCGCATTATGTTCGCCCAATTGCGGCCCGACCCATTCCGATGTGCCCGGTGTCTCTGATAGTTTCGGCACGATTCCCGGCATCTTGAAGTCTTTGCCGTCCGGCAGTTTGGCTTTCAGGAACATTTCCCGAGCCAGATACTGCGGATCGTTGAACATGTCTTGCGCGCTGAAGATCCGGCTGGCCGGTACGTCGGCCTGATTCAACTGCTCAATGATCGTGTCCAGCGGCAGCGAATTGGCCCAGCGATCGATGACGCCGTAAATTTCGTCGCGACGGGTATCGCGGCCATCGTTGCTGGCCAGTACGGGATCGTTGGCCAGGTCTTCGCGCCCGATGATCAGCATGAAGCGCTTGAAGATCGCATCGCCATTGGCGCCGATCTGCACATGTTTGCCGTCGGCGCTGGTGTGGATCGAAGAGGGCGTGATGCCTGGCATGATGTTGCCAGTCCGTTCGCGGATGAAACCGAAGACGTCGAACTCCGGAACCATGCTTTCCATCATGGCGAAGATCGCTTCATACAGCGCCACGTCGACCACTTGCCCCTGGCCACCGTTGACCTCGCGATGACGCAGGGCCATCAACGCACCGATCACGCCCCAGAGCGCGGCAATCGAGTCGCCGATGGAAATCCCGGTGCGCACTGGCGGTCGGTCTTCGAACCCGGTGATGTAACGCAAGCCGCCCATGGACTCCCCGACCGCGCCAAACCCTGGTTGGTCTTTCATCGGCCCGGTCTGGCCGAAGCCCGAGAGTCGCACCATCACCAGTTTCGGGTTCAGCGCGTGCAAGACGTCCCAACCAAGTCCGAGTTTTTCCAACACGCCGGGGCGAAAATTCTCGATCAGGATGTCCGCTTCGCTGAGCAGTTTTTTCAGGATTGCCAGGCCGTCCGGGTGTTTGAGGTTCAGGGTCAGCGACTTCTTGTTGCGCGCCTGGACGAACCACCACAGCGAGGTGCCTTCATACAGCTTGCGCCATTTGCGCAATGGATCGCCGCCATCCGGGGATTCGATCTTGATCACTTCGGCGCCGAATTCGCCGCAAATGCGTGAGGCAAACGGGCCGGCAATCAACGTACCCAATTCAATGACTTTCAGACCTGAGAGCGGTTTTCCGGTGAGCGGCATACTGGATCCTGTAGGACGAAGGCTGAGCTGATAGAGCGTTTTAACATAGCCGAACGTCAGTCGACCAAGGTTGATCGCCTTCAATTCGTTGATTGCCTATCGCATCGGTTAGACTTGCCGCCTTTCCTCGTATCAAGAAGCCCGTTCATGGCCCAGCCGTCCACGACCTACAAGTTTGAACTGAACCTCACCGACCTCGACCGCAGCGTTTACGAGACTGTGAAGCAGACCATCGCCCGTCACCCTTCGGAAACCGAAGAGCGCATGACCGTGCGGCTGCTGGCCTACGCGTTCTGGTACAACGAACAGCTGTCGTTTGGTCGCGGTCTGTCAGACGTGGATGAGCCGGCTCTGTGGGAAAAGAGCCTGGATGACCGCGTTCTGCACTGGATTGAAGTCGGTCAGCCAGACGCTGATCGCCTGACCTGGTGCTCACGCCGTACCGAGCGCACCAGTTTGCTCGCCTACGGCAGCCTGCGCGTCTGGGAAACCAAGGTGATTCCGGCCATCAAAAACCTGAAAAACGTGCACATCGCTGCCGTGCCGCAAGAAGTCCTGGAAACCCTGGCCAAGGACATGCCCCGCGTTATCAAGTGGGACGTGATGATCAGCGAAGGGACCATCTTCGTCACCGACGACCGTGGTCAACACGAAGTCCAGTTGCAGTGGCTGAGCGGCGAACGCGGCTGATTTTTCGCCGATCGTTCGCGTTTTCCGGTTTTATCCTACGTATTCAAGAGAAGCACCTGTCACCCCATGCGCATCGAACCTCGCCTGTTGCCCGACACCCTGCCATTCCTCGGTGATCTGCCGCCACTGCTGACCCGTCTGTATGCGGCGCGGGGCGTGCAGTCCGAGGCTGAACTGGACAAGAGCCTGAAGCGACTGATCCCGTTCGAACAGCTCAAAGGCATCGATGCCGCCGTGGATCTGCTGGTGACGGCGCTGGAACAACGGCAGCGGATTCTGATCGTCGGCGACTTCGATGCCGATGGCGCGACCGCCAGTACCGTGGGTGTGTTGGGCTTGCGTCTGCTGGGGGCGGCGCACGTCGACTACCTGGTGCCGAACCGATTCGAGTATGGCTACGGCCTGACCCCGGAGATTGTTGCGGTGGCGCTGGAACGTCAGCCCCACCTGCTGATAACCGTGGACAACGGTATTTCCAGTGTCGAGGGCGTGGCAGCGGCGAAAAAGGCCGGGCTCCAGGTGTTGGTCACCGACCACCATTTGCCTGGCGATGAACTGCCGTTGGCCGATGCCATCGTCAATCCGAACCAGCCGGGGTGCAACTTCCCGAGCAAGGCGCTGGCCGGCGTCGGGGTGATTTTCTATGTGCTGATGGCCCTGCGTGCGCGCTTGCGCACTCTGGGCTGGTACGAAAGCACGCCACAGCCGAACATCGGCGAGTTACTGGACCTTGTGGCTCTGGGTAGCGTCGCCGACGTGGTGCCGCTGGATGCCAACAACCGGATTCTGGTGCATCAGGGACTTGAGCGGATTCGCGCCGGTCGTGCGCGGCCGGGAATCAAGGCGATCCTCGAAGTGGCCAAACGTGAGTCTGCGCGCATCACTTCCACCGACCTGGGTTTCATCGTCGGCCCACGCCTTAACGCGGCAGGAAGGCTGGATGACATGAGCCTGGGCATCGAATGCCTGCTCACCGACGACGCCGGTATGGCGCGGGAAATGGCCGTCCAGCTCGACGGCATGAACCAGGACCGCAAATCCATCGAGCAGGGCATGCAGCGTGAGGCGCTGGCTCAGCTCAAGGACTTGCCGGTCGAGTCGATGCCGTTTGGCTTGTGCCTGTTTGATCCGGAGTGGCACCAGGGTGTCATCGGCATCCTCGCCTCGCGTATGAAAGAGCGCTATTTCCGTCCGACGATCGCCTTTGCCGATGCGGGCGATGGCATGCTCAAGGGCTCGGGGCGTTCGGTTCAGGGCTTCCACATTCGCGACGCCTTGAGCGTCGTGGCGGCACAGCATCCCAACCTGATCAGCAAGTACGGCGGCCATGCCATGGCGGCCGGTTTGACGTTGCCCGAAGCGAATTTTCCGTTGTTCGCCGAAGCCTTTGACGCTGAGGTGCGCAGGCAAATGCGCGAAGAGGACCTGACCGGGCGCTTGCTGTCGGACGGCACCCTGGCGGTCGAGGAATTTCATCTGGAACTGGCTCGCGCGTTGCGCCATGCCGGACCTTGGGGGCAGCACTTCCCGGAGCCGTTGTTCCATGGCGTGTTTCAGTTGGTCGAGCAGCGCGTCGTCGGTGAGCGGCACCTTAAAGTGGTGCTCAGAAGTGAATGTGGCTCGGTCAAACTCGACGGCATTGCCTTTGGCATTGACCGTGATATCTGGCCGAATCCGACCATCAAGTGGGTGGAGTTGGCCTACAAACTCGACCTCAACGAATTTCGAGGGAACGAGACCGTTCAGTTGATGATTGCCCACATCGAACCGCGTTAGGCCCTTCGCGAGCAGGCTCGCTCCCACAGGACTTGTGTGAACCCTGTGGGAGCGAGCCTGCTCGCGAAAGCGATTTCCCTCATCCCTCGTTGTCGACTAGGCTCTAAGCACTGCTTGATAATCCTTGTGACGTCTTGTCTTGTTTTTTGCCCGCGGGGGCGGGTGCTGCACCTTTTTCCTGTCACTCGTCGACTTTTCAAACAGAACCCTGGAGCCTGCCCACTGATTCGAGAGGTGCCCCATGAGTCTGCTGCTTGAACCCTATACCCTTCGCCAATTGACCCTGCTCAACCGCATCGCCGTGTCACCGATGTGCCAGTACTCCAGCGTCGATGGGCTGGCCAATGACTGGCACCTTGTGCACCTCGGCAGCCGCGCTGTCGGCGGCGCAGGTCTGGTGTTTACCGAAGCCACGGCGGTCACAGCCGAGGGACGTATCACCGCCCAGGACCTCGGTTTGTGGAACGATGAGCAGATCGAACCCCTGCAACGCATCACCCGTTTCATCGCCGCTCAAGGCGCCGTCGCCGGCATTCAGTTGGCTCATGCCGGTCGTAAGGCCAGTACCCATCGGCCGTGGCTCGGCAAGCATGGCAGCCTCAAGCCGGAGGACGGCGGCTGGACCCCGGTCGGTCCTTCGCCGATTGCGTTCGACCCCCAGCACACCGCACCGAAGCAGCTTGATGAAAGCCAGATCGCCGAAATCGTTCAGGCCTTTGTCGACTCGGCAAAACGAGCTTTGGTGGCTGGTTTCAAAGTGGTTGAAATCCACGCTGCCCACGGTTATTTGCTGCACCAGTTCCTGTCGCCTCTGAGTAATCAGCGGCGTGATCAATATGGTGGGTCGTTCGAAAATCGAATTCGGCTGGTACTGCAAGTCACCGAAGCCGTGCGCGCGGTATGGCCTGAAGAGCTGCCGCTGTTCGTGCGGGTGTCGGCCACCGACTGGGTCGAAGATGGCTGGAACCCCGATGAAACCGTCGAGCTGGCACGACGCCTCAAAGATTCGGGCGTGGACCTGATAGACGTCTCGTCGGGCGGTACGGCGGCCAACGCCGAGATTCCTACGGGTCCGGGTTATCAGACCCGCTTCGCCGAACGTGTGCGCAAGGAGTCAGGCATTGCCACCGGTACGGTAGGAATGATCACCGAACCGGCCCAGGCCGAGCACATTCTGCGCACCTGTCAGGCGGACATCATCTTCCTCGCCCGAGAGCTGCTGCGCGATCCCTATTGGCCGCTGCATGCCGATGATGACCTGGGTGGGCACAAAGCGATCTGGCCCGCGCAGTATCAGCGGGCGACGCATCGTGATCAGCCGATTCATGAGTCGGATTTGCGTGATTGAGTGAGGCGGAAAAAACAAAAAGCCCCGGCCAGTTTGGTCCGGGCTTTTTTTGTCTGGGGGATCTTCAGTGCTTGTGCTGCCGTCTTCGCGAGCAGGCTCGCTCCCACAGTTGATTTCCAGTGTTCACAAAACCAATGTGCGAGCCTGCTCGCGAAGGGGCCATTTCACGCCCCGGCTAACCCTCAGGTGTACTTGCGCTTCTCCGGCGCCGGCGGGAAGTACTGGTACAACCAGGTCTCACTCAACGTCCGGTCATGGGTGCGAATGAACAACCGCAGCTCCACCGGCGCCACGCTGTCGTTGGTCGGGTACCAGTCAAACGTGATCCGGTAACCCTTGATGTCATCGAGCACCAGCACGTTGAAATCTTTCACCTGCCCGTTCGAGCAAGTGACCACCGGCTCAATCCCCGCACCTTCCGGCAAGCGGTCCAGACCGCCACCCGTGAAGTCCACGGCGAAGCGACGAGCCCAGACTTGCGGGTAATGCTCGCCCGGCGCCCAACCTTCGACGAAACCGCCCATGCCCGAACGGGTCGCGTTGACTCGCGCCAACGGTGTTCCGACCGGAGGCAGGGCGCTCCAGTAGAGCTTGTAGCCGTAGTTCAGGGAATCACCGGGCGCGACCGGTTTTTTCGGCGTCCAGAACGCGACAATGTTGTCGAGGGTTTCGCCGGTTGTAGGAATTTCCAACAAATCGACAGAGCCTTCGCCCCACGCGGTCGTCGGTTCTACCCACAGGCTGGGGCGCTTGCTGTACCAGTCGACGGTGTCCTGATAGCTGACGAATTCGTGATCGGTCTGCACCAGGCCGAAACCTTTCGGGTCGGTGTCGGCGAAGGCGTTGAATTGCAAGGTGGCCGGGTTGTTCAACGGGCGGCAGATCCATTCGCCGTTGCCGCGCCACATGGCCAGACGATCCGAGTCGTGGATTTGCGGGTGAATGGTGTCGCACATGCGCCGCTCATGGGTGCCGCAACTGAACATGCTGGTCATCGGCGCGATGCCCAGTTGTTCGATGGCCGTGCGCGCATTGATGTGGGCATCAACGCCCATGACGACCTGATTGGCCTGGCAGTCGATATCGAAACGGTAAGCGCCGGTGGCGCTCTGCGAATCCAGCAGGGCGTAGACCACGAAGCGGGTGCTGTCCTTGTCCGGCGTCTCGAACCAGAACTTGGTGAAGTCGGGAAATTCCTCACGCTTCTTGCCGTAGGTGTCGATCGCCAGGCCTCGCGCCGACAGTCCGTACTGGCCTGTGGCGTCTACCGCACGGAAATAGCTGGCGCCGAGAAAGGACAATACGTCGTGTTTGTCCAGCTCCGGTGCCTTGAACAGCTTGAACCCGGAAAACCCCAGGTCGCCCGTGAGCTGCTTGGTGTCGACCGTGGTTTTTTCATAGTTGAACAGGGACGGGCGGAAATGCACCTCGCGAGCCTGGCGCGTCTTCGGGTCGACGCTGTACATGCGCACCGGCTGCTTGAAACCCATACCGACGTGGAAGAACTGTACATCCAGCTGACCGTTCAGCTCATTCCACAGCGAGTGATTGCCGTCGTACTGGATCGCGTTGAAATTCTGCGGCGTCATGGTCGCCAGCGTCGGCGGCAGCACCTGCTTGGTGTCCTGATAGCGATTGGCAGCGAGCTGCTTGGCCTGGATCTTCAGTGCTTCGAAGTCGAACGTCTGAGCCTCGCCATTCGCCGCGCCATTCCCCGCCCAAGCGCGAGCGGCCAGCAGGCCAGTGGCCGACAAACCGGTATAAGCCGCAATGGCCATCGATGCTTTGAGCAAATTCCTGCGATGCATAAGTACAACCTGTCGTGAACAATCCCGCGCCGTTCCTGGCACGTGCTGGATCTGAAATAACGGTTCGGACATGCCTTCGGCCAAACGCAACGGACATTAAACAGATGCCAAATAGCTTAAACCGTTCGGTGGCAGAGAAAAAATGATTGATGGCACAGCGACAGCGCGGCAATGAAACAAGAAGTGTCGGTAAAGTTTTCCGACAGGGCTTTCTGATTTATAGGGCATTTCTGCTTTTTTTGACTAATTACTCTAAAAATAGCTTTTCAGCGCCCGGATAGTTTCTATTCTGTGGTCATGACCGGTTTTTGCCCTTCGGGCCGGCAGCGAACAACAAGGGTAGGGCGATGCGATTGTTGACGTTTTTCTCTGGCTTATAAAAGGACATCATCCATGACGAAAGTACGAAGCATCACCGAAATGTTGGGCATCTTTCCGTGCCTGGCGACCGGGCGGCGAAGGCGTCGACTCAGCTCAGAGGAATTGACGCTGGTGGAGCGTTATCGGGACTTGTCGGAGAACGACCGAATTGCGATGCGGTATCTGGTGGATGCGATGCGGAGTGTTTCGCGGTTTTGAGGAGGTACGACGTTCAGTCGTGGCGATAGTGTCACGGCTGAGTGTCGCCAATTACCAATTCTGCGATCGTTCTGCGCGCTGATGCAGAACACGCAGCACTTGTATCTGGCCATGCATCATTCGATAAGGGGCAATGAAGGGATAATGGCCAAGCACCAACTCGCGTACATCCGGTACTACTGAAGGTCTCCCAGAACCGGGAAATCGTTCCAGCTGATGGAAGGATTGAAGAAAAATCGAAATAACCTCGAAAGCCGCATCAACCCCCAGGACGCCTTGGTAGTACTCGTGAATGGCGTCAAGGTCACTTTCAGCTTTTTCAGTCAGAACTACGCTCGGCACGGGTTGCCCACTTAGCCTTCACGGCGTCCAGATCGGTGAGTTTTTCTGCGTCGGCGTCTGCTATGCCGTCGCTTATGGCTTGCAGATGCCATGACTCGGCTTCTACATATCGAACCAATGCACGCTTGAGATGGTACTGACGGTCGCGATCGGTAGCTGCTGCCAGATTATCCAGCTGTTGGGCCAGCGTTTCTTCAACTCGAAAAGACAAAACGGGCGAAGCCATGGTGGCTCTCCTGAGAAGGTGTATACGTTGTAAACGACGTAAACACCCTAGGTCTTGCCGACTTGTTCGTCAACCTGCTGCCGTGCATTGGTTTGAAGAAACCTTGGCGTGCGAACGCAAAATGGAAGGAAGGGATGTATTTCGACATGCAACAAGTGCCCCGGCACTGCTGATGACACCGGGGCGATGCCGTTACCGGCTGACTTTCCAGGCATCTCCCGCAGGCGCCGTGCCGTGGTCATACGGTTTGCCGAGCCACATGTAAAGCAAGCCAAGACCAATCACAATCGCCGTGCTCAGCACCATGGCGTAGTTGATGTACCACGCCGCGTCCGGGGTGCGCGGCCAGGCCATGTTGATAATCGCGCTCACGCCATAAACCAGTGCACCGATGTTCACGGCCCAGCCCCATGCGCCGAGGGTGAACTTGCCACTGGGTTTCCAGCCTTTCATACGCGCAAAGAGTGCTCCGAGCACGATCATCTGGAACGCCAGGTAGATACCGATGGCCGCGAAGCTGACGATGGTTGCCACTGCGTCTTGCAAGAAGAATCCCAGCACAATGATCAGCGCTGGCAGGACGCCGGACACGAACAGCGCCGCCACCGGAACCTGTGTCGCAGGGGAAATCTTCTTCAGCAGTGAGCTGCCAATGATCATTTCATCACGTGCGTAGGAGTACAGCAGGCGACTCGCCGCTGCTTGCAGGCTGATGACGCAGGAGATGAAGGAAATCATCACCACACCCATCACCACTTTTGAACCGACCGGGCCGAAGGCGTTGTTGAGGATGGTGGTGACCGGGTCCTTGTCGGTGCCGTTGATCACAGCTTGCATGTCCGGCACGGAGAGGATCAGCGCCAGGCAGGCGAACATTGCTGCGATGCCGCCGATGTAGATGGTCATGCGCATTGCCACCGGGATCTGCTTGCTCGGGTTCGGGGTTTCTTCGGCCACATCGCCGCAGGCCTCGAAGCCGTAGTACAGGAACATCCCCGCCAGCGATGCGGTCAGGAATGCCGGCAGATAAGAGCCGTCAACACGGATATCGAAGGTGTTGAACAACACGCTTATCGATTGATGACGCTCGAAGACCAGCAGGTAGACGCCGACGACCACCGCGCCAACCAGTTCGCACAGGAAGCCGAACATGGCAATACGCGCCAGCACTTTGGTGCCGCTGAGGTTGACCAGGGTAGCGAACAGCGTCAGGAACAAGGCGATGACGATGTTGGTGTTGTTGCTCGGTTCGAAGCCCATCATGGCTGCCAGGTACGGACCGGCACCCACTGCAACCGCGGCGATGGTCACACACAGGGCAATGGAGTAGATCCAGCCGACCATCCACGCCCAGCGTTTGCCCACCAAGCGACGAGCCCATGGGTAAACACCGCCGGAAATGGGGAACTGCGAGACCACTTCACCGAAGATCAGGCACACCAGCAACTGGCCGCAACCGACCAGCAAATAAGCCCAGAACATGGGTGGCCCGCCCGCGGCCAGGCACAAGCCGAACAGGGTATAAACCCCTACGACCGGGGAGAGGTAAGTGAAGCCCAGGGCGAAGTTTTCCCACAGGCTCATGCTGCGATTGAAGTTCGAGGTGTAACCCAGTTTCAGTAGTTGCTCGGCATCGCTGTCGGCAGCGGATACAGAGAGTTCGGGTAGTGCACTCATGGTGTGTTAGCTCCGGAAAATCGGCAGATTTCGGATGTCCGAAACCGTGGCGGGGCCATGACGGCGCTGCCCGGATCGGTGGTTATTGTTTTATTTGTCTGCGTTGAAACCTGGTGGTGCGTAATGCCGGTTTCGACCTTGAAACCGAGGTGACGCCTTCGCGAGCAGGCTCGCTCACATTTGAAATGCATTCCCCTGTGGGAGCGAGCCTGCTCGCGAAGCTTTTAATGCTTGAACATCACATGCCTGACGACGGTGTAGTCCTCCAAGCCATACATCGACATGTCTTTCCCATACCCGGACAGTTTCTGACCGCCATGGGGCATTTCGCTGACCAGCATGAAGTGTGTATTCACCCAGGTGCAGCCGTACTGCAAGCGCGCCGACAAGCGATGCGCGCGGCCGACGTCCGAGGTCCAGACCGACGACGCCAGGCCGTAGTCCGAATCGTTGGCCCAGCCCAGCACCTGCGCTTCATCGGTGAATTTGGTCACCGACACCACCGGCCCGAACACTTCGCGACGCACGATCTCGTCGTCTTGTTGCGCGTCGGCCAATACTGTCGGTTCGAAGAAGAAGCCATTGCCTTCCACCACCTTGCCACCGGTGATCAACCGGATGTGCGGCTGCGCCAAGGCCCGCTCGACAAACCCGGCCACGCGGTCGCGATGTTGCGCGGTGATCAGCGGACCGAGTTCGGTCGACGGATCATCCTGCAAGCCGTACTTGATGCTGCTGACGGCCGCGCCGAGCTTCTCGACGAACCGGTCGTAGATGCCTTCTTGTGCATAGATGCGGCAGGCGGCGGTGCAATCCTGGCCAGCGTTGTAGAAGCCGAAGGTGCGGATGCCTTCGACGGCAGCGTCGATGTCGGCGTCGTCGAAGATGATCACCGGGGCCTTGCCGCCCAATTCCATGTGCATGCGCTTGACGCTGTCGGCGGTGCTGGAAATGATGTTCGAGCCGGTGGCAATCGAACCGGTCAGCGACACCATGCGCACTTTCGGGTGCGTGACCAGCGGGCTGCCCACCGTAGGGCCCCGGCCAAATACCAGATTGAGCACGCCGGCCGGGAAAATCTCCGACGCCAGCTCGGCCAGGCGCAGGGCGGTCAACGGGGTTTGTTCCGACGGCTTGAGCACCACGGTATTACCGGCGGCGAGGGCCGGGGCGATTTTCCAGGCGACCATCATCAGCGGGTAGTTCCACGGCGCGATGGAGGCGATCACGCCCACCGGATCGCGGCGGATCATCGAGGTATGGCCCGGCAGGTATTCACCGCCCGCCGAACCGCTCATGCAACGGCTGGCACCGGCGAAGAAGCGGAACACGTCGGCAATCGCCGGGATTTCGTCGTTCAGCGCGGCGTTGTAGGGCTTGCCGCAGTTGTCCGACTCCAGTTTGGCCAGCTCTTCGCCATGGGCCTCGATGGCATCGGCGAGTTTGAGCAGCAGCAGCGAACGTTCTTTCGGCGGGGTGTGCGACCAGCTGTCGAAGGCGGCGTCGGCGGCGCGCACGGCGGCATCGACCTGGGCTTCGCTGGCTTCGTTGATTTCCACCAGCACACGACCGAGGGCCGGGTTGAATACGGGTTGGGCGGGGCCTTCGCCGTCGAGCAGTTGGCCGTTGATCAAGAGTTTGGTTTGCATGACGTTGTCCTCTTCGAAACTGTTCTTGTTTTTTGTGGGAGCGAGCTTGCTCGCGATAGCGGTGTTCCTGTCGACATCTCTGTTGAATGTCAGGCAGTCATCGCGAGCAAGCTCGCTCCCACAGGGGTAGTCGTGGTCTGTGAGTTATTTATTTCCCGCCACTGCCTGCGACGCTTTCGCCGCCACGGGTCAGGTAATAGGCGCCGAGAATCGGCAGCATCGTCACCATCATCACGAGCATCGCAACGACGTTGGTCACCGGCACGTCCCGTGGGCGGCTGAGCTGGTTGAGCAGCCACAGCGGCAAGGTGCGTTCATGGCCGGCGGTAAAGGTGGTGACGATGATTTCGTCGAACGACAGGGCAAACGCGAGCATGCCGCCGGCCAGCAACGCCGAGCCGAGGTTCGGCAGGACGATGTAGCGGAAGGTCTGCCAACCGTCGGCGCCGAGGTCCATCGAGGCTTCGATCAAACTGTGCGAGGTGCGGCGCAAACGGGCGATGACGTTGTTGTAGACGATCACGACGCAGAAGGTCGCGTGGCCGACGATGATGGTGAACATCCCCGGTTCGATGCCCAAGGTCTTGAAGGTCGCCAGCAACGCGATACCCGTGATGATCCCCGGCAAGGCAATCGGCAGAATCAACATCAGCGAAATGCCTTGTTTGCCGAAGAAATCCCGCCGGTACAACGCCGCCGACGCAAGAGTGCCGAGCACCATGGCAATCAATGTCGCAATGGCGGCGATCTGCGCCGACAGTTTGATCGCTTCCAGCACGTCGGGGCGCGAAAACGCCACGCTGAACCAGTGCAGGGTGAAGCCTTTGGGTGGAAAGCTGAATGCCGCGTCTTCGGTGTTGAAGGCGTACATGAAGATGATCAGGATCGGGAAGTGCAGAAACACCAACCCGCCCCAGGCTGCAATGCGCAAGCCGATAGAGGCCTGCCCTTGAGATGAAGAGTCAGAGTGCATCGAAGGCCCCCAGACGTTTGACGATAGACAGGTAAATGGCGATCAGCACGATGGGCACCAACGTGAAGGCCGCCGCCATTGGCATGTTGCCGATCGCGCCTTGCTGTGCATAAACCATGCTGCCGACGAAGTAGCCCGGCGGGCCCACCAGTTGCGGCACGATGAAGTCGCCCAGGGTCAGCGAAAAGGTGAAGATCGAACCGGCGGCGATGCCCGGAATGGACAGTGGCAGAATCACCTGCGTGAAGGTCTGGCGCGGCTTGGCGCCAAGGTCGGCCGAGGCTTGCAGCAAGGAGGGTGGCAAGCGTTCCAGCGACGCCTGGATCGGCAGGATCATGAAGGGCAGCCAGATGTAGACGAACACCATGAACCGCCCCAGGTGCGAGGTCGATAACGTGCTGCCGCCCACACCCGAAATGCCCAGCACGAACTGCAACACCGGCTCTAGCCCCAGGTGTTGAACGAACCACTGTGCGACGCCTCCCTTGGCCAGCAGCAACGTCCAGGCGTAAGCCTTGACGATGTAGCTGGCCCACATCGGCATCATCACCGCGATGTAGAAAAACGCTTTGGTTTTGCCGGTGGTGTAACGCGCCATGTAGTAGGCAATCGGGAACGCGACGATGGCGCTGGCGATCGACACGACAATCGCCATGCTCAGCGTGCGCAGGATGATGTCGAAGTTCGATGGCTGAAACAGCGCCGCGAAGTTCGCCAGGGTCAGGTCGGGTGTGACCGCCATGGTGAAGTCATCGAAGGTGTAGAAACCTTGCCACAGTAAAACCACCAGCGAACCGAGATAGATCGCGCCGAACCATAGCAGCGGCGGCACCAGCAGCAGCGACAGGTAAAAATTCGGTCGGCGATACAGCAGGTCGGAGAACCTGCGCAACGGCGAGCCGCCAGATGGGTGTTGAGAAATTGCCAAGGTGTTCATCTCACACCCCGCCCACAACGGTGTCGTGCAGCGGGATCATGGCTTCGCGCGCCCAGCGTGCGCTGATGCGTTGCCCGGTCTGGTGCTGGGCACTGACGTCCAGCCACTGCACGTTGGCCTGGCTGATGTTCAGGGTCTGGCCGTTTTCCAGTTTCATTTCATAGCGGGTGGCGCTGCCCTGGTATTGAATGTCATGCAGCAAGCCGCTGACTTCGATCTCGTGGCTGGCCAACGGACCTTCGGCGAAACGCACGTGCTCCGGGCGAATCGAAAACGGCTGTGGATTGCCGCTCAACTGCTTCGCCAGATCACCGCGAATCACGTTCGAGGTGCCGACGAATTCGGCGACGAAAGTGGTAGCTGGCTTCATGTAGAGGTTGCGCGGCGTGTCGACCTGCTCGATGCGCCCCTTGTTGAAGACGGCCACGCGGTCGGACATCGACAAGGCTTCAGTCTGGTCGTGGGTGACGAAGATGAAGGTGATGCCGAGTTGGCGTTGCAGCTTTTTCAGCTCGCTCTGCATTTGCTCGCGCAGCTTCAAGTCCAGCGCCCCAAGGGGTTCGTCGAGCAGCAACACGCGAGGGCGATTGACCAAGGCTCGAGCCAGGGCCACACGCTGGCGCTGGCCGCCAGACAATTGCACGGGCTTGCGCTCGCCGTAGCCACCGAGGGCGACCATGTCGAGGGCTTCTTCGGCACGCTTATGGCGTTCGGTCTTGCCGACGCCTTTGACTTTCAAACCGTAGGCGACGTTGTCGAGTACGTTCATGTGCGGGAACAGTGCGTAATCCTGAAAGACAGTATTTACATCACGCTGATACGGCGGCAGCCCGGCGGCCTCTTGGCCGTGAATCCGGATGGAACCTGCGCTCGGTTGTTCAAAGCCGGCGATCAGGCGCAAACAAGTGGTTTTGCCCGAGCCGGAAGGGCCCAGCATGGAGAAAAACTCGCCGTCCTGGATATCGATGGAAACCCGGTCTACGGCTTTCACTTCACCGAACAGACGGGAAACGTTGGTGAACTGGACTGCAAGCGTCATGGTGCGGTGCTCCGAAAAACAGAATCTTTAATAGCTTCGCGAGCAGGCTCGCTCCCACAGGTTTTGCGGTGAACCTGTGGGAGCAAGCGTGTAGCAGCTGCCGAGGTACGAGGCTGCGTTGCGTGTCCGCAGGACCGCCCCGGGGCCGCTTCGCAGCCCAACGCAGCCTCGTGCCTCGGCAGCTGCTACGCAGGCGTCAGCGGCCGCCCATAATCGCGATGTAATCCTGGGTCCAACGGCTGTACGGCACGAACTTGCCACCTTCAGCCTGCGGGGTTTTCCAGAAGGCGATTTTCTCGAACTGGTCGAAACCGTTGGTTTTGCAACCCTCGGCGCCGAGCAACTCGCTCTCCTTGCACGCCGCGGGAACCGCTGGCAGTGAACCGAACCACGCCGCGACGTCGCCCTGGACCTTCGGTTTCAGCGACCAGTCCATCCACTTGTAAGCGCAGTTCGGGTGTTTGGCTTCGGCGTGCAACATGGTGGTGTCGGCCCAACCGGTGGCGCCTTCTTTGGGGATGGTCGAAGCGATCGGCTGCTTTTCGTTCATCAGGCCGTTGACCTGATACGGCCAGGAGCTGGACGCGACCACGCCTTCGTTCTTGAAATCACTCATCTGCACGGTGGTGTCGTGCCAGTAGCGGTGGATCAACGGCTGCTGGGCGCGCAACAGATCAAGCACGGCTTTGTACTGGGCTTCCGTCAGTTCATACGGGCTCTGGATACCCAGTTCCGGCTTGGTGGTTTTCAAGTACAGCGCCGCGTCGGCAATGTAGATCGGACCATCGTAGGCCTGGACGCGGCCTTTGTTCGGCTTGCCGTCCGGCAGGTTTTGCGCATCGAAGACCACGCCCCAGCTGGTGGGTGCGGTTTTAAACACGTTGGTGTTGTACATCAGCACGTTCGGTCCCCACTGATACGGGGTGCCGTAAGTTTGCTTGTTGACCACGTACCACGGCGCATCTTTCAGACGCGGGTCGAGGCCTTTCCAGTTCGGAATCAACGCCGTGTTGATCGGCTGCACACGCTTGCCGCCGATCAACCGCAAGGACGCATCGCCCGACGCGGTGACCAGGTCATAACCGCCCTTGGCCATCAGGCTGACCATTTCGTCGGAGGTCGCGGCGGTTTTCACATTGACCTTGCAGCCGGTTTCCTTCTCGAAACCGGTCACCCAGTCGTAGGCCTTGTCGCTTTCGCCACGTTCGATGTAGCCGGGCCAGGCGACGATATCCAGCTGACCTTCGCCGGCGCCGACAGCTTTCAGCGGCTCGGCGGCCTGGATACTGGCGCTGGCCAGCAGCGCCGTGGTGATTGCACTGAGCAGTGCGGTCTTGTGTGCGAACATGGGATTTCCCTCTACTTTAATTATGGTCGGGGCAGTTATGAACGTGGTGAAGCATGCTGTAGGAGCGAGCTTGCTCGCGATGGTCGTGAACGATAACGAGCGTTTCCTGAATAAACGCGCCGCTCCTGCGTTCATCGTCGGAACGCCACCCGGAGCAAGCTCGCTCCCACATTGGCCGTTAGCGGCTTGTTGTTAGCGTAGTCAGAGATGCTCTCCGTGGCGCGCCATGATGTGCCGCACCACGCTGTAGTCCTGAAGCGAGTCGCTGGACAGGTCTTTGCCGTAGCCCGAACGTTTCAGGCCACCGTGGGGCATTTCGCTGACCAGCATGAAGTGGCTGTTGATCCAGGTGCAGCCGTACTGCAAACGCGCCGCGACTTGCATCGCCTTGTCCAGGTTCTGGGTCCAGACCGAGGAGGCGAGGCCGTATTCCGAGTCGTTGGCCCAGTCCACCGCCTGTTCGAGCGCATCGAAACGGGTCACGGTGACCACCGGTCCAAACACTTCGCGCTGGACGATTTCATCGCTCTGTTTGCACCCGGCCAGCAAGGTCGGCTGGTAATAGAAGCCGGCGCCGGAATGCACCGCTGCGCCGGTCACGCGCTCGATGTGTGGCTGGCCGAGGGCGCGTTCGACAAAACTGGCCACGCGGTCGCGCTGGCGGGTGCTGATCAGGGGGCCGATTTCGTTGTCGGCATCGCGTTTACCAGCGAAGCGCAGGCTGCTGACGGCCGCGCCGAGTTCGGCCACCAAGCGGTCATGAATCCCGGCTTGTGCATAAATGCGGCACGCGGCGGTGCAGTCCTGGCCGGCGTTGTAATAGCCGTAAGTGCGCACGCCTTCGACCACGGCTTGAATGTCGGCGTCATTGCAGACAATCACCGGGGCCTTGCCGCCGAGTTCGAGGTGCGTGCGCTTGAGGGTTTTTGCAGCGGCCTGGAGGATTTTTTGTCCGGTGACGATATCGCCGGTCAACGACACCATGCGCACTTTAGGGTGACTGACCAAATGGCTGCCAACGCCTTCGCCGCCGCCGCAAATGATGTTGATCACACCGCGCGGCAGTATTTCCGCCAGCGCTGGCGCCAGGGCCAGAATCGACAAGGGCGTGTGTTCGGACGGTTTGAACACCAGCGTGTTGCCCGCGGCCAGGGCGGGGGCGATTTTCCACGCGGCCATCATGATCGGGTAGTTCCACGGTGCAATCGACGCCACCACGCCAATCGGATCGCGGCGGACCATGCTGGTGTAGCCTGGCAGGTATTCGCCGCTGAGCTGGCCGGTCTGGCAGCGCACGGCGCCGGCGAAAAAGCGAAACACATCGACGGTAGCGATCAAGTCATCCTGACGGGCCAGGTGCAACGGCTTGCCGCAGTTCAGCGATTCGAGGCGGGCGAGGAGGTCGGCGCTTTTTTCGATGGCGTTAGCGATGTCCAGCAACAGGTTCGAGCGCTGCTGCGGCGTGGTGCGTGACCAACTGGCGAACGCATTGTGGGCCGCGAGGATCGCCGCTTCGACTTGCTCGGTGCTGGCCTCGGCAATCTGCGCCAGCACTTCACCGGTGGCCGGGTTGAGAATTGGCTCGACAACGCCCTGGCCGGCGACTAATTCACCATCGATCAATAGAGCGGTGAACAACGGGGTCTGCGCGCCAGCCATTTTTCGGGTTCTCTTTTCTTGTGTGGCCATGCTGCTCCCTGTGACTGGGGCCCGGCCGTCTTATATAGATGCATCAAGACTAGTGCGCAGGCCCGAGGTCGACAAATACTAAATACTGAAGGTGGCGTTCGATTAAATAGATGGCTTGCGTCCGCCGTGGGGTTGCTCGCGAGCGACGGTCAGGAACGGGTCCACCAGAGCGGGCCGCGCGGTGCCGCGACGCCAGGCCAGGCCGACGTCGAGCGTCTGGCTGAGGTCGGCGATGGGGCGTGCTTCGATGATGTCGCCTTCCAGTGACCAGGGGCGGTAGGTCATGTCTGGCTGGATCGACACACCCAAACCCGCCGCGACGAGGCTTCGCACGGCCTCGGTCGAGGCGGTTTTCAGGGTGATGCGCGGTTGCAGCCCGGCACCGCTCCATAGGCGGTGAGCGTTGCGGTCCATTTCGTCTACGTTCAGTTGAATCAGTGGCTCGCGGGCTACGTCGGCGAGGTTGATGCTGTCGTGTTCCAGCAAGGGATGCTGGGCCGGCAGCCACAGGCGATGGGGCGAGTGCGTCAAGACTTCAGTCTGCAGGGCGTGACGGTCCTCAAGGTTGGACAGGATCAACACGCCGACATCGATCTCGCCGCTGACCAGCAGATGTTCGATGTATGGCCGTTCGTCCTCCATCACACGGATTTCGACGTTGGGGTAAGCGCGCTGAAAACGGGTGAGTAAATCCGCCAGGTAATAACCGGCCACCAGGCTGGTCACGCCGATAATCAATTGGCCGGCCACTTGGTCAGTGCTTTGCTGGAGGCTGCGTTTGGCGTTGTCTACGGTGGCCAGAATCAGGTGGGCCTGGCGCAGGAATTGATGGCCCTGGTGGGTCAGCGTCATCCCCTTGGCGTGGCGGTTGAACAGGCCCACCCCGATTTCCTGCTCCAGTTGCTGGATCGCCAGGGTCAGGGTGGACTGGGAAATGAACGCGGTTTGCGCGGCGGCGGAGATCGAGCCGGTCTCGGCCACGGCGATGAAGTGGCGAATCTGACGCAAGGTCATCATGGGGAGTACCCGGTGGGCGGTTTTTATCGATTTGCCTGAGTGTATATCTTTTTAATCGATGGTCCGGCCAGAAGCCTTCGCCGGGCGCAATAGGCAGGAAACATCTGGAAGCACACTCACTCGAAGCCGCTCGCGAAAAAACCTGGGGCGTCGGGTGTCGGGCTGCCAGCGTTTTCGCTAACCGCCTTCGCGAGCAGGCTCGCCCACAGGGGGAATGCGGTCAACTGTGGGAGCGAGCCTGCTCGCGAAGGCATCTTCAGGGCTATACTGCGCAGCATTTGAAATGGCCCCGAGGACTGACTGTGAAGAACTGGACGTTGCGCCAACGCATCTTGGCGAGCTTTGCGGTAATTATCGCCATCATGTTGCTGATGGTCGTCGTCTCGTATTCCCGCCTGTTGAAGATCGAAACCAGCGAAGCAAGCGTCCGGGATGACGCGCTTCCAGGGGTGTATTACAGCTCGATGATTCGCGGCGCCTGGTCCGAAAGTTTTCTTCAGACCCAAGAGCTGCTGGGCTTGAAGCAAGGGCAGGGCATCAGCGCTGAGGATGCCGACGATTACAAAACCTTCGAGGCGAAGCTGCAAGAGGAGATGAACAACTATCGCGGAACCATCACCACGGATGAAGACAAGGTCGAGTTCATTGCTTTTGAAAAAATCCATGCCGACTACAACAAAGCGCTGACGGCCGTGCTCGATTTGCACAAGAGCAATCAGACAGCGGAGGCCATCAAGCAATTCAACGATCAGCTGATTCCAGTCTGGACAGCCGGTCGCGTGAAGCTCAATGACATCATTCACGAAAACAAAGTGGTAGCGGACCAGGACATAGTGGCCATCGATAACGCCGTGATCACTGCGAAAATCAGCATGGGCATATCGCTGCTGGTCGCGGTATTGGCCGCCGGCCTCTGCGGTTTGCTGTTGATGCGCGCAATCATGGCACCGATGAATCGCATCGTGCAGATCCTCGAAATCATGCGTACCGGCGACCTAAGCGGTCGCCTGAACCTGGAGCGCAAGGACGAGTTCGGCGCGGTCGAAACCGGCTTCAACGACATGATGACCGAGCTGACGTCCCTGGTGTCCCAGGCCCAGCGCTCCTCGGTGCAAGTCACCACGTCGGTCACCGAGATCGCCGCCACTTCCAAGCAACAACAAGCCACTGCCACGGAAACGGCGGCCACCACCACCGAAATCGGTGCGACGTCCCGTGAAATCGCTGCCACTTCGCGAGACCTGGTGCGCACCATGACCGAAGTCTCTACCGCCGCCGATCAGGCTTCGGTGCTGGCCGGTTCCGGGCAGCAAGGCCTGGCGCGCATGGAGGAGACCATGCACTCGGTGATGGGCGCGGCCGATCTGGTCAATGCCAAACTGGCGATCCTCAACGAGAAGGCCGGCAACATCAACCAGGTGGTGGTGACCATCGTCAAGGTCGCCGACCAGACCAACCTGCTGTCCCTCAACGCCGCCATTGAAGCCGAAAAGGCCGGTGAATACGGTCGCGGGTTTGCGGTGGTGGCCACCGAAGTACGGCGTCTGGCGGATCAGACTGCCGTCGCCACGTATGACATCGAGCAGATGGTGCGTGAGATCCAGTCGGCGGTGTCGGCCGGGGTGATGGGTATGGACAAGTTCTCCGAAGAGGTGCGCCGCGGCATGTCCGAAGTGCAGCAGGTCGGCGAGCAGCTGTCGCAGATCATCCATCAGGTACAGGCGCTGGCGCCGCGGGTGTTGATGGTCAACGAAGGCATGCAGGCCCAGGCCACTGGTGCAGAACAGATCAACCACGCGCTGGTGCAACTGGGCGATGCCAGCAGCCAGACCGTCGAGTCCCTGCGCCAGGCCAGTTTCGCCATCGACGAATTGAGTCAGGTCGCCGTGGGGCTGCGTAGCGGCGTCTCGCGATTCAAAGTCTGATGAGCGAACTCACGGCCAAACGCACCGCCGTGAAGCCGGCGTTGCACGCGTTGTTTCTGGTGTTTCGCATCGGCAGCGAGCGCTATGCCTTGCAGGCTATCGAGGTAGCGGAAGTGTTGCCGTACCTGCCTTTGAAGCCGATCGCCCGTGCGCCGGACTGGGTCGCGGGGGTGTTCGCCTATCGGGGCGCGGTCGTGCCGGTGATCGACCTCAGTGCATTGACGTTTGGCGAGCCGGCCCAGGCTCGCACCAGTACGCGTTTGGTGTTGGTCAATTACCGTCCGGATGTGAGTACCGAGGCGCGATTGCTCGGGCTGATCCTGGAGCAGGCCACCGACACCTTGCGCTGTAACCCGGCGGACTTTCAGCCCTATGGCCTGGACAATCGCCAGGCGCCGTACCTCGGGCCGGTGCGCGAAGACGCTCAGGGATTGTTGCAATGGGTGCGAATCGCCGATTTGCTCGATGATCGGGTTCGCGGCTTGCTGTTTCCGTCGCCCCCTCTGGACGTGGCGCAGCTTGAGGAGCGGCCATGAACACCGATCAGCGGTTTTTCGATTTCCTCAAGGCCCGCATCGGCCTCGACGTGACGTCTGTCGGGCCGGCCATCATCGAACGCGCCGTACGCCAGCGCAGCACGGCGTCACAGGCGCTGACGGCCGATGATTACTGGTGCACCTTGCAAAACTCGCAGGACGAACAGCAGGCGCTGATTGAAGCAGTGATCGTTCCCGAAACCTGGTTTTTCCGTTACCCGGAATCCTTTGCTGCCCTGGCGAAACTGGCAGCCAGGCGGCTGGCCGAGATCAACAACATGCGCGCGCTGAGGATTCTCAGCCTGCCGTGCTCCACCGGTGAAGAACCGTACTCCATCGCCATGGCTTTGCTCGATGCGGGTTTCAAGCCGCATCAGTTCAAGGTCGAAGGCATGGACGTCAGCCCGTTGTCGGTGGAAAAAGCCAAGCGCGCGCTATTCGGCAAAAATTCGTTTCGCGGTCAGGACATCGCCTTTCGCGATCGTCATTTCAGTGCCGAAGACGACGGCTATCGCCTCAGCGCGAGCGTGCTTGAGCAAGTACGTTTGCAGGTCGGCAATCTGCTCGATCCGGCGTTGCTGGTCAGCGAGCCGGCCTACGACTTTGTGTTCTGCCGCAACTTGCTGATCTACTTCGATCAGCCGACCCAGCAACAGGTTTTCGAAGTGCTCAAGCGTCTGACTCACGTCGACGGCGTGCTGTTTATCGGCCCGGCCGAGGGCAGTTTGCTGGGGCGCTTTGGCATGCGCTCGGTTGGCATCGCGCAGTCCTTTGCCTTCAGTCGTCAGGGGGTGCCGGAGCCTGAGCCTGTTGCGACGTTTGTTCCGACGCCGCTGCCCACGCACCCACCGATACGTAGCGTGCCGTCGTCGCCCGTGCGCAAGCGCCCGTTTGCAACCCTCACGCCGGCAGTCTTCACCCCGAAAGCAGCGGACGCCACCGCCTTGATGGCCAACATCGCGACCCTCGCCAACCAAGGCAAAAGCGCCGAAGCCCGCACCGCCTGCGAAAGCTATTTGCGCAGCCATGAACCGGTGGCTCAAGTATTTTACTGGCTGGGATTGCTCAGCGATGTCGCCGGCAATGCCCTGCAGGCCCAGGGTTTTTATCGCAAGGCGCTTTACCTCGAACCGCAACATCCCGACGCGTTGATGCACCTGGCGGCGTTGCTGCAATCCCAGGGCGACACGGCGGGTGCCAGACGATTGCAGGAACGCGCCGCCCGCAGTGAGCGCGTCGCTGACAGTGAGCGTAAACGATGATCGCCTCCGACGGCTTTAGCGTCACCCATGATAATGCCCAGGCTATCGACGACTGCTGGAACTGCATCGGTATCCACGGCGACAGGTCCTGCCCACTGCTGAGCGAGCATATTCACTGTCGCAATTGTGGGGTGTATTCAGCCGCCGCGACGCGCTTGCTCGATCGCTATGCGTTGCAACAGGAAGATCGCGGGGAGGTTTCCACGGCGGTGGAGACCGACGTTAAAACCCGCTCACTGTTAATGTTCCGTCTCGGCGAAGAGTGGCTGGGCCTGGCGACGCGCAGTCTGGTGGAAGTGGCGCCGCTGCAAGCGATTCACTCCTTGCCGCACCAGCGTTCCCGGGCTTTGCTCGGCGTAGCCAATGTGAGGGGGGCCTTGGTGGCCTGTTTGTCGCTGGTGGAGCTGCTCGGGCTCGACGGTGCGAGCAGCGTGGCGTCTGGCACGCGAGTCATGCCGCGGATGCTGATCATCGCGGCCCATGGCGGGCCGGTGGTGGTGTCGGTGGATGAAGTGGACGGGATCCACGCGATCGACGAGCACATTCTAGAGGCGGCGTCTCGGTCTGGTACTCAGGTCAGTGCCAAATACACCCGTGGCGTATTGCAATTCAAAGGTCGCAGCCTGCGTTGGCTGGATGAAGAACAGCTGTTGTCCGCGGTGACCCGGAGCCTCACATGACCCCTGAGCAAATGCGCGACTCCTCTTTGCTGGAACTGTTCAGCCTGGAAGCCGAGGCCCAGACCCAAGTGCTGAGCGCAGGGCTTTTGGCCCTTGAGCGCGATCCGACCCAGGCCGATCATCTGGAGTCGTGCATGCGCGCGGCGCATTCGCTCAAGGGGGCGGCGCGGATCGTCGGCGTCGATGCCGGAGTCAGCGTCGCGCATGTGATGGAAGATTGCCTGGTCAGTGCCCAGGAAGGGCGTCTTTATCTGCGGCCCGAGCACATCGATGCCTTGCTTCAGGGCACCGATTTATTGATGCGCATCGCGACGCCGAATAGCGCGCCAGCGCCGGCGGATATCGAATCCTATGTAGCCCTGATGGCTCGGTTACTGGATCCGCAGGCACTCGCCGTGCCGATCAGCACGCCAATTGCGCCGTTCATGGCCGAGCCTGAATTCGAAGAGGCCAACGTTGGTCTGCCCGACGCTGTCATTGAATTACCCGCCGCTGCATCGATCGAGTCACTGCACAAGGCCCGGCGCACCACCGAAAATGGTGAGCGCGTATTGCGGGTCACGGCTGAGCGCTTGAACAGCCTGCTCGATCTGTCGAGCAAATCGCTGGTGGAAACCCTTCGGCTCAAACCGCACCTGGCGACCATGCAGCGCCTCAAGCGTATGCAGAACAACGGCCTGCGGGCCCTGGAAAACCTCAACGTCCATCTCAAGGATCAGGCATTGAGCCTGGAAGCACGAGAAGCCCTTGAGGATGCCCGCCGGCTATTGGCGGACTCCCAGCAATTGCTGACAGAAAAAAACGCCGAGCTGGATGAGTTTGCCTGGCAGGCCAGCCAACGGGCGCAGGTGCTCTATGACACGGCACTGGCCTGTCGCATGCGGCCGTTTGCCGATGTGTTGACCGGGCAAGTGCGGATGGTTCGCGACCTGGGGCGCAGCCTCGGCAAACAGGTGCGGCTGGAGATCGAGGGCGAAAAGACTCAGGTTGACCGCGATGTACTGGAAAAACTTGAAGCACCGCTGACCCACTTGCTGCGCAATGCAGTGGACCACGGAATCGAATCCCCGGAGCTGCGGCTACTCGCCGGCAAACCAGCTGAAGGCTTGATCCGCTTGCGTGTTTCTCACCAGGCCGGTTTGCTGGCGCTGGAATTAAGCGACGATGGCAACGGTGTGGATCTGGAAAAGGTCCGCCGTGCGATCATCGAACGGCAACTGTCGCCGGCCGAAACCGCCGCACAGCTGAGCGAGGAGGAGTTGCTGACGTTCTTGTTCCTGCCAGGCTTCAGCCTGCGCGACAAGGTCACCGAAGTCTCCGGGCGGGGTGTCGGTCTGGATGCGGTTCAGCACATGGTCCGGCAGTTACGCGGCGCGGTAGTGCTGGAGCAGACGGCGGGCGAGGGCAGTCGCTTCCATCTCGAAGTGCCGCTGACCCTGTCGGTGGTGCGCAGTCTGGTGGTGGAAGTCGGCGATGAGGCGTACGCCTTTCCGCTGGCCCACATCGAACGCATGTGCGACCTGGCGCTGCAAGATATCGTTCAGGTCGAGGGCCGTCAGCATTTCTGGTACGAAGGTCGACATGTCGGGCTGGTCGCGGCCAGTCAGCTGTTGCAGCGTCCGGCCAGCCAGGACAACCAGCAAACCCTGAAAGTCGTGGTGATCCGCGAGCGCGATGCGATTTACGGCGTGGCGGTGGAGCGTTTTATCGGCGAGCGGACATTGGTCGTATTACCGCTGGATGAGCGACTGGGCAAGGTCCAGGACATCTCTGCCGGGGCCTTGCTCGACGATGGCTCGGTGGTGCTGATCGTCGACGTCGAGGACATGCTGCGTTCGGTGGACAAATTGCTCAACACCGGGCGGCTGGAGCGTATTGCGCGGCACGGCAACCAGGTGGTCGAAGCCGCGCGCAAACGGATTCTGGTGGTCGATGACTCACTGACGGTGCGCGAGTTGCAGCGCAAGCTGTTGCTCAATCGCGGCTACGACGTGGCCGTGGCGGTCGACGGAATGGATGGCTGGAACGCACTGCGTTCGGAGAATTTCGATCTGCTGATCACCGACATTGATATGCCGCGCATGGATGGCATCGAGCTGGTGTCGTTATTGCGCCGGGACAATCGACTGCAATCCCTGCCGGTTATGGTGGTGTCCTACAAGGATCGTGAAGAGGATCGTCGTCGTGGACTGGACGCTGGCGCCGACTATTATCTAGCCAAAGCCAGTTTTCACGACGACGCCCTGCTTGATGCAGTGGTTGAGCTCATAGGAGGAGCGCGGGCATGAAAATCGCGATCGTCAACGACATGCCCATGGCGGTAGAGGCCCTGCGCCGTGCCTTGGCATTTGAACCGGTGCATGAGGTGATCTGGGTCGCCAGCAATGGGGCAGAGGCCGTACAGCGTTGCGCCGAAAACACCCCGGATCTGATCCTGATGGACCTGATCATGCCGGTGATGGACGGTGTGGAGGCAACGCGACGGATCATGGCCGAGACCCCGTGCGCCATCGTGGTGGTTACCGTCGATCGTCAGCAAAACGTGCACCGGGTGTTCGAGGCGATGGGATACGGGGCGCTGGATGTGGTTGATACGCCAGCGCTCGGTGCCGGCAATGCGCAGGAAGCGGCGGCCCCATTGCTGCGCAAGATCATGAACATCGGTTGGCTGATCGGTGAGAAGGGCAGTCAGCTGCGCCCGGCACCCGGCCCATTACGCAGTTCGGGATCGCGCCAGCGCCTGGTGGCCATCGGCTCATCCGCCGGAGGGCCGGCCGCGCTGGAAGTCTTGCTCAAGGGGCTGCCACGGGATTTTTCAGCGGCCATCGTGCTGGTACAGCATGTTGATCAAGTATTCGCCACCGGCATGGCCGAATGGTTGAGCAGTGCCAGTGGCTTGAACGTGCGTCTGGCCGAGGCAGGCGAGCCGCCGCAGGCTGGCACCGTGCTGTTGGCCGGCACCAACCACCATATTCGCTTGTTGAAAAACGGAACGCTGGCCTACACCGCCGAACCGGTCAACGAGATCTATCGTCCCTCGATCGATGTGTTTTTCGAAAGCGTAGCCACTTACTGGAACGGCGATGCCGTGGGTGTATTGCTCACCGGCATGGGGCGCGATGGCGCCCAGGGGCTTAAACTCATGCGCCAACAGGGCTACCTGACCATCGCTCAGGACCAACAAAGCAGTTCGGTATATGGTATGCCGAAAGCGGCAGCCGCCATTGACGCCGCAGTGGAAATTCGCCCACTGGACAAGATAGCGCCACGATTGCTGGAGATTTTCCCCAAGTGAACACCTTTCACAGCAATAGTGGCCCAAGTAGTACTCAGGTGACCGCACATGAATGACTTACAGCTCGACGACTTCAAGACCGACGAAAACGCCGCCATGGTGCTGCTGGTGGACGATCAGGCAATGATCGGCGAGGCGGTGCGCCGCGGGTTGTCGAACGAAGAAAATATCGATTTCCACTTCTGCGCCGACCCGCACCAGGCCATTGCCCAGGCGATTCGCATCAAGCCCACGGTGATCCTCCAGGACCTGGTCATGCCCGGCCTCGACGGCCTGAGCCTGGTGCGCGAGTACCGCAATCACCCGGCAACCAAGGACATTCCGATCATTGTCCTGTCGACCAAGGAAGACCCGCTGATCAAGAGCGCGGCGTTCGCGGCCGGCGCCAACGATTACCTGGTCAAACTGCCGGACAACATTGAACTGGTGGCACGCATTCGCTATCACTCACGCTCCTATATGACGTTGTTGCAGCGTGATGCGGCCTACCGTGCGTTGCGAGTCAGTCAGCAGCAGTTGCTCGACACCAATCTGGTGCTACAGCGGTTGATGAACTCCGACGGCCTGACCGGGCTGTCGAATCGTCGCCACTTCGACGAATACCTGGAGCTGGAATGGCGACGCTCGTTGCGTGACCAGAGCCAATTGTCGCTGCTGATGATTGATGTGGACTATTTCAAGACCTTCAACGACAGCTTTGGCCACCTGGAAGGCGACGAAGCCCTGCGCAAAGTCGCCACAGCCATCCGTGACGCCAGCGCCCGGCCTTCGGACCTGCCGGCCCGTTATGGTGGCGAAGAGTTCGCGCTGGTATTGCCCAATACCTCGCCGGGCGGCGCGCGGCTGGTGGCGGAAAAACTTCGCCAGACCGTGGCAGCATTGAAAATTCCGCATATTTCGCCGACCGAAGGTTCGAGCCTGACCATCAGCATCGGCCTGTCGACCCTCACCCCCCAACCCGGCAGCGATTGCCGGCAGTTGATTCTTGCGGCGGACAAGGGGCTGTACCTGGCGAAGAAGAATGGGCGTAATCAGGTGGGGATTGAGTAATAGACTAATAAGTTAAGTTAATAAAGCTGGCTTGAGTATATTGGCTAGCTTTATTTTCTGTTTCTCAAGCTAGAGCTGCTTCAAATATTGGTTAGCAGTTTTTTAGTTTAGGGGTTAATGCGAAATCGCCTTTTGGCATCTGGCAATCCGGGCATAACCAATCCTCGTGGATATCATCCCAGTGCGTACCGGGTGATACTCCATTTTCAGGATCACCTTTCGCAGGGTCATACTCATAGCCACAGACAGTGCAAGTCATTGTGTTTTCTTCAGCGTGCATGATTCTATCCTTTTGATTTAGTTAGAGCGCCACGGCGGCAACTAATCCAGCGGCTCCTAGAAAAAATCCTATTAATGCGCCTCTTTCAGGGAGCTCCTTGAGCATCGCATATATAACGATAGGCTCTAAAATTAGCAGAAGCGTTATCGAAACGACTGTTACTATCCAGATGTTTCCCGTGCCTTTGTATCCAAGCCAGTATGCAAAAACCAGGCATGTGCCTGCGATACAAATTAGCACTATTGGTCTGAGAAACATTAATGGGGTTTCCAGTGGCTTGCCGGGGAGTTTTGAAGCGTATACTTCGCTATAAATTGTCAATATTTCGCCGAATATCATAAGTAGAAGTGCAGCGGTCATGTAATAGTAGTTCTTCATTTTCGGCCTTTGGTTAGAATGGATAATATTTCCTCTATGGCAACTTCACCTAGTTCGTTGTGATCAAGTAGGAAATGAGGGCCGTCGTGATCGAACAGGAAGGTATTTTGGTAAGTGCTGCCTTCTAATGTAATTATGTTGCGAAGCACTTCTTCTGCTTTATCTAGTTTCGATCTATGAGCGTATTTGAGGATTTTTATCGCGTTGCCAAAATGGATCGCTTCATCCGATATTAGATTTTTAATCCATGTGTTGAAGGCAGGGTGTCCAAACTCGCTATAAAATGTATCTTTTTTGTATGTTTTGACGGAAATATACTCGTCGTAAGCGAACATGAGGAGCAAGTTGAACTCATTGGAGAGTGTTTCTTCCAGGTTTTCGAAATTGCCAGTCCGTACTTTCAGTTGGTCGATTAACTCTTCCTCGCTAGAACCAAATAAAAGACGATTAAGCTCGAAGAAACCATCGGAATGATTTTTTTCATCTGCAAACCAAAAATCTAAATACTGGACGAAGTATGGTGAAAAATTATTTCTTGCTCTGTATAGGTGGTTGTAAAGGTTTATTGCATCATATTCTGAGGCTAGATCTGCCATGAAAAAGTCTTGATATTTTTTATCGATCCCAGGATTTACCCATCCTCCATTAGAAATTTCATTAAAAAGGGCCCGAGAACTCCAGTGTTGTTTAACTAAAAAAGGTTGTTTCATTATTATTCCTCGGAGGCGAATTTTTCACTCGTTGAATTTCTTTACGATGGCAGGGATTATCATGTCCTTTATTTCTTTTTTGGATATTGGGAAGTCAGTTGTGTTGTGGTCCAGCACGAATGTCCCGGTGTAGCTTGATTTTTCAAAGTCTAGATTGAATATTTCATCAAGTATTGAGCGGGTCTCGGTTGTCCGTTCAGGAAAAAGACTCTTGGCTTTTTGTACAAATGAGATGAAGTGTCTGGCTTCATCTTTCTTTGCCTTTCTTATCCAATTCGATAGTTGTTCTGAATCGAACTGATCGTACTTAGCTATGCTGCGGTGATATACATGTGTGGTAATTATTTCATCGTAGGCCAGCATGATGAGAAGCTTAAATGCATCACTGGCTATTGGATTGATAATGGTGAAGTCAGGTTTTCTGATTTCGGCTTCGAGTATAACTTGGTCCAGTGGTATGCCAGTGAAAGATGAATAGATCAAGGCAAAGCCATAGGCATGGTCGATTTCGTCTCGGAGCCAAGGAATCAACACATCTGTCAGAGTTGGGAAGGTTTCTGCATATTGGTCTTCTAAATGCCAATATAGACGGCGAGCATCGTACTCTGTAATTATCGAGTCAAAAAATATCCCTTTCCACTCGGCGTGTGCGATATCACTAAGATCTACTAGAGGAAATTTAAAGTTTTTCAGAACTGCTGAGGCATCTAGTGTGGACCGAGTCTCGCCATTTTTGGTGAATGTTTTTGTGTTGTCCATAATGTTGGCGCTCCATGAGTTGTAATCTTAATGCTGAGGAGTTATGCGAAAATTCTGAAATGATAAGGAGTCGCTAGATAGGTTGGGTTGCCAATCGGTCTCTTGCTTAACGATAGGTTGCCAATACCGTTCGGCGAATTCGTAAATGTAATGCCAGTCGAGACTTTCGGATTCTAATACGCCAGAGTCAGGGTGCAATTCGGCCCACTTCATTCCAGCTACGATACTTGATACGACTTGCAGGCTGGTGGCGCTATTGTGGTTTGCCATTTTTCTTGCTTTGCCTATTGACAGATTTGATCCGAGCCAAAATGATTTGTATTTTTTACTGATCAAAAAAATGCCAAGCTCATCAATACCTGAAACTATGTCTTCCTTCATTATTTCCTTGGATTGTATTGGGTTTTCACTCCCTTCTTTAAGCAGTTGTATTGATTCTACCGCTTGATCGCATGGGTGATACGCATAATAAACGGTCGGACGATATGTTGGATTGGTCGGGTCACCTAAAGTTAAGTACTCCGCAATCGAAAGCGATTCGTTGTGCGTCAATAGATATGCCGAAAATTCTAAGTAATTCGGCGACCAGCTTTTCACTATGACCTCTCGTCCTTGTTCGAGCATTTCCAATGAGTACCGGTTGATTTTAGCTCCATTAGGAATTGTCTCCTCGTGAGTACCCCATCCCATTTCTGCTGGCTGTAAGCACTCAGTAATCAGTCCGTCCACAGACCAAGTACACATGAAATTGTTGTGCTCTCGGACGCGTGAAGTGACTTGAGTGTCGCGCTCTGAAATCTGTATAACTTGTAATTCAAGCCTGTTGGCTAACTCAGCCCAGTCAGTCCGAGTTATTGGTCGATCAGTTAGCTTGTTAATTGTTGCCATCTCAAGCATTGCTTTTTTTAGTAGTATGGAAATGAATCCAGGGTTTGCTCCATGTGCAACAAGTGCTGTTGTTGTCGATGCTTTAGTTCTTGTATAGTCTTTTAATTGTTCCCTGAGGGAGTGATTGCTAATAAAGCAGTGGTCATTGTGGCTGGCATATTCCCACGGCTCTATGCAAGTATCTAGATAAAGTGCATCGAGTCGTTGGGCAAGATCTATCAGGGCTATACTTGAAACGGATACAGCGAGATTTAGAAGAAAGCTAGTGTTGCTTAGCAGAGGCGTCAAAATTTCGCAAAAATTATCACTGGTTATGAGTTTTCTCTTGAGTGTTATCGAAAACTCTTTCGCGATGCTCTTTTGAATATCATTGGTTTCTTTGTCGAAAATTATAATGTTTGCGCTGTAATTTTCGGTTAGTAGGGGTAGGAGCGCTTGTGCGATGCTGCCAAATCCTACAATTACTATGTTGTTGATGGTTTTCATAGCGGTCCTTTAATTGTAGAGATTGTGGCGAAGTTGAGGGGGAGGCGGTTTTTATAGTTAAAATAATTCGTGGCGAAGGGTTCGCCTAAGTTTAAGTTAAAGCATTACTGTTTTTATTGAGTGTGATTAATTTGTTGTGGTTTGTTTTTGTGTTGAATGTTTATAGAGTTAAATTGGGTGGTGTGCAAGTCATGAAGGCGTAGGAGTGTTCCGGTTTTTAATAAGGGCGTTTCCTACAGGTGTTTCGAAGTGATTTTTCGGTGATTAATAAACTTTCTACACATGCTATGGATGTGTCTGTATCTGGGATTTTCTACGACCTCGCTCTGAGAGTCTTCGGTCATGGCAACCGTGTGTGGTTGTGATCAACCTGAATTCCGTGATTTCCCCCCTAAAGCCGCCAGGCGGGCTGCCGTGACAGCCTGATTACGTTATACTCGCCGGCTTTCAAAAGTTCGCCAACGAGTGCTGCCCGCCATGGAAATCAACCCGATCCTTAACAGTATCAAGGACCTGTCCGAGCGCTCCGAAACTATTCGGGGGTATCTTTGACTACGATCAAAAGCATGAGCGTCTGACTGAAGTCAATCGCGAGCTTGAAGATCCGTCTGTCTGGAACAACCCGTCGTACGCTCAGGAACTGGGCCGCGAGCGTTCGCTGCTGGCGCAGATCGTCGAAACCCTCGACGAAATGCACACCGGCCTGGCCGACGCCAAAGATCTGCTGCTGATGTCCGCCGAAGAAGAAGACCAGGCCGCCGTCGATGACGTCGCCGCCGAAGTCGAACGTCTGCGCGAGTCCCTCGAGAAGCTCGAATTCCGTCGCATGTTCAGCGGTGAAATGGACGCCAACAACGCCTACCTGGACATCCAGGCCGGCTCCGGCGGTACCGAGGCTCAGGACTGGGCCAACATCCTGCTGCGCATGTACCTGCGCTGGGCTGACAAACGCGGTTTCGACGCGACCATCATGGAACTGTCGGCCGGTGAAGTGGCCGGGATCAAGGGCGCTACCGTGCACATCAAGGGCGAATACGCCTTTGGCTGGTTGCGTACCGAGATCGGCGTGCACCGTCTGGTGCGCAAGAGCCCGTTCGACTCCGGTAACCGTCGTCACACCTCGTTCTCGGCCGTGTTCGTATCGCCGGAAATCGATGACAATATCGAAATCGACATCAACCCGTCGGACCTGCGCATCGACACCTACCGCTCCTCCGGTGCCGGTGGTCAGCACGTAAACACCACTGACTCGGCCGTACGTATCACCCACGTACCGTCCAACACCGTGGTCAGCTGCCAGAACGAACGCTCCCAACACGCCAACAAAGACACCGCGATGAAAATGTTGCGGGCGCGCTTGTACGAGCAGGAAGTGCAGAAACGCAACGCAGCGTCCCAGGCCCTGGAAGACACCAAGTCCGACATCGGCTGGGGTCACCAGATCCGCTCGTATGTACTCGATGCGTCGCGAATCAAGGATTTGCGCACTAACATCGAACGCAGCGACTGCGACAAGGTGCTCGACGGCGACATCGACGAATACCTGGTAGCAAGCCTGAAACAAGGGCTCTAAGACACGCGCTACAGGATCGGCGGACTCCGCGATCCTGTGGGTGCGAGGCTTGCCCGCGAACCCTGCCGCCAGGCAGGGGCAACGAACCTGTGATGGAATTTTTAAAGACATGAGCGACCTAGAACTCGACCCGCAAGCCCTGCAACAGGAAGAAAACTCCCTGATCGCCCTGCGCAAGGAAAAGCTTGCTGCCGAGCGCGCCAAGGGCAATGCCTTCCCGAACGACTTCCGCCGCGAAAACTACTGCGAAGACTTGCAGAAGCAGTACGCGGACAAGACCAAGGAAGAGCTGGCAGAGGCTGCAATCCCGGTCAAGGTTGCCGGTCGCATCATGCTCAACCGTGGCTCGTTCATGGTGATCCAGGACATGACCGGTCGCATCCAGGTTTACGTCAACCGTAAAACCCTGTCCGAAGACACCCTGGCCTCGGTGAAAACCTGGGACATGGGCGACATTATCGCCGCTGAAGGCACCCTGGCCCGTTCCGGCAAGGGCGACCTGTACGTCGAAATGACCAGCGTGCGCCTGCTGACCAAGTCCCTGCGTCCGCTGCCGGACAAACACCACGGCCTGACCGACACCGAGCAGCGCTACCGCCAGCGTTACGTTGACCTGATCGTCAACGAAGACGTGCGCCAGACGTTCCGCGTGCGTTCGCAAGTCATCGCCCACATCCGCAGCTTCCTGATGCAGCGTGACTTCCTGGAAGTGGAAACGCCGATGCTGCAAACCATTCCGGGTGGCGCGGCGGCCAAGCCGTTCGAAACGCATCACAACGCGCTGGACATGGGTATGTTCCTGCGTATCGCGCCTGAGTTGTACCTAAAGCGCCTCGTGGTTGGCGGCTTCGAGAAAGTGTTCGAAATCAACCGCAACTTCCGTAACGAAGGCGTTTCGACTCGTCACAACCCTGAATTCACCATGTTGGAGTTCTACCAGGCTTACGCCGACTACGAAGACAACATGGACCTGACCGAAGAACTGTTCCGTGAACTGGCGCAGCTGGTTCTGGGCAGCACCGACGTTCCGTACGGCGACAAGGTGTTCCACTTTGGCGAACCGTTCGTGCGTTTGTCGGTGTTCGACTCGATCCTCAAGTACAACCCTGAGCTGACCGCGGCGGACCTGAACGACATCGACAAGGCTCGCGCCATCGCCAAGAAGGCCGGTGCCAAGGTGCTGGGCTTCGAAGGTCTGGGCAAGTTGCAGGTGATGATTTTCGAAGAGCTGGTCGAGCACAAGCTGGAACAGCCGCACTTCATCACCCAGTACCCGTTCGAGGTGTCGCCGCTGGCCCGTCGTAACGACGAGAACCCGAACGTCACCGACCGTTTCGAGCTGTTCATCGGCGGCCGCGAAATCGCCAACGCCTACTCCGAGTTGAACGACGCGGAAGATCAGGCCGAGCGCTTCATGGCTCAGGTGGCCGACAAGGACGCCGGTGACGATGAAGCCATGCACTTCGACGCCGACTTCGTTCGTGCGTTGGAGTACGGCATGCCGCCAACGGCCGGCGAAGGTATCGGCATTGACCGTCTGGTGATGTTGTTGACCAACTCACCGTCGATCCGCGACGTGATTCTGTTCCCGCACATGCGGCCGCAAGCGTAAGCGTTCCAATAAAAAGCCGCCTGCCCAGGCGGCTTTTTATTGCCTGTCTGGTACAAACGTATCAATTTGTTGCTTAAAACAGAGAGGAATGACCTGTCGTGAAATCTGCAATTGCTCAAGAAGGTGCAGCGGTCGTCGCCACTGCGGTCGCTGAAAGTGTTCAGTACCAGGGCCGCAAGGCCAGCCGACAGGGCAGCGAACAGCGTCGACAGGACATTCTCGATGCAGCGATGCGCATTGTCGTGCGCGATGGGGTACGGGCCGTGCGTCATCGAGCGGTTGCCGCCGAGGCCGGTGTGCCGTTGTCGGCCACCACTTACTATTTCAAGGATATCGATGACTTGCTCACCGATACCTTCGCTCAATATGTGGAACGTAGCGCGGCTTTCATGGCCAAGCTATGGGTGAACACCGAAGCCCTGTTGCGCGAGATGGTGGACAGGGGCGACGGCAGCCCCGAGTCGCGCTCGCAACTGGCCGATGATATAGCGCGGTTGATGGCGGACTATGTTCACCGCCAGTTGACCAACCGGCGTGAACACTTGATGGCAGAACAGGCGTTCCGCCAGGAAGCGCTGCTTAACCCGCGTCTTGCCGTGTTGGTGCGTTCGCATCAGCAAATTCTCCTACAGGGTACGTGCCAGCTTTTACAGGTATTGGGTTCACGCGAGCCACAACAGGATGCCAAAGTGTTGACGGCGATTATCGGGCGGATGGAATATCAGGGCCTGCTCAACAACGCCGAGCCTGTGGCCGAAGCGGAAATGCTCGGTATCCTCAAACGCTACATGCACCTGGTATTGGCGTCGGTGTGATCCCTTGTGGGAACCCCGCCCCCTGTGGGAGCTATCGATAGGGAGTGTTGAATGAAAGCCTGGCGTGTCGTTCTGATCGCCTTGTCGTGCCTGCTGCTCAGTGGCTGTCTGGTGACCTTCAAGGAGCCTCTGCCCGGCGGCGAGCCTGCGCCAAAAGGCTTGCTCGGCAAGTGGACCAGCACCAACGCCTGGGGCGAGCCGATGAACCTTGAGCTGACCCGCCTTGACGACAATCACTATCAGGCCGTCAGTTACTTCAAGGCCAAGCCCAAGGAGCGAGAAGCTTACCCGTTCACGGTGTCGCACCATGGTGATCGCTGGTATTTGTCGGCGAAAGTGCCGCAGTTCGGCGGGCATTTCACGATGGCCGGTTTCGAGCTCAACGAAAAGCATGAGTTGGTGGTCTACAACCTCGACCTTGAGCAGATAAATCAGGCCCTGGGACAGAAAGTCCTCAGCGGCGAACGCTTCCAGACCGATGACGGTGACGGTGTGCTGATCAACAGCAACATGGAACAGGTGTTCGCCTACCTCGACGATCCGGCCAATTCCGACGTGTTCGTCGAGGCGGTGCGTTATCAGCGCCAGGCCAAAGCCAAATAACCCAGCACGTAACGGTTTTTCTACAGGAGTTTCGGGTGGACGATTACCAGCAGACGATACGCATTTTGTCCGATCGCATTGTGCTGGCGCAGACGCCGATTCGCGTCCTCGACGCGGTTAAATGGGACGACAACATCCGCAAGGGTTTCCTCAAGGCCAAGGGCAAGGAAATGCCGGCCGTGGACCGTGATTACTACCTGAACCGGCCATTGTCCTTCGACTCCAACAAAGTGAAACTGGAATTCCAGAACATCGAGCGCGACATCACCCGTCAGCTCGGTCAGTTCAATCCGGTTGGCCAGATCATGCGCCGCATGTGCAAGGAGTACCGGATGGTGGTGCGCATGCTCGAAGCGCGCGGCACCGAGGATTTCGGGCTGATTTCCCAGGAACTTTACGGCGCCGCGTCTGATGCCTTCCATGCGGGCGACCCGACGTTGGCCGACCTGGGGCTGATGCTGTCGGATTACTTGAACAACATTGATGGCCGTGGCGACCTGAAGGATGAGCCCAAGACGCTCTCCGCCAAAGAGGCCGTGCATCTCTTGCAAACTCGTTTGAACAAGGTCTTTGGCGAGGCCGAAGAGACCATTCGGGTGTTTGAATCCGACGGGATCGTCGCCGATGCGGCGGCCGGTGCCGACTACATCAAGATCCGCGCTGACGCGATGTTCAACGACCGCGACGTGCGTGCCCTGGAAGTTCACGAAGGGTTGGTGCATGTGGGCACCACGCTCAATGGACTGAACCAGCCAATCTGCACCTTCCTGTCCAAAGGGCCGCCGTCGTCGACAGTGACTCAGGAAGGGCTGGCGATCCTGATGGAAATCATCACCTTCGCCTCCTACCCCAGTCGCCTGCGCAAACTGACCAACCGCACGCGTGCCATTCACATGGTGGAAGAGGGCGCCGACTTCCTGCAGATCTTCGAGTTCTTCTGCGAACAGGGTTTTGAGATGGCGGAAAGCTACGGCAACGCCAGTCGGGTTTTCCGCGGGTCGGTGCCGACAGGTCTGCCATTTACCAAAGACTTGTCCTACCTCAAGGGCTTTATCATGGTTTACAACTACATTCAGTTGGCCGTGCGTAAAGGCAAGCTTGAGCAAATACCCTTGCTGTTTTGCGGCAAGACCACGCTGGAAGACATGCGGACGTTGCGGCAATTGGTGGATGAAGGGTTGGTGGTGCCGCCGAAGTATTTACCAGAGCAGTTCCGCGACTTGAATGCGTTGTCGGCGTGGATGTGCTTCTCCAACTTCCTCAACCACCTGAGCCTGGACCGGATCGAAGCGGATTACTCCAATATATTGTGAGTCTGTTGATTACCCTGTGGGAGCGAGCCTGCTCGCGAAAACGGCCTAACATTCAACATTGATGTTGACTGACATACCGCTATCGCGAGCAGGCTCGCTCCCACAGGTTTTTGTGTTTCACCCAATTTTCGCGAGGTTTCAACGGATGAGAATCCTCGGCATCGTCTGCCTTCTGCTGACCTTGAGCGGCTGCAGTTCGCTGCTGTTCTATCCCGACCCCGGTCAGCTGTTTACCCCGGAAAAAGCCAAACTCGAATACCGCGACGTCACCCTGGTCACCGCCGATGGCCTCAAGCTGCACGGCTGGTGGCTGCCGGCCAAAAAAGGTGTCGAGGTCAAAGGCACGGTGCTGCACCTGCACGGCAACGGCGGCAATATGCCCCTGCACCTGGGCGCAAGTTGGTGGTTGCCGCAGGCGGGCTATCAAGTGCTGCTGGTGGACTATCGCGGTTATGGCCTGTCCGAAGGCGAGCCGAGTTTGCCGGCGATCTATCAGGACATCGACGCTGCGTTCAAATGGCTCGATCAGGCCCCTGAGGTCAAAGGCAAACCGCTGATCCTGCTGGGGCAGAGCCTCGGGGGGGCGATGGCCGTGCATTACCTGGTCCAGCATCCCGAGCGCCAGCGACAGCTCAAGGCTATAGTGCTCGACGGCGTGCCCGCCAGTTACCGCAGTGTCGGCCGGTATGCCCTGAGCAATTCGTGGCTGACCTGGGCGTTCCAGGTGCCGCTGTCCTGGCTGGTACCGGATGGCGACAGTGCGATCAACTCAATGGCGCAGCTCAACGGTGTGCCGAAACTGATCTACCACAGCATCGACGATCCGCTCGTGCCTCTTTCCAACGGCATCCGACTGTATCAAGCTGCGCCGCCGCCGCGGGTGCTGCAACTGACCCGAGGGGGTCATGTGCAGACGTTCGCCGACCCGGTCTGGCGCAAAGTCATGCTGCGCTATCTCGATGACCCGCAGCATTTCAACGGCCTGCGCCGACTGGGCGAAATCCCGAATTACCCGGCGCCCCCGAATTCAGAAGATGAACCACCAGAGAGCCCGCAATGAGTGAAGAACGTAACGCCATCCCGCTGATCATCACCGGTATCTGCAGCATCCTCGGTACCGTCGGTGCCTTGTGGTTCTACGGTTACCTGCACTTCGCCAAGCCTGAGGATGCGTTGTTGCTCAGCGACTTCACCATGCTCAAGACCGTGCCGGGGGAAGACTACAAAGTCTCCCTGGAACCGGCGGCGCAAGTGGCCCAGTGCGTCGATGGCGTGCTGGTGCTGTTCGACACCGAGCAGAAAGGCCTGACCGGTGTGCTGGTCGACAACAAGAAAAAAGCCGTGCGTTGCATGGGCCAGGAAACGCCGCAGAAGCTGGAGCAGTAACTGCGGTTTTATGTGTAATGGATATCAAAGTGGGAGCGAGCCTGCTCGCGAAAGTGGTCGTTCTGCCAACCTGATTGTTGACTGTACTGACGTCTTCGTCGGAACGCCGCCCGGAGCGGGCTCGCTCCCACAGGTTTATCTTGGCTGGATCAGTGTTTCTGCTTGTCATTGCCCGCCGACAAATCGTGCAGATGACGACGGGATAACGCGAGAAAACGCGGGGTCGGACCGACGTCTTCGTACAGCGGATCGCCTTCTTCGTCGGTGGCCACGACGGTCGCCCCTTTCACATACGGGAAGCTTTTTTCGAGCTCTTCCAGCGCGGCGCCGATCAGCTCGCCGAGCAGTTCTTCGGGCTGGCGTTTCGGGTACATCTCGGTAATCGCCGCC
The DNA here is from genome assembly GCF_949768125.1 of Pseudomonas sp. IT-P253. Classification (NCBI taxonomy): domain Bacteria; kingdom Pseudomonadati; phylum Pseudomonadota; class Gammaproteobacteria; order Pseudomonadales; family Pseudomonadaceae; genus Pseudomonas; species Pseudomonas sp. IT-P253. The sequence continues at coordinate 73,945 of NZ_CATKPT010000005.1, read as the reverse complement.
AGCCGGGCGGCGGCTTCCACGTCCAGATGAATCGTGTAACCCGTCTCGGTCAGGCGACCCTTGGCGTTTTCTTCCCAATGCTGGGCAAGTTCGCGAATTTTCATAAAGACCTCATTGCGCTCCTGCACGTGGCAGGCGGTGAGTGTCCGGCGGTGGCCGGCGGCAGCCGTTATACGGCTTACTCTTCAGACTAGCTTTAACGCTCAAGGTTTAAAGTCCCTTCGTCGTCTAATGCTGCTCCCTATGGCCTTGGTGCTTTGGGCGCGCGCATTTGTAGCGAGGGCTCACCTGAGGGCTTTGATTGGGTGTATATCCGTTTTTTGGGTAGCGGCGGCTATGGGTTCCGCCCTTACGGCGGGTCACTTTGAAAAGCGCAAAGTAACCAAACGCTCTTGCCCCTTTCGTTCGGTGCCTCGCTGTGGCTCGGCATGCCCTCGCTCCGGTCCTGCTCCGTGAGCCCGCCGCCATCGGCCATCCATGGCCGGGGGCGGCTAACCCGGCATCCATGCCGGGTTGCCCACTGCGCAGAACCTCCACTCGGCCTCTCGATATAGGTGCATCGAGATCAAAAGCTGAAGGCGAGCTAACGCTCGGCCTGATGAGTGGTGAGAATCAAAAACGGTACGCCGCACCATTGTGGGTGGTGAAAATTAAAAGCTGTACGCGGATCCATTGTGGGAGCGAGCCTGCTCGCGAAGCCCTTGCCCTTGCCCTTGCCCTTGCCCTTACCCTTGCCCTTGCCCTTGCCCTTGCCCTTGCCCTTGCCCTTGCCCTTGCCCTTGCCGTTGCCGTTGCTTCGCTTTGGCTTCAGATCTGCCGCCCCTTTCCCAGAGGCCGAACGCAGGCGTTGCGCAGGGGGCACCGCGGCAAGGATGCCGCGGTAGCCGCCCCCGGCCATGGATGGCCGATGGCGGCGGGCCCCCGGAGCAATGCCGGAGTGAGGGCATGCCGAGCCTAGGCGAGGCACCGAATGGAGGGGCAAAGCGTTTTGCTTACTTTTGGGCGTCTGCAAAAGTGAGTCGCTGTAAAAGCGAAACCGCCAGCAGCCGCTACCGCAGAAACGGATATGTACCCAACCCCAATCCCAAAATTCTCTTAAACGAACATCATTACCCTCGCACTCTGCTTGTAAGAACCGCCTTACAACGGCACTCTCTAACGACAAAGCACACCCGGATTTTTCGCTGGAGAACGGCTGATGACCGATATTGATGCACGCTTGCGCGAGGACGTTCACCTGTTGGGTGAGCTGTTGGGCAACACCATTCGTGAGCAGTACGGGGACGATTTTCTCGACAAGATCGAGCAGATCCGCAAGGGCGCCAAGGCCGACCGTCGTGGCTCGATGGACGCCGAACTGAGCGCCAGTCTCAATCAATTGACTGAAGACGAGTTGCTGCCGGTTGCACGGGCGTTCAACCAGTTTCTCAACCTGGCCAATATCGCCGAGCAGTATCAGCTGATTCACCGCCGCGAAGAGTCACAGCCCGCGCCGTTCGAGGCACGGGTGCTGCCGGAGTTGCTCGCTCGCCTGCGTGCTGAAGGCCATGGTGCCGACGCCCTGGCGCGACAATTGGGGCGCCTGGAAATCGAGCTGGTGTTGACGGCTCACCCCACCGAAGTCGCTCGCCGCACGCTGATCCAGAAATACGACGCCATTGCCGCGCAACTCGCCGCGCAGGATCATCGCGACCTGACCAGTGCCGAGCGCGAGCAGATTCAGTCGAAATTGCAGCGATTGATCGCCGAAGCCTGGCACACCGAAGAAATCCGCCGTACTCGCCCGACGCCCGTGGACGAAGCCAAATGGGGCTTCGCGGTGATCGAGCATTCGTTGTGGCAGGCGATCCCCAACTATTTGCGTAAGGCCGATAAAGCCCTGCATGACGCCACCGGCCTGCATCTGCCGCTGGAATCCGCGCCGATTCGCTTTGCTTCATGGATGGGCGGCGACCGTGACGGTAACCCCAACGTCACCGCTGCCGTGACCCGCGAGGTGTTGCTGCTGGCGCGCTGGATGGCGGCCGATTTGTTCGTGCGTGACGTCGATCGCCTCGCCGCCGAGTTGTCGATGCAACAAGCCAACGATGCGCTTAAAGCCAAGGCTGGGGACAGCGCAGAGCCCTATCGCGCGGTGCTTAAGCAGTTGCGTGAACGCCTGCGCGCCACCCGGAGCTGGGCTCACGCCGCCTTGACGACCTCCACGCCAGCGACCGCCGAGGTGCTGCAACACAACCGCGAGCTGCTCGATCCGCTGGAGCTGTGTTACCAGTCGCTGCATGAGTGCGGCATGGGTGTGATCGCGGACGGTCCGTTGCTCGATTGCCTGCGCCGGGCGGTGACTTTCGGCCTGTTCCTGGTGCGCCTCGATGTGCGTCAGGACTCGTCGCGGCATACCGCAGCCATGACCGAAATCACCGATTACCTGGGCCTCGGTCGCTATGAGGACTGGAGCGAGGAAGAGCGAATTGCCTTCCTGATGCGTGAACTGAATAACCGTCGGCCATTGCTTCCGGCGTACTTCAAGCCCTCCGCCGATACCGCCGAAGTGCTCGCCACTTGCCGGGAAATCGCGGCCGCACCGGGGGCTTCGCTCGGTTCGTATGTGATTTCCATGGCCGGCGCCGCTTCCGATGTGCTCGCTGTGCAACTGCTGCTCAAAGAGTCTGGCGTCCTGCGGCCGATGCGCGTGGTGCCGCTGTTCGAAACCCTCGCAGACCTCGACAACGCCGGCCCGGTGATTGAAAAACTGTTGCTGCTGCCGGGTTATCGCGCGCGCCTGCAAGGGCCGCAGGAAGTGATGATCGGCTACTCCGACTCGGCCAAGGACGCCGGCACCACGGCGGCCGCCTGGGCGCAGTATCGGGCGCAGGAGCGGCTGGTCGATATCTGTCGCGAGCAACAAGTGGAGCTGCTGTTGTTCCACGGTCGCGGTGGCACCGTGGGCCGTGGCGGCGGTCCGGCGCACGCGGCGATTCTGTCGCAGCCACCCGGTTCGGTGGCGGGGCGGTTCCGCACCACTGAGCAGGGGGAAATGATTCGATTCAAGTTCGGCCTGCCGGACATCGCCGAACAAAACCTCAACCTGTACCTGGCAGCAGTGCTGGAAGCGACCTTGCTGCCACCGCCACCCCCGGAGCCTGCGTGGCGCCATTTGATGGACGAATTGGCGGCAGACGGTGTCAGCGCTTACCGTGCGGTGGTGCGGGAAAATCCACAGTTCGTCGAGTATTTCCGTCAGTCCACGCCGGAACAGGAACTGGGGCGACTGCCGTTGGGCAGCCGCCCGGCCAAACGCCGGGCCGGCGGGATCGAAAGCCTGCGGGCGATCCCGTGGATCTTCGGCTGGACCCAGACTCGCTTGATGCTGCCGGCGTGGCTCGGCTGGGAAGCGGCGCTGAGCAAGGCGCTGGAGCGCGGTGAGGGCGCGTTGCTGGGGCAGATGCGCGAGCAATGGCCGTTCTTCCGGACCCGTATCGATATGCTGGAAATGGTACTGGCCAAGGCCGATGCCGATATTGCCCAGTCCTACGATGAGCGCTTGGTTGAGCCAGATTTGTTGCCTTTGGGTGCGCATTTACGCGACCTATTGTCGCAGGCGTGTTCGGTGGTCCTGGGGTTGACTGGTCAGTCGCAGCTACTGGCACATAGCCCTGATACCCTTGAATTTATCCGCCTGCGCAACACCTATCTCGACCCGCTGCATCTATTGCAGGCCGAACTGTTGGCCCGTTCACGGCAACAGGAAGTGGCACAAGGCAGCCCGGTAGAACAGGCGTTGCTGGTGTCTGTAGCGGGGATTGCCGCCGGTTTGCGCAATACCGGCTAAGATTTTCGTCGTGGCGCAAGGCACCCGGCGCGCGCGTCGAGTGCCTGGGAGCGAGGGGCTGAAAAGTGCTGTCAGGCGACAGTTAATGATGGGGTTGCGACTTGGGGTACCCCATTGCAAGGTCACATAAGGTGTAGGTTTCTCCGACTTTCGGCGGCTTGTGTGCTCAGGGCCTGCTGTGTATCTTGATCAGCCTCTGGCCGTTTGGGCGGCCACGACCCTTTTTTTGAGATTGGCCCCACGAGGCGAATCTGACGTTATCTATATAAAAAATTGAGGAGCACATCGATGCGCGTCATTCTGCTGGGAGCTCCCGGGGCCGGTAAAGGTACTCAGGCTAAGTTCATCACCGAGAAATTCGGCATTCCGCAAATCTCCACTGGCGACATGCTGCGTGCCGCGGTCAAGGCCGGCACCGAGCTGGGCATCAAGGCCAAAAGCATCATGGATGCCGGTGGCCTGGTGTCCGATGACCTGATCATCGCGCTGGTCAAGGACCGCATTGCCCAGTCCGACTGCGCCAACGGTTTCCTTTTCGATGGCTTCCCGCGCACCATTCCGCAGGCTGAAGCCCTGGTGGACGCCGGCGTCGAACTGGACAACGTGGTCGAAATCGCCGTCGATGACGAAGAAATCGTTCAGCGTATCGCCGGTCGTCGTGTTCACGAGGCCAGCGGCCGCGTGTACCACACCGTCTACAACCCGCCCAAAGTTGCCGGCAAGGACGACATCACCGGTGAAGACCTGGTACAGCGCAAGGACGACACCGAAGAAACCGTGCGTCATCGCCTGTCGGTCTACCACTCCCAGACCAAGCCACTGGTAGCCTTCTACCAGAACCTGGCCGCTGCTCAGGGCAAGCCGAAGTACAGCCACATTGCTGGCGTTGGCTCGGTTGAAGCGATTACCGGCAAGGTGCTTGAAGCGCTGAGCTGAAAACCGCTTCATCTTCTACGGCCCGCTTGCGGGCCGTAGTTGTTTATACTGGCGCACTTTTTCTGACCTCTCTTACGGATACATTGATGAGCACCTTGCTGGCCCTGGACACCGCGACTGAAGCTTGCTCCGTTGCCTTGCTGCATGATGGCAAAGTCACGAGTCATTACGAGGTGATCCCGCGCCTGCACGCGCAGAAGCTACTGCCGATGATTCAGCAATTGCTCGCCGATGCCGGGACCACCCTGCAAGCGGTCGACGCCATTGCTTTCGGCCGTGGGCCGGGGGCTTTCACCGGTGTGCGAATTGCGATTGGTGTGGTGCAGGGCCTGGCGTTTGCGCTGGATCGCCCGGTACTGCCGGTGTCGAACCTGGCGGTACTGGCGCAGCGTGCATACCGCGAGCATGGCGTGAGCCAGGTGGCGGCCGCCATCGATGCGCGGATGGACGAAGTGTATTGGGGTTGCTACCGCGAAACGGCAGGGGAGATGCGACTGGTCGGCAATGAGGCCGTGCTGCCGCCGGAAGCGGCGGCATTGCCGGCCGATGCCAGCGGCGAATGGTTTGGCGCGGGCACCGGCTGGAATTATGCCGAGCGCATCGCCGTCAAACTGACCGGGCAAGAGGCGGGCATGTTGCCCCACGCCGAAGACTTGTTGACCCTGGCGCGGTTTGCCTGGGCGCGCGGTGAGGCGATAGTGGCGGACGAGGCGCAGCCGGTTTATCTGCGCGATAAAGTGGCGACCCCGAAAGCGCGTTAATCCGCGATACGGAGTTGCTCCATTCGCGGGCAAGCCTCGCTCCTACAAGAAGCACCACCGTTTCTGTAGGAGCGAGGCTTGCCCGCGAAAGCGATCCAGCGGATGTAACCAATTGTCGTTTTATTCCCCCGCTTTTAAACCTTTTTGCATTTCTGTGTTCTAGTTATCACCAAGCGGTTTGCGAAGCAGGCTATGCGCCACTAAACTGCCATTACTGATACCGGACATGTACTCATGCGTATAGACGGCGTTTCCTCTCAGTCCTACCCCATCAAGCGCAAGCCTCGCAAAGGCGCTGTGGCGCAAGACGATTACGTCGACATCGACGGCGAGCTGGAAATGCCCTCCGAAGAGCAAATGGCCGCCCGCGCTGCCAAGGCTTCCGCGCAGCGCCTGGCTAATCTGCCGGCTCGTCAACAAGATCTGCTCTACCACCGCGCCATGAGCAAAAGCGTGGCCACGGCACTCGCCAGCTACCTGAGCACTGCCGCTTTTGTCGATTGGGATTCGAATGTAATGGGCCTCGACCTGTACATCTGATGTGGCTGCCTTATTACCTCGGCTGCCCGTCCTGGAGTGAAAACGCCTGGCGCGATTACCTCTATCCGCCCGATGCCAAGTCCTCCGAATTTCTGACGCTCTATTCTCAAGTATTCAACGCCGTGGAAGGTAATACGACCTTCTACGCGAGCCCTGCTGCCAGCACCGTGCAGCGCTGGGCCGAGACCATGCCCGAGCACTTTCGCTTCACTGCCAAATTCCCCGGCGACATCAGCCACAGTGGCGACCTGCGCGAACAACTGACCGCTGTCGAAACGTTCCTGCAATTGCTCAGCCCCTTGGGCGATCGCGTTTCACCCCTCTGGCTGCAATTGTCGAAAAGCTTTACGCCTCAACGATTGCACGAGCTGGCGGGGTTTATCGACGCGGTGGACAGGCCTCTGGCCATCGAAGTGCGACACGACGATTTCTTCGCCAAGGGCGATGCCGAGCGCGGGCTCAATCGTCTGCTGCGGGATCGCGGAGTCGAGCGCATTTGTCTCGACCCACGCGCGCTGTTCAGCTGCGTGTCGACGGATCCTTCGGTGCTTCACGCCCAGTCAAAAAAGCCCAAGGTACCGCCGCGTCCGGCAGCCTTCACCCCGTTCCCGCAAGTCCGTTTCATCGGTCATCCACAGTTGGAGGCTAACGATCCCTTCCTTGTGCCGTGGGTCGAGAAAATCGCCCAGTGGATAGAAGAGGGCCGCACGCCCTATATCTTCCTGCATACCGCCGATAACCTGCTGGCCGCCAAACTCGCGCAACGTTTTCACGCAAAACTGATGCTGCGTTTGCCTGGCCTGCCGCCGCTGCCTGAGCTATACAGAGAGCCCGCCATCGAGCAGCTTGGCCTGCTCTGAGACGGATTCCCTGCTTTTTTCAGGAGCCTGCCAATGGATGCGCAAACCCTTCGAGCCCAGGCGTTCAAAGCACTGCATGAACGCGACGGCGCTTTTGTCATTCCCAACCCTTGGGACGCCGGTTCGGCGAAAATGCTCGCCAGCCTGGGTTTTGAGGCGCTCGCGACCACCAGTGCCGGTTATGCCTTTTCCAAAGCCCGCCCCGATGGCGGATTGACCCTGGACGATACCCTGGCAAACGTTCAGGCGATTGTCGCGGCCACCGATCTGCCGGTAGCGGTCGACCTGGAAAACGGTTTCGCCGACAACCCGGCGGACTGCGCGAAAAGTATTTTGCGCGCGGCAGAAGTCGGTGCCGTCGGCGGCTCGATCGAAGATGCCACGGGCCGTGAGGGCGCGCCGATCTACTGCTTTGAACATGCCGTGGCCCGCATCGAAGCCTCTGTCGCCGCAGCCCGCAGTTTGCCATTCCCCTTCATGCTGACGGCGCGGGCCGAGAACTTCCTGCATGGCAACCCTGATCTGGCCGATACCATTCGCCGCTTGCAGGCCTTTGCCGAAGCGGGGGCCGACGTGCTGTACGCGCCCGGTCTGCGCACAGCTGAAGAGGTCCTGGCGGTGGTGCGCGCGGTGGCGCCGAAACCGGTCAATGTCTTGATGTCCGGCGGGCTGAAGCTGACGGTCGAGCAACTGAGCGAAATGGGCGTCAAGCGGATCAGCGTGGGTTCAGCGCTCGCATTGGCGGCCTATGGCGAGTTCTATCGCGCCGCCGAAGAGATCCAGAAATCAGGCACGTTCGGGTTCACGTCACGGTCGATGCCGTATCAGCAGGCCAATCAATTGTTCAAGCGCTGACAATGCGGTTTCGGTAGCGGCTGTGTCGCGGAGGTTTATGCGGCAATGCGCAGGTTTTGCAGGACGATTGGGCGAGCCCAGCCGTTATCGAAATCGAGTTGCTTCTGTTGTTCCACCAGCTCTTGCGGCGAGAACGGCGGGAATGGCTTGTCCAGCAGATGAAGTTCGAACTCGGCGATCGGCAGGTGCAATGGACGCGGTTGGGGGGCCGGACCGGGTTCTGGCACAGGTTGACCGGCGGCCAGCACGATCGGACGAACCCAGCCGCTTTCGAAGTTCTGTTGTTGCTGTTGCGCGACGATTTCTTCCGCCGGGAACGGAGGGGACGGTTTGTCGGCCAGGTCCATTTCAAACTCGGCAATCGGCAGGAACAGTGGCTCAGGAGGGCGAACGACGGTTTCCTTCACGTCACATTCGCGCTGGGAGACAATGTGCGCCAGCAGTTCGCTGCCCACCGTCGGTTCGACCGGGCTGTCGAGATCGACCGGTGGAAAGTTGAGAGAAGCCGGCACCCCATCGCTCGACTGATCGGCCAGTGCCTGGGCAAAAAAATCTTGCCAGTGATGGCTGACACCGCTCAGTGCTTGGCTATTTCGCAGGCGGTAATCGCCGTAGGGCGAGATAAAACCTGTGATTGTGGGTTGAATGTCTGACATTTCTCTCGGTCGACGCTGAGGTCTGGCAAAATGCTCGATAGTTTTGTTATCGGCCGTTTTTGCCGATCATTAATTTTTTTGAGCGTGTTTTCCCATGATTGAGCAACCTGCCGCCTGCCGCATCCATGTCGAGGCCTCGGCTCCGGCGTTTCAGCCACAAGCCGAGCAATGGGCCGAGCGCCTGGGGTTGCCTATGCACGTGGCTGACGGCGAGTTTGCCTTGCAAGTGGGCGAGCAGGGCTTGCAGCTGCAACAACTGGGTGCTGATGCGCCAGGGCCGGTGCGGGTGGACTTCGTCGAAGGCGGCGCGGCCCATCGTCGTTTGTTCGGTGGCGGCACGGGGCAAATGATCGCCAAGGCCGTTGGCATCGCGCAGGGCGTGCGCCCGCGTGTGCTGGATGCCACGGCAGGGCTGGGCAAGGATGCGTTCGTGTTGGCCAGCCTGGGCTGCGAGATGAGCCTGATCGAACGCCAGCCGTTGATCGGTGCCTTGCTTGAAGATGGCCTGGCCCGTGGCGCGGAAGACTTCGACGTGGCGCCGATCGTGGCGCGCATGCATTTGCTCAAGGGCAATTCAATCGAGGTGATGCGCAACTGGGAAGGCGAGCCGCCGCAGGTGATCTACCTGGACCCGATGTTTCCCCATCGTGAGAAAACGGCGCTGGTAAAGAAGGAAATGCGCCTGTTCCGGCCGTTGGTGGGCGATGATCCGGACGCTCCGGCACTGCTTGAAGCGGCCTTGGCACTGGCCAGCCACCGGGTGGTGGTCAAGCGGCCGCGCAAGGCGCCGTGCATTGCGGGGCCGAAGCCGAGCCATGCGCTGGATGGGAAATCCAGTCGCTATGATATTTACCCGAAGAAAGCGCTTAAGCCCTAGGACCGTGTCGTCCCATTCGCGGGCAAGCCTCGCTCCTACAAGAAGCACCACCGTTTCTGTAGGAGCGAGGCTTGCCCGCGAAGGCGTCGGACCAGACACCTAAAACCTATCAGGCTGACTCCGGTCGATAAGCCCGCATAAACAACCCCACCACTTCCTGCACATGGCTCTCGGCTGCCTCCGCGGACAATGGCTCGCCGCAACCATAAAGCAAGCGAAAATTCCCCGCGCCCTTGAGCAGGCAGAAGAAATGCTCAGCCGCATTGCGCGGCTTCTTGATGTGCAATGCGCCGCTCTGATCAACTTTGGCCAGCAGTCGCTCCATGCCATGCAGCACGCGCTCCGGCCCGGCCTCGAAGAATATTTGTGAGAGTTTCGGGTCCTGGCTGCCCAGCGTCATCATCAGCCGATGCAGGTTCACCGATTCGTCGCTGTTGATCAGGTGATGAAAGCCGCGCGCGATGTTCAGCAGCACTGTTTCTACAGCAATGCCATCCGGCAATTCAAAAAACAGCGTAGGCAATTGCTCTTCGCATTTGGCGACGACGGCGGCGGAGAACAGCGTCTCCTTGTCGTTGAAATGGCTGTAGACGGTCAGCTTTGACACACCCGCTTCGGCCGCCACGGCGTCCATGCTGGTGTTCGCATAACCATTGCTCAGAAACAGAATTTTCGCCGCATCGAGGATGGCCCGGCGCTTGGCCAGATCCTTGGGGCGGCCCGGACCATTGGGTGCTGAAAGATTGTTGGTCATTCTTCGCTTTTAATACTGGACTGGTGAGTTTGCTATTAATAACATACTGGTCAGTATAATTATTCCAAGCACCATTAGCGAAAGGTCCTTCACCATGTTCCGCTATGCCTTGCCCTTCGCATTGCCGGTCAGTCTGGCGTTTTTATTGTCTGCGTGTGGTCATGAAGAGGCGCCTCAAGTCACTGTTCGCCCGGCCATGGTGGTGCAGCCAGAGCCTTCGGCTCAGGCGATGGAAAGTTATCCCGGTGAGGTTCGGGCTCGATACGAGCCTGATCTGGCGTTTCGCATCGGCGGTAAAGTCAGCCGACGACTGGTCGAGGAAGGCCAGCGAGTCAAGGCGGACCAGCCTCTGGCTGAACTCGATCCGCAAGACGTGCGCCTGCAACTGGAAGCCACCCGCGCTCAGGTTGCCGCTGCCGAAGCCAATTTGAACCTCGTTCGCGCCGAACGTGATCGCTACAAGACTCTGATGGACCGTCAGATGGTCAGCCGATCGCAGTACGACAATTCCGAAAACCTCTACCGATCCGGTGAAGCTCGGCTGAAGCAGATCAAGGCCGAGTTCAACGTCTCGACCAATCAGGCCAGCTACGCCGTGTTGCGCGCGCCTCAGGACGGCGTGGTGGCCAAACGTGCGGTCGAAGTCGGGCAAGTGGTGGCGGCGGGGCAAACGGTGTTTACCCTCGCCACCGATGGTGAGCGCGAAGTGTCGATCAGCCTGCCGGAGCAGAGTTTCGGTCGCTTCAAAGTGGGGCAGCCGGTCTCGGTTGAACTCTGGACCCAGCCCGATCAACGTTTCTCCGGGCGCATTCGTGAGCTGTCGCCCGCCGCCGATCCAAAATCCCGTACCTTCGCCGCCCGCATCGCGTTCACTGCCGGTAAGGTGCCGGCCGAGCTCGGCCAGAGCGCCCGAGTGTTCATCCAGACCGCCGAAGTCGTAGCGCTGTCAGTGCCGCTGTCTGCTGTCACCGCAGAAAACGGTGCCACCTACGTTTGGGTGCTGGGCGCCAACAACACCCTGAAAAAAGCCCCGGTCCGGGTCGGCCCGTTCGGCGAGAAAACCGTGCCGGTGTTCGAAGGCCTGAACGCCAGTGACTGGGTGGTGGCCGCCGGTGTCCATGTGCTTCATGACGGGCAGCAAGTGCGCCCGGTGGATCGCTCCAACCGCGTGGTCAATCTGGCGGACAAGGAGTAATCCCCGATGGGTTTCAATCTTTCCGAATGGGCGCTGCGTAACCGCCAGATCGTCCTGTTCCTGATGCTCTTGCTGGCCATCGTCGGCGCGCTTTCCTACACCAAGCTTGGCCAAAGCGAAGACCCGCCGTTCACCTTCAAGGCCATGGTGATCCGCACCAACTGGCCGGGGGCCACCGCCGAGGAGGTGGCGCGCCAGGTCAGCGAGCGCATCGAAAAGAAACTGATGGAAACCGGCGAATACGAACGGATCGTGTCGTTCTCCAGGCCGGGCGAATCCCAGGTGACATTCGTCGCTCGCGATTCCATGCATTCGGTGGACATCCCGGATCTCTGGTATCAAGTCCGAAAGAAGATCAGCGACATTCGTCAAACATTGCCACCGGGTATTCAGGGGCCATTCTTCAACGATGAGTTCGGCACCACCTTCGGCAATATTTACGCGCTGACCGGGGACGGTTTTGATTACGCGGTGCTCAAGGACTATGCCGACCGCATCCAGATCCAGCTGCAGCGGGTCAAGGATGTGGGCAAAGTCGATCTGCTCGGGCTGCAGGACGAGAAGATCTGGATCGAACTCTCCAACGTCAAACTCGCCACCCTCGGTTTGCCCTTGGCGGCGGTGCAACAAGCGCTTGAAGAGCAGAACGCAGTGTCCACGGCGGGCTTCTTTGAAACCACCAGTGAGCGTTTACAGCTGCGGGTTTCGGGAAGTTTTCGGACGGTCGACGAGATCAAGAACTTCCCGATTCGCGTCGGTGATCGTACGTTCCGTATCGCCGATGTCGCCAACGTCCGGCGTGGTTTCAACGATCCTCCCGCGCCACGCATGCGTTTCATGGCCGAAGACGCGATCGGCCTGGCGGTGGCCATGAAGGACGGTGGCGACATTCTGGTACTGGGCAAGGCGCTGGAAATCGAGTTCGCCAGGATCCAGGAACACCTCCCGGCCGGGATGCAACTGCGCAAGGTCTCCGACCAGCCGGCTGCGGTGAAAACCAGTGTCGGCGAGTTTGTTCGGGTGCTGGTAGAAGCGCTGGCAATCGTGTTGCTGGTGAGCTTTTTTTCCCTCGGCGTGCGCACTGGCATGGTGGTGGCGCTGGCGATTCCGCTGGTGTTGGCCATGACGTTCGCCTGCATGTATTACCTCGGCATTGGCCTGCACAAGATTTCCCTCGGTGCGTTGGTGCTGGCGCTGGGCTTGCTGGTGGATGACGCGATCATCGCCGTGGAAATGATGGCGATCAAAATGGAGCAGGGCTTCGACCGGATCAAAGCCGCGAGCTACGCCTGGACCAGCACCGCCTTCCCGATGCTCACCGGCACATTGATCACCGCTGCCGGGTTCCTGCCGATTGCCACTGCGCAATCGGGCACCGGCGAATACACCCGTTCGATCTTCCAGGTGGTCACCATCGCACTGCTGGCGTCGTGGATTGCGGCCGTGGTTTTTGTGCCTTATCTGGGGGAAAAACTCCTGCCGGACCTGGCAAAAATTCATGCCGCCAAACACGGCACGGGAGCCAGCCAATCTGACCCTTACGGCACGCCGTTCTATCAGCGCGTCAGAGCTTTGGTTGAGTGGTGTGTGCGTTGGCGCAAGACGGTGATCGTGCTGACGGTGGTGTTGTTCATCGCCTCCATCGTGTTGTTCCGTTTTGTGCCACAACAATTCTTCCCGGCGTCGGGACGACTGGAATTGATGGTCGATTTGAAACTCGCCGAAGGGGCTTCTCTGAGCAACACCGCCGACGAGGTCAAACGTCTTGAAGGTTTACTGAAGGATCACGCCGGCATCGACAATTACGTGGCCTACGTCGGCACCGGTTCGCCGCGCTTTTACCTGCCGCTGGATCAGCAACTGCCTGCGGCGAGCTTCGCCCAGTTTGTCGTCCTTGCCAAAACCATCGAGGACCGCGAAACCCTGCGCACTTGGCTGATCGAAACCCTCAACGAGCAATTCCCGGCGCTACGCTCCCGGGTTACGCGACTTGAAAACGGTCCGCCGGTTGGTTATCCGGTGCAGTTCCGGGTCACCGGGGAGCACATCGAAGAAGTCCGCGCCCTGGCCCGTAAAGTGGCGGCCAAGGTACGCGAAAATCCCCATGTGGCGAACGTCCACCTGGACTGGGAAGAACCGAGCAAAGTCGTTTATCTGAACGTCGATCAAGACCGCGCCCGGGCGCTCGGGGTGAGCACGGCGAACCTGTCGAAGTTCCTGCAAAGCTCCCTGACCGGTTCCAGCGTCAGCCAGTACCGTGAAGACAACGAGTTGATCGAGATCCTGCTGCGCGGCACCTTGCATGAACGTACCGAACTGTCGTTGCTGCCAAGCCTGGCCGTGCCGACCGACAACGGTCGCAGCGTGGCGCTGTCGCAGATCGCGACCCTGGAATACGGCTTTGAAGAAGGCATCATCTGGCACCGCAACCGCCTGCCGAACGTGACGGTCCGTGCCGACATCTATGGCAAGGAACAACCGGCGACCCTTGTGGCGCAAATCATGCCTACGCTGGACCCGATTCGGGCGCAATTGCCAGACGGTTATCTGCTGGAAGTTGGCGGGACCGTGGAAGATTCGGCCCGTGGGCAGAACTCGGTTAAGGCTGGGGTGCCGCTGTTTATCGTGGTGGTGCTGACGTTGTTGATGCTGCAACTGCGCAGTTTCTCACGCACCTTGATGGTGTTTCTGACAGCGCCATTGGGATTGATCGGTGTGACGCTGTTCCTGATGGTGTTCCGTCAGCCATTCGGTTTCGTGGCCATGCTTGGGACCATCGCCTTGTCGGGGATGATCATGCGTAACTCGGTGATTCTGGTGGATCAGATTGAGCAGGATATTGCGGCTGGGCTTAAGCCTTGGCAGGCGATTATTGAAGCCACGGTGCGGCGTTTTCGGCCGATTGTGTTGACGGCGCTTGCGGCGGTGCTGGCGATGATTCCGTTGTCGCGCAGTGTGTTTTTTGGGCCGATGGCGGTGGCGATCATGGGGGGGTTGATTGTGGCGACGGCGCTGACGTTGTTGTTTTTGCCTGCGCTGTATGCGGCGTGGTTCAGGGTCAAGAAAGAGTCGGTTTGAATGGTTGGACTTGGCGGCCTTCGGGCCGACCAGGTTCTTGTTGGGTGAGTACATATCCGTTGCTGCGGTAACGGCGGCTTAGGGTTTCGCCCTGACGGCGACTCACTTTTTTTACAAGCGCCTAAAAAAAGTAAGCAAAAAAACGCTCGCCCCGAGCGTCCGGCCCCTCGCTTAGGCTCGGCGTACCCTCGCTCCGGTCCTGCTCCGTGGGCCCGCCGCCATCGACCATCCATGGTCGGGGGCGGCTAGCCCGGCATCCATGCCGGGCTGCCCACTGCGCAGAACCTCCACTCGGCCTCCCGAAGGGGCGGGTAGATCAAAAGCTGCAGGCGAGCTAACGCTCGGCCTGTTGAGTGGTTAGAAGCAGGGGGACACTGATCTGCTTTTGCTTTTCTGTGGGAGCGAGCTTGCTTGCGATGGCGGCCTGACAGCCGACCTGATCTAGCGGCTGTACCCAATTTTCCCTATGGGAGCTGGCTTGCCTGCGAAGGCGGCCTGCCAGCCGACCTGATCTTGCGACTGCACCCAATTCCCTGTGGGAGCGAGCCCGCTCGCGAAGGCGGCCTGACAGCCGACCTGATCTTGCGGCTGTACCCAACTCCCTGTGTGAGACCTGTAGCAGCTGGCGAAGCCTGCGTCCGGCGGCGAAGCCGTCGTAAACCTGTGCACGAGGTGTTTCTAATGCGCCGCGTCGATTGATTTCACGACGGCTTCGCCGCCGGACGCAGGCTTTGCCAGCTGCTACAGAAAGCGTGTTTCGTCTGAGATTTCTTAACTGACAGGCATTAGGGATTTGCGGTGATGGTGCCGGCCTCTTCGTCGGAACGCCGCCCGGAGCCGGCTCGCTCCCACTGGGGAAACGCAGTCAATTGTAGGAGCGAGCCTGCTCGCGAAAACGCCCTCACAGTCGACGATGTTTATCGCTCAACCAAACATTCAGAACCTTCCCACAACATTTTCAGGTTGTCCGTCGGAAGCACGATCTTTAGCCTTTGATCGTCGCTGCCAATTCAGCGACCGGGACTGCAAGCCCGCCGATAGTTTGTTAGGTGCCTACGAGTACACCTATAATCGCGTCGCTTTTATTAGCGTCCATCGATTTATGGTGGCTGTGTGCGGGAGATCTTCGGGTCTGCCGAGGTTACCTAACGACTCGGTCTTGCAGACCCGCATACAGCTGCCACCCATCATCTGCAAGTGATGCTGGCCGCTCCAACTTTCGTTAGGAGCTACACAATGATCAAAGACAGTCCAAATCCTCCAGAAATAAATCCAGAACAACCGACGAAAACGACTTACCGTCCCTGTCCGATTTTCACCATCCGTCCCGACGTCAATTCCGAAACCCTCTTGGTCCATGCCTGTGAAACCCTTGCCTCCGCCAATGTGATGGCCACAGAGCTGTCCTCAATCCTGACCGGCCCAACGTGCAATCTGGTGCTCGGTATTCAGCAGATGATTGTTCTGGCGCAGCTATCAGTGAACCGGGTGCTGGATCAGTTCGATCCTCAGCAATAGCCCAACGAAAAAGCCCGCTGAACCTGTAGAAGGTCAGCGGGCTTTTTGTGAATGGCTGTATCGTCCGATGAGGCTGATCAAGCCATGGCCATCGCGACAAGCTTTGTTCCTACGCCTATCTCGGACTTGTCTGATATTGAGACCTGGAGATTGAGGTGCTGTACTCACGACCCAGTTTCGTGAGTTTTTTGAGACGGCACTATGAAAAAACCACCCAGGCTGAAAGGTCGGTCCGATCCGGTATTCGATCTGTTGGGGAAGTCACCACACAAAGAACGCCTGTCGGACTATCTCGCACTGCTCAAGCCGCTGGACGATCAGGGCCGCTATCTGCCTTTCGATGAGCTGCGCTACCGCTGGAAGCCCGGGCTGGATTCGACGCTATGCTGGGCCTTGGTGAAGAAAGCCCGGGCTGCGCAGTATTCAAGTCTTTTGCCTTTGGGCGAGCCTGTTCAGCGGGGCAACTTCGTGCTCACGCCGTTGGCACAAAAAGCTGTTTCTGCCGTCGATCGACAAGCCACAACGGCTGCGCTGGAGTACATGACCAGTCAGATTGGCGAACATGCGCACTTCAGTTATTTGCTCAACGATTTGATCGAAGACGAAGCCATCAGTAGCAGCCAGCTTGAAGGCGCAGCGACCACCACTCAGGTGGCCAAAGACATGCTCAAGCGCAATCGCCTGCCGCGCACGCCGGATGAGCGAATGGTGATCGGCAATTACAAAATGATGAACTTCGCCTGGGAAAAGCGTTTTGACCCGTTAAGTGTCGAGTTGATTTCAGCCATGCACCGGGTGGGCGTCGAAGGCATTGATGACGTGCGGTATTCGCCGGGAGGGTTCAGGACCAGCGATGACGTGGTGGTGCAGGACGGCGAAGGCAAAACCGTTCATACACCGCCGCCCGCCGTGGGGGTGGTGTCACGATTGCAGGTGCTGTCGAGGTGGATCAACCAGTCCCACAACGATCCCGATCAAGTGGATTACCTGCATCCACTGATCAAAGGCATCGCACTGCATTTTGCGTTGGGTTATGAACACCCTTTCCGGGATGGCAATGGCCGGGTGGCGCGAGCACTGTTTTACTGGACCATGTTCAAGAATGACTTCTCGGCCTTTCGTTACATTGCTATCAGCATTTTGCTACGCAACGCGCCGGTGAAATATGGGCGTTCTTATCTGAACGCTGAAGCTGATGAGCTCGACCTGACGTATTTCATCGACTTCCAGTGTTCAGTCATCTTGCGGGCTGTCAGTAGTTTCACCGAGGCTTATCGGAAAAGTCTGGCGTATTCCGAGGACTTTGATCGCTGGTTGTTGGCGTCCGGTTTTTTTGATCGATTGACCGAGAAGCAGCGAGCCATATTTCAGGTGGCCAAAAGTGGGATGGCCAAGGAGTTTACGGCGGTCAATGTGAAGGAGCATCTGGACTGTTCTTACAACACGGCGTCGGCGACCCTGAACGGTCTGGTCGAATTGAAGGTGTTCGAGAAAAGGAAGATGGGGCGCGAGTGGGTCTTTTTCTTGCGGGCTGCATCGACGACCTGAACGAATGTGGGAGCGAGCCTGCTCGCGAAGGCGGTGTATCAGTCAAAGTTGATGTCGACTGACACACCGCCTTCGCGAGCAGGCTCGCTCCCACAGGATCGGTGTTAAGGCTTATAGCGTACCAAACACCTTCTTCGCCAAACTGGTCGCCGCAGCCGCCGGGTTCTGGCGGATGGTTTCTTCCTGTTTGGCGATCATTTCGAACAAACCGTTCAACGCCTGTTCGGTCACGTAGTTTTCGATATTGGCGTTCTTCGCATCCACTACGCCCAGCGTTGCCGCCTGACCTGCGAACGAGTTGTACTGCTTGGCCAGGCCGACCTGATCGGTGGATTGTTTGACGATCGGCAGGAACTTGGTGCGGATCTGTTCGCGGCTGGTTTTGTTCAGGTACTGGGTGGCCGAGTCGTTACCGCCGCTGAGGATGCCTTTGGCGTCTTCCACGGTCATTTTCTTCACGGCGTCCACGAGGATCGGCTGGGCCTGTGTCACGGCACTTTCGGCCGCCTTGTTCATGCTGATTTCTAGTTGATCGATTTGATCGCCCATGCCGAATTGCTTCATCTTGCTCGCGACCTTGCCCAGCTTGCCCGGCAGTTCAATTTTCACGTCCGGGTTGTTGCTGAAACCGCCCGGTGTGCCAAGTTGTTTTACAGCCAGTTGCGCACCTTGGGTCAGGGCATCCTTGAGGCCGCCGGTGGCGTCTTTTTGTGACAGGTCGCTGAGCGACAGCGCCAGGGCACTGGCAGAGATCATCAAGCCTGCGCAGAGGCCGGCGAAGCGAAGGGTAGGGCGGAACATGGTGGCTTCCTTGTTCAAAAGAGGAAATTAGCGAAAGGTGTCGACGTGGGAGCGACGGTGCGGCGATCCCACAGGTTTTGCATCAGGCCTCGGGCGGGATGGCGACTTGATCCGCCGCATCTTCACTGCGATGCAACGCCACCTGACGGATCGACAAACGAATCTCCGCCGGCAATACGCGCTTGGCCGCGCCTTCGGCCAGTTCGCCGAGCAGTTCGTGGTAGCTCAGCTTGCCGGCTTCATCGCGCTTGAGCACGTCGAGGTTGAGCATTGTCTGAATGAAATGGCGGAACAGGCTCTTGTCGAAGAACTCCGGGGCGTTCAGGCCATGCAGGATCGACAGGCGCTGGGCCATGACCGTGCACAGGTCTTCCAGCTCTTCGGCGCTGATGCTGTTTTGGCCGCTATTGAGCAGCAGGGAAACGGTCATGTAAAAGCGCTGCAGGGTTTGTGCGATGCTTTTCGACAGCAGTGTCAGCAGCACAAAATGCCGCGAGCTTGGTGCCGGGCGCAGGAAGACATCATTCTCGAATCGCAGTAAACCTTGCTCGACGAACGCTTCGAGCCATTGGTCGATCACCGTATCGAGTTCGTCCAGCGACCAGCGTATGAACAGCTCTGATTGCAGGTACGGATAGAGCGCACGGGTGTAGCGCAGGATCTGCTCGCGGCTCATGCGCGACGCGCTCTGGAAGAAGCTCGCCAACAACGCCGGCAGGGCGAAGATGTGCAAAACGTTGTTGCGGTAGTACGTCATCAGGACGGCGTTTTGCTCATCCAGGTACAGGATTTTGCCCAGGGCATCGCTCTGCTCGGACAGCAAATTCATGTCCTTCACATGCTCGATCAGCGCCCGGCCGTCACCTTCCGGCAGCGTGGTGTGCGGCGAATACGGTACTTTGCGCAACAGCGCCAGATACAGGTCCAACACCCGCGCCATGGCGCGATCGTCCAGTGCCAAACGGCTGGTGGACAGCAACGCCAGCGCCACCAGGTTGACCGGATTGATGGCCGCTGCTTCGTTCAGGTGTTGCGCGACTTTCTTGCCGAGACGGTTGGTGGTTTCGCTCAGCCACGCCGGTTTGAATTGCGGGCCGAGTTCCTGTTGGCGCCAGTCTGGCTGTTCGCTGTCGAGGAACTCGGCCAGTTTGATCGGCTCGCCGAAATTCACCGCCACTTGGCCGAAACGCTGTTTGAGGGCGCCGATGACCTTGAAGATGTCGAAGATCGACTCTTTCTTCTTGCTCGCGCCACGCAGTTCGCCCAGGTAGGTGCGGCCTTCGAGTACGCGTTCATAACCGATGTACACCGGCACAAACACGATGGGCATACGCGACGAGCGCAGGAAACTGCGCAGGGTGATCGCCAGCATCCCGGTTTTGGGTTGCAGCATGCGCCCCGTGCGTGAACGGCCGCCCTCGACGAAGTACTCCACCGGGAAGCCTTTGGTGAACAGGGTGTGCAGGTATTCGTTGAACACCGAGGTGTAGAGCGGGTTGCCCTTGAAGGTGCGACGCATGAAGAACGCACCGCCGCGTCGCAACAGGCTGCCGATCACCGGCATGTTCAGGTTGATGCCGGCGGCAACGTGCGGCGGGGTCAGGCCGTTGCGAAACAGCAGGTACGAGAGCAGCAGGTAATCGATGTGACTGCGGTGGCACGGCACATAGATCACTTCGTGACCTTGGGCGACGTTCTGCACACCTTCGATGTGGTTGACCTTGATCCCGTCGTAGATCTTGTTCCAGAACCAGCTCAGTACCACTTCCAGAAAGCGGATCGCGGTGTAGGTGTAATCCGAAGCGATCTCGTTGCCGTAGCGCAGGGCCAGGGCCTTGGCTTTCTCCGGGGAAATGTTCTCGCGCTCGGCTTCGTCGAGGATCGCTTGCTTGACCAAGGGCTGATTGAGCAGGCCTTTGACCAGGTTGCGACGGTGGGAAATGTCCGGGCCGATGACGGCGGCTTTCAGATTGCGAAAGTGCACCCGCAGAATTCGCTGGGCCATGCGCACAGTGCGCTCGTGGCCTTTGTTGTGGTCGATCAGTTCCCGCAGATGAATCGGCGCGGAGAACTGCACGCGGGTTTTTCGGCCCAGCACGATGATGCTCAGCAACCGGCGCAGACGTCCGGTGACCGCCCAGCTATCGGCGAAGAGCAATTTCCACGGGCTCGATTCGCTGTCAGGGGACTGACCCCAGAACACACTGACCGGAATAATTTGTGCGTCTTCGGCGGCGTTCTGGCTCAGGGCGCTGACCAGGCGAGTCAGGGGCGGCGGCGCGCCACGCTTGTCCTGGCGACCGAGCCAGTCGGGCTCCGGTGTCAGGTAGAAGAAGGCGGCGGGCTCCAGCAGATTGCCGACAGACACCGGCAACACCGGGCGGGGCAGGCCGGCTTTGTTGCATTCGGTATCGACCACGGCGAGGTCAGTCAGCGAAGGGTTTTGCAGGACGTAGAACACCGGACGACTGCGGTCGAGGTTGAGGGTGAACGACGACTGATTGATCGTCTCTGAGCGAACCCAGAGATAGAGCAGTCGGCGCAGGGTGCCAAACACCAGACGACGGAACGGGGAGCGGGTCATACGGCTTCTGCGCAAGTGGATAAAACCGAGCAAATGCTCGGGCGGCCGATAGTGTGCCGTATTCGCTGAAAATCGGCAAAAAGGCGGCTAAGTAAAGTGAGTTGAGAGTTTTCACGGCTGTCATATACTCGGCCGTTCAAAATAAAAATAAGGGGGTACTGATTCATGGCTACGCGCGAAACCGGCAACGTGAAGTGGTTCAACGACGCCAAGGGCTACGGCTTCATTCAACGCGAGGACGGGGTAGACGTGTTCGTGCACTATCGCGCGATCCGCGGCGAAGGGCATCGTTCGCTGGCTGAAGGTCAGCAGGTTGAATATGCCGTGGTGACCGGCGAGAAAGGCTTGCAGGCTGAAGACGTTGTAGGTCTGTAAAGCTGATCTTCAGATCACCGAAAACAACTGTGGGAGCGAGCTTGCTCGCGATGACTGACTGACATTCAACATTGATGCTGACTGACAGGGCTCCATCGCGAGCAAGCTCGCTCCCACAGGTTTTTTTACACGGTTTTCCAGGTGATTTCTTCTTCGCCATCAGCGCTGATCCGCATCCAGCGATCCGCTGTCTCTTCACCTTCTTCCTCGACCCAACTGCCCGGTGCGCAACGCACTTCGACATTCAGCGCGGCAAACGCGGCACGGGCGCAAGCGATGTCGTCTTCCCAAGGGGTCTGGTCGCTTTCCAGGTACAGGCTGTTCCATTTGCCTACTGCTTTTGGCAGCCAGGTCACCGGCACGCTGCCGGCCTTGCACTTGTAGGTCTGACCTTTCTGAACCCAGTCGGTGCAAGGGCCCAAAGCCGCGCCGAGCCAGGTGGCAATGGCCTTGTAGTCGACGTCGGCGTCTTTCAGGTAAATCTCGATATCGGGTTGGCGCATGGATGTCCTCACTGCGGGTCTGAAAAATCCATTCGCGGATTTAGCCGGTCTCAAGCCGTTGCTCAAGACCAAAAATTATTGAAGTACGAAATAATCGTAGCGCATCGAAACAGTGACCTCGAACGGCTCAGCCTGTTCGATGACCGCCGCCCGGCGTTCGGCACTGGCACGCCAGCCGTGTGGCGTCATCGCCAACAGGTTCGCACGGTCCTGACCGTTTTCCAGCGTCAGTTTGAATTCCAGGGTTTCGCTGTGCTGCAGCGCCATGCCTTCCGGCACCAGTGCCAGATGCTTGTCGTCGGTGTATTCACGGACTTCGTCGTACAGTCGCTCGCGCAATTCCATCAGATGGCCACTGGTCGGACCGACTTTCATCAAGCCGCCACCGGGGCTGAGCAGGCGCTTGGCCTCTTCCCAATCCAGCGGGCTGAAAACGCTGGCGAGAAACTGGCAGCTGCCCGAGGCCAACGGCACCCGGGCCATGCTGGCGATCAACCAGGTCAGCTGCGGGTTGCGTTTGCAGGCGCGTTTGACCGCTTCCCGGGAAATGTCCAATGCGTAACCGTCGGCGTTGGGCAAGGCCTCGGCGATTTGCGCGGTGTAGTAACCCTCGCCACACCCGATGTCGAGCCAGCGCTGTGGCGCGTAGTACGCGGCGAGTTCGGCCAGGCGCTTGGCCACCGGCGCGTAATGGCCGGCGTTCAAGAAGTCGCGACGGGCTTCGACCATCGCCAGGTTATCCCCAGGGTCGCGGCTGTTTTTGTGCTGCACCGGCAGCAGGTTCAGGTAACCCTGGCGCGCGCGGTCGAAACGGTGCCCGGCGGGGCACGCCACGCCGTTGTCCACCGCGTTCAGCGGTTCGCTGCAGATCGGGCAGGCCAGCATCAGGCGAGCAACTTGATCAGGGTCTGGTAGTAGATTTCGGTCAGCACGTCGAGGTCGGCCGCCAGTACACGTTCGTTGACCTGGTGGATCGTCGCGTTGACCGGGCCCAGTTCAACCACTTGGGTGCCCATGGTCGCGATGAAGCGACCGTCAGAGGTGCCGCCGCTGGTGGACGCTTTGGTATCGCGACCGGTGATGTCCTTGATGCTCGCCGATACCGCATCGAGCAGCGCGCCCGGTTCGGTGAGGAACGGCAGGCCCGACAGCGCCCAATCCACGTGCCAGTCCAGACCATGCTTGTCGAGAATGTCGGCGACGCGCTTTTGCAGGCCTGCGACGGTGGACTCGGTGGAGAAGCGGAAGTTGAACACGGCCACCAGATCCCCCGGGATCACGTTGGTCGCGCCGGTGCCGGAGTTGACGTTGGAGATCTGGAAGCTGGTCGGCGGGAAGAAATCGTTGCCGTGGTCCCAGTGCTCGGCGGCCAGTTCGGCCAGCGCCGGAGCGGCGAGGTGGATCGGGTTCTTCGCCAGGTGTGGATAAGCCACATGGCCTTGCACACCGCGCACGGTCAGCTTGGCACCGAGGGAACCACGACGGCCGTTCTTGACCACGTCACCCACCAGCGTGGTGCTCGACGGTTCGCCGACGATGCACCAGTCCAGACGTTCCTTGCGCGCGGCGAGGCGTTCGACCACCGCCTTGGTGCCGTGATGCGCCGGGCCTTCTTCGTCGCTGGTGATCAGGAACGCTACTTTGCCCTTGTGATCCGGGTAGTCGGCCACGAAGCGCTCGGCGGCCACGGTCATGGAGGCGAGACTGCCTTTCATGTCGGCCGCACCACGGCCACAGAGCATGCCGTGTTCGTCGATCACCGCGTTGAACGGGTCGATCTGCCAGGCCGTCACCGGGCCAGTCGGCACCACGTCGGTGTGACCGGCGAAGCACAGCACCGGCCCGTCGTGTTTGCCGTGGGTGGCCCAGAAGTTATCCACATCTTCGATGCGCATCGGTTCCAGGGTGAAACCGGCATCGCCCAGGCGCTGCATCATCTGCTTCTGGCAATCGGCGTCGACCGGCGTCACGGATGGACGGCGGATCAGGTCGATGGCGAGTTGAAGGGTCGGCGAAAGGTCGGCGTGGGCCGTCATGGAAAACTCCGGAAATTTGACCTGTAGGAGCGAGGCTTGCCCGCGAAGAACGATAATGCGGTGTATCTGTTACACCGAGTCGCTTCATTCGCGGGCAAGCCTCGCTCCTACAGGGGATGAGGCGGGCGCGCAAAATGGCGGTTATCTTAAAGCAAAACGGCAGCCATTGGCCGCCGTTTAGTGCATCTGTGCTGATTTAGACGGCCGGTGCCGTTTCAGCTTCGGCAGCCGGTTTCGGCAGCGAAGACAGGAACGCCATGATCAGCGCCGCCAGGTATGGCAACGACTGTACCAGCAGCATGGTCACCCAGAAGCGCATGTCATTGCTCGGCAAACCATTCACCAGGAAGATCCCCAGCGCCGCGCCCCACAACAGCAGCATGATGAACATTTCTTCGCGAGCCTCCGAAATCGCCACCCAGAAGCCGTGGTTATCGGCGTTTTTCGGCGTGCGGAAGAACGGAATGCTGCTGGTGAAGAAGCCGTACAGCACCGCTTTGGCAATGGTGTGCGACAACGCCAGCCCGGCCAGTGCCGCGCAGAATGCATCCTTGAGGTTGACCCCGACCGCACGACGGTAGAGGAAGATGATCTTGCCGACCTTGAACACAAACAGCGCCAATGGCGGGATTGCGAAAATCAGCAAGGGCGGATCGACTCGCTGCGGCACGATGATCATCGCTGACGACCACAACAAGGCGCCGATGGTGAAGAAGATGTTCATGCCATCGGCGACCCACGGCAACCAGCCCGCAAGGAAGTGGTAACGCTGGCCACGGGTCAGTTCGGTGTCCTTGCCGCGCAGCAAACTGGCGGTGTGACGCTTGATGATCTGAATCGCCCCATAGGCCCAGCGGAAACGCTGTTTCTTGAAGTCGATAAAGGTATCGGGCATCAGGCCTTTGCCGTAGCTGGTGTGGTAATACGCCGCCGACAGGCCTTTTTCGAACACCCGCAGACCCAGCTCGGCGTCTTCACAGATGCACCAATCGGCCCAGCCCAGCTCTTCGAGCACCGAGCGCCGGGTCATGGTCATGGTGCCGTGCTGGATGATCGCATCACGATCGTTACGGGTAACCATGCCAATGTGGAAGAAGCCTTTGTATTCCGCGTAGCAGAGCTTCTTGAAGGTGCTTTCGTTCTGATCGCGATAATCCTGTGGCGACTGCACCACGGCAATTTTCGGGTCGGCGAAATGCGGCACCATGTGCTTGAGCCAGTTCGGATCGACGCAGTAGTCCGAGTCGATCACGGCAATCACTTCGGCGTCCTTGGCGGTGTGCGGAATCAGGTAATTCAGCGCGCCACCCTTGAAGCCGGCCAACGGTGCAACGTGGAAGAACTTGAAGCGCGGGCCGAGGGTTTCGCAATAATCGCGCACCGGTTCCCAGACCGCCGGGTCCTTGGTGTTGTTATCGATGATCAGGACTTCGAAGTCCGGATAGTCGAGGTTGGCCAGTGCGTTGAGGGTCTGTTTGACCATCTCCGGCGGCTCGTTGTAGCACGGTACGTGAATCGACACTTTCGGTCGGTAGTCCGACTCGCCCTCCACCGGCAGGAATTCACGCCGGCGTTTGTGGGTCCAGACCGCTTCGGCCAGTTCGTGTGCCTCGGTCAGCAGTACGATAAATACCCCGAGTGCGCCAAGCGCCAGCAGGAAACCGACCGTCAGGCTGAACCATGTGCTGTATTGCTGGCTGTAGTCGTAACCGATCCAGACCAATACCGAACCGCACAAGAAGGCGATAAAGGTCAGGAAAGTACGGCCACGTTGGCGCAGGGCCGAGCCGTCGATCATCAGCAAGGTCAGAGACAGCAAGGCCAGCACCGCCGAACCGATGGCCAGCACGCGCCACTGCGGGATCGCCACCACCGGGCCTTCGAAGTTGAATTTCTGCTGGCGCGCGGCGTTGAACACGCCCCAGTAAGCCCCCACCGAACCTTCATCACTGGCCTTCCACGGCTGGTCGAACGCTTCGATCACGAAGTAGTTGAAGCCTTGGCGGTTGAGTTTGTTAACCAATGTGCGCAGGTAAATCGCCTGATCCGCCGGGCTCGCATCGGTGCCGCCACGCATGCGGCCGTTGCTCGGCCAGCCAACCTCCGAGAGCAGCAGTGGCTTTTTCGGGAACATTTTCTTCAGGTCGCGGGCGCGGTCCAGAACAAACTGGCCGGCCTTGTCCACCGGGATGAACTCCCAGTAAGGCAAAACGTGCGCGGCAATCAGGTCGACGTGCTTGGCCAGTTCCGGGTGTTCTTCCCAGACGTGCCACTGCTCGGACGTGGTCACCGGCACTTTCACGGCGGCGCGGACGCGATCAAGGATCACGCTCAGTTGTGCGGCGGTAATTTCCTTGCGGAAGATCGCCTCGTTACCGACCACCACGCGAACCACGCTGCGGGTAGTGTTGGCCAGTTCGATGGCGCGCAGAATTTCGCGCTCGTTGCGTTCCTGGTCCGGGCTGATCCAGATCCCCAGGGTCACCCGCAGGCCGAATTCCTCCGCCAGTTTGGGAATGTCTTCCAGCGTACCGTCGACTGAGTAAGTACGGATGTTGTCCGTCAACTTGCTCATAATCTCCAGATCGCGACGCATTTCATCGTCGGTCGGGTACTGCTCTTTCTGTGGGTACTGGCCTTGCTGGAACGGCGAGTACGAAAAGCCGGAGATTTGTTCTGGCCAGTTAGGGGCGGCGACCGGGCGATTGATCAGCGCCCAGAAGCCGGTAAACAAGGCAGCGATGGCGAGCACCACGACCAGGTTGAGTCCAAATTTACGCGATGACATAGCTATTTCAGGTTCCAAAGGCTGTGGAACGAAGGAACGGTTGGCGGCTGGCTGCCAAGGGGCAGGGCGCGCATCCTACACTGGAGGTTCTCTGACCGTACAGCGAACAGGGAAACGCCCGACATTGGGCACTGCGGTTTCACATAAGTTCTTACACTTGTCGCAGGAAGGTTAAAAGTTCTCCCGCGGTGGCCCTATAATGCGCGCCGGTTTTTGGGGTAATGGTCATGAGTACAGAAGATCCACGGTTTGCCGGCATCGCCCGTTTGTATGGCATCGAAGGCCTCGAACGCTTGCGCGCGGCGCATGTGGCGATCGTCGGCGTCGGTGGCGTCGGTTCCTGGGCGGCGGAAGCTGTCGCCCGTTGTGGCGTGGGCGAGATTTCGCTGTTCGACCTGGACGACGTCTGCGTCAGCAACGCCAACCGTCAGCTGCACGCGCTGGACAGTACCGTCGGCAAACCCAAGGTCGAAGTGATGGCCGAGCGCCTGCGCGGGATCAACCCGGAGTGCACGGTGCACGCGGTGGCGGATTTCGTCACCCGCGAGACCATGGCCGAATACATCACGCCGAACATCGACTGCGTGATCGACTGCATCGACAGCGTCAATGCCAAGGCGGCGTTGATCGCCTGGTGTAAGCGTCGCAAGATCCAGATCATCACGACCGGTGGCGCGGGCGGGCAGATTGACCCGACGTTGATTCAGGTGTGCGACTTGAACCGCACGTTCAATGATCCATTGGCCTCGAAAGTGCGTTCGACGTTGCGCCGCGATTACAACTTCTCCCGCACCGTGACCCGCCATTACAGCGTGCCGTGCGTGTTTTCCACCGAGCAACTGCGCTACCCGAAACCGGATGGCAGCATTTGTTTGCAGAAGAGTTTTGTCGGCGAAGGCGTGAAGCTGGACTGCGCTGGCGGGTTTGGCGCAGTGATGATGGTGACGGCGACGTTCGGCATGGTCGCGGCGACCAAGGCTGTGGATAAGATTGTGGCGGGAGTGCGGCGGCCTGCGGATCGGGTTAAGCCCGCCTGATCCGTGGGTGTACAGAACCTGTAGGAGCGAGGCTTGCCCGCGAAGGCGTCGTACCTGACACACTACTTTCGCGGGCAAGCCTCGCTCCTACAGGGGGGCGGCCAACTCATTCATCCGCTGAAGCACGGCATTGAGGCCATTACTGCGCGACGGCGATAGCTGCCGGCTCAGCCCAAGCTGATTGAACCACTCCGGCAAATCCACCCGCTGCAACTCACCCGCCGACAACCCGTTGACCCGCGCCAGCAGCAACGCCACCAACCCGCGAATCAACCGTGCATCGCTGCTCGCGGCAAACTGCCAGTGGCCGTCATTCAGCGAGCCCACCAACCACACCTGGCTTTCACAGCCATGCACCCGGTTGGCGTCGACTTTATCCACATCGCTCAACGCAGGCAGACGATCGCCCCACTGCATCAGCAATCGCGCCCGTTGTTCCCAACCCGCGGCCTTCTGAAAAGTCTCCAGTGCCGTTGTCGCCTCAGCAGGCAAACTCATCGCAACACCTCCAGCGCTTGATCCAGCGCTTCGAAGAACCGTTCCAGGTCTTCGGAGTCGTTGTACAGCGCCAACGAAACCCGAATCGCCCCGGCCAGTTCAAAGTGCTTGAGTAACGGCATGGCGCAATGATGACCGGCGCGCACCGCAATCCCCTGTTCCGTCAGCAGATGTGCCAGATCAGAGTTATGCACACCCTCCACGACAAAACTCGCCAACGCCAGTCGAGGCTTGCCCAACAGCCGAATGCCGTTGCGCGCCTCAAGACCTTTCAGCAAATAGTCATGCAACGCCGCTTCGTGAGCCGCAACCGCGTCCTGATCGAGACCGGCGAGGTAATCCAGCGTCGCCCCCAGGCCAATCACACTGGCAATCGGCGGCGTGCCTGCCTCAAACCCCAGTGGAGCAGGGCGGAAACGTGCGTCGTGGTAATTGGTGTCCAGCACCATTTCGCCGCCGAACTGCCAATGATGCAGCTGTTCCAGCGCGTCATGGCGACCGAACAGCACGCCCAGGCCATCGGGGCCATAGAGTTTGTGGCTGGAAAACACATAGAAGTCGCAACCCAGCGCCTGCATGTCATGCCGACCATGCACCACGCCTTGAGCGCCATCGACCACGGTCAGCGCGTCGTGCGACTTGGCCATCGCCAGCAGCGCGGGCAACGGCTGCCAGGCGCCGAGCACGTTGGACAGCTGACTGACCGCTAACAGGCGCGTGCGCGGATTGATCAACGACGCGGCAGCCTGCAGGTCGATCAAACCGTCAGCATCCAGCGGCAGGATTACCAGTTTCAGACCGCGACGGTGGGCCAGTTGCTGCCACGGCAGCAGGTTGGCATGATGTTCCAGCGCGCTGATGACAATCTCATCACCCGGCATGAATAAGTGTTCCAGGCCATAAGCCAGGAGGTTCAGTGCGCTAGTGGCGCCGTGGGAAAAAATGATCTGCCCGCTATCGCCGGCATTCAGCCAATGGGCGACTTTGCTCCGGCTGTCCTCGAACGCCTGGGTCGCATGCGCGCCGGGCAAGTGTTGCGCCCGATGCACGTTTGCCGCGCCATTGGCGTAGTAATGCGCCAGGGCATCCAGCAAGGCTTGAGGTTTTTGCGTGGTGGCGGCGTTGTCCAGATACGTCTGGTCTTGCCGTTGCAATGCGGCGATGGCCGGAAAATCGGCGCGCCAGGGAGAGGGAATCATCATGTTGTTCGGCCCTGGTGAACATGGGCGGGGTGTACGCCTGACCTTGACCTTGCAGGAGCGAAGCTTGCTCGCGAAGGGGCCTTTGAGGCCGCTAAAAGCTTCGCGGGCAAGCCTCGCTCCTACAAGTGCGGGTGCGCTCTGCTTAGTTGTGAGCGTGCAGCGCTTCGTTCAGTTCGATCGCCGATTTGTGGGTTTTGCATTCCACGGCACCGGTTTCCGAATTGCGGCGGAACAGCAGGTCAGGCTGACCGGCCAGTTCACGGGCCTTAACGACTTTGACCAGCTTGTTGTTTTCGTCCAGCAGCGCCACTTTGGTGCCAGCGGTCACGTACAGGCCCGATTCAACGGTGTTGCGGTCGCCCAGCGGGATACCGATACCGGCGTTCGCGCCGATCAGGCAGCCTTCACCAACCTTGATCACGATGTTGCCGCCGCCCGACAGGGTGCCCATGGTCGAGCAACCGCCGCCCAGGTCCGAGCCTTTGCCGACGAACACGCCAGCCGAGACACGACCTTCGATCATGCCCGGGCCTTCGGTGCCCGCGTTGAAGTTGACGAAACCTTCGTGCATCACGGTGGTGCCTTCGCCCACGTAAGCGCCCAGACGAATACGTGCCGCGTCAGCGATACGCACGCCGGCCGGAACCACGTAGTCGGTCATTTTCGGGAACTTGTCCACCGAGAACACTTCCAGCAACTCGCCACGCAGGCGGGCTTCGAGTTGATGCTCGGCCAGTTCAGCCAGATCGATCGCGCCCTGACTGGTCCAGGCGACGTTCGGCAGCAGCGGGAACACGCCCGCCAGGTTCAGGCCGTGCGGCTTGACCAGACGGTGGGACAGCAAATGCAGCTTGAGGTAAGCCTCAGGCGTGGAGGTCAGTTGCGCATCTTCGGCCAGCAGGGTCGCGACCAGCGGCTTGTGGCTCTCGGCCAGACGAGTCAGCAATGCGGCCTGGCCGACATCGACACTTTTCAGCGCTTCAGCCAGTTGCGAGGCCTGGGCGGTGCTGAACGCGATGGCCTGATTGCCTTCGGTGTAGCCCAGAACCGGGGCAATGGCAGCGACCAGTTCGGCCGACGGGTTGAGCAGTGGCTGCGCGTAAAACACTTCCAGCCATGCGCCTTGACGGTTTTGAGTGCCAACACCAAAGGCCAGGCTGAACAGGGTAGTGGACATGTTGATACCTCTTACAAAATGGAACGGGCTGCCTTACTTGAGGGCTGCCGCGTAGATATCTGGCTTGAAGCCAATCAGGGTTCGGTCGCCGAGATCAAGCACCGGGCGCTTGATCATCGAGGGTTGTGCGAGCATCAGGTCGATGGCTTTCGGCTGGTCGAGATCGGCTTTGCGTTCGTCGTCGAGCTTGCGAAAGGTCGTGCCTGCACGGTTCAACACCACTTGCCAGCCGTGCTCATTGCACCATTGGGTCAGGTGTTCACGGTCGATTCCGGCCGTTTTGTAATCGTGAAAGTTATAGCTGACAGCGTGTTCATCGAGCCAGGTGCGCGCCTTTTTCATGGTGTCGCAGGCTTTGATGCCGAAAAGGTGCAACGTTTTGCTTGAAACGGTCAAGGAATTGCCCCCTTTACAGGTGCTGGAAAAAAAAGGTGACGGATTATGCCATGACCGTTCAGTTAAAACGTAAAACCCTGTAGGAGCGAGCTTGCTCGCGAAGGTCGTCAACGATAATGGTGAAAACCTGACACCCCGCGGCGATCTCAGGTGCATCGCGAGCAAGCTCGCTCCTACAAGTATTGCGGGGGCGCGACCCTGTGCGACATTGGTGTAACGGTCAGCTGGCAGTCTAAGCGGCTAATATGGCACTTCGATGCTGTCGACTGCGAGGGAACTGCGCGTTATGCAAACCGCCTACACCGTCCTGATCATGCTGATGCTGGTTGGCGTTTCACGCCCGATCGGACGGGTGATCCCGCTGCCGTTGCCGTTGGTGCAAATTGCCGCCGGCGCGTTGCTGGCCTGGCCGACCCTTGGTTTGCATGTGGCGCTGGACCCTGAATTGTTTCTTTTCCTGTTCCTGCCGCCGCTATTGTTCTCCGATGGCTGGCGCATGCCCAAACGTGAGTTGTGGCGGTTGCGCGGGCCGATTCTGACATTGGCGGTCGGCCTGGTGCTGTTCACCGTGGTCGGCGCGGGCTATTTCATTCATTGGTTATTGCCGGGCATTCCCCTGCCGGTCGCCTTCGCCCTGGCCGCGGTGTTGTCGCCGACGGATGCCGTGGCGGTCTCGGCGATCTCCCAGAACCGCTTGCCGACACCCCTGATGCACATGCTGCAGGGCGAGGCGCTGATGAACGACGCTTCAGGCCTGGTGACGTTCAAGTTCGCGCTGGTTGCGGCGGTGACCGGGGTGTTCTCGCTGGCCAATGCCAGCCTGGCGTTTGTACTGATGGCGGTCGGCGGACTGGCTGTCGGTGTGGCGTTGAGTTGGCTGGTCGGGCGCTTGAGGGCGTGGATGATTGCTCGCGGCTGGGATGATCCGGCGACTCACGTCGTCTTCATGTTGCTGCTGCCGTTTGCCGCTTATGTTTTGGCAGAGCGCGTGGGCGCCTCGGGCATTCTGTCGGCGGTGGCGGCGGGAATGATGCAGAGCTGGCTCGATCTGCTGCCGCGCCAGACCAATACCCGCTTGCTCAATCGCAGCGTTTGGTCGTTACTGGAATTCGCGTTTAACGGCTTGATCTTCCTGTTGTTGGGCTTGCAGTTGCCGGACATCATCAAGGCCGTCGCCAGTCACGAAACGTCCTTGTGGCCGACGCTGTTGTACCGCGGGCTGGACGTTGTAGCGATTTTTCTGGTGCTGCTGGTGTTGAGATTTGTCTGGGTGCAGAGCATTTGGCGCTTATCGATTGTGCTACGTCGCTGGCGTGGCAAAGGCGAGATGACCCAGGTACCCACCGCACGCTCCTGCTGGTTGCTGACGGTCGGCGGCGTGCGTGGGGCGGTGACGCTGGCGGGTGTGATGTCGGTGCCGCTGCTGATGGGCGTGGAGGCTTTTCCTGAACGGGATCTACTGATCTTCATTGCGGCCGGAGTGATTCTGTTGTCGCTGATCGCTGCGTGCATCGCCTTGCCGCTGTTGCTACGCGGCATCGCAAAAAGCCCCGACGACAAACGTCGCAATGAAGTACGCGACGCTTGGCGTAAAACCGCTGAAGCGGCGATTCATGCACTCGAAGTCGAAGAGGTTAATCCTCAGGATGCCGCTCAGGCAGCATTGTCCGCCGAACTCAAGGCGCGGCTCATGTCTGAGTATCGGCATCAACTTGAAGTCTTTAATGACTCCGCCGAAGCCCAGGCATTGGCGTTTCAGATGGACTTGCTGGAGCGGCGCCTGCGCTTGAAGGCGCTGCGGGCACAGCGCCTGGAGTTGTATAGCCTCAGTCGTCACCACCAGATTGGTGATGACGTATTGCGTGAGGTGTTGGGTGAGCTGGATTTGAGTGAGGCCAATCTGGGAGCAGTGAAGTAACTGCATTCAATGATTGCTGCCGGTGTTATGGATAAATCCTGCGCATGGCGGCGATGTCGCCTTCGCTGATTTGCACGTTTACAGGTTGATGCCAGTCACCCACAGTAAGTTGGTTGGAGACATAATAATGCATCACTGAATGCCGGTCGTAGGGTGCGTAGGTTCGATCAGGTGTTCGCTCGAGGGGAAAGACATTAGAGTCAACTTCCGCTCTGGAGAAGTTAGCAGCGCTCGCGAAATAGGCATAGGCTTTTTCTCGATTCCAAGGTATTTCTGCATCGGGATGTTGATGT
Source organism: Pseudomonas sp. IT-P253 (assembly GCF_949768125.1). Taxonomy (NCBI): domain Bacteria; kingdom Pseudomonadati; phylum Pseudomonadota; class Gammaproteobacteria; order Pseudomonadales; family Pseudomonadaceae; genus Pseudomonas; species Pseudomonas sp. IT-P253. The sequence goes on along the minus strand of NZ_CATKPT010000005.1, from coordinate 40,930 downwards.
TCATGCAGCAGGCCTAGTGCATGCCCAAACTCATGAGTTACGCGTTGCTCGTAATTAGCTGAAGAAAAGTCGATACCTAAAAACATCGATGCATCATGAGGGTGTACCGCTAGCGAGTCGGTCCCTAGCTTTGATCCGCCACTGTTATTGAATGATGGGTGGAAAGTGACTCGGATATCGCCCAGAAACTCATCGGAGTTATAGACGTGCTCTTCATCGATCTCAATAAAGTTAAAGTTCAAGTTGGCATAGGGGAGCCATTTGTTTGCACCATTTTTAACCGCTTGAAAAGAGTGTTCGTTATATTTGTAAATAAGGATCTTCAGTGTCCTTCCAGGGCGCCAATACTTGGTGTGTGCTCCAACGCTACGTTTCTTTCGACCGCCGCTGCCGTTGATCGCATTACGTGGGTTCTCAGTGATCGCGACATTATAAGCGGCAAGTGGATCGGTCGTTGCAATGGTTTTGCAGTAATTGATTAAGTTCATGTTGTTGCACTTGATGGTGATGAGTGAGGCTTGAAAGTATTTAAGTGCAAGAGGGTTGTCTAGTTGCTTAGTTGTTCAGTTTGTTGCGTTGGATAGTTTAATTGGTTGGGGTGTTCGGTTTGCACCGCAGTGCGCGGTGCAAACTCGATAGCCGTTAATTAACGGCGGTTTGATATAAAATTACGAATTCGCTCAGCCGCTTCAACACATTCCGCCAGCGGCGCAACCAGCGCCATTCGAACTCGACCGGCACCTGGATTGAAACCGTCAACTTCACGGGACAGGTAAGAACCCGGCACCACGGTCACATGCTCTTCGACAAACAAATCACGGCAGAACGCTTCGTCATCACCTTCAACATTCGGCCACAAGTAGAAACCACCGTCCGGACGCTGCACGTCCATCACCGGGCTGAGGATCTCCAGCACCGCATCATACTTCTCGCGATACAACGCACGGTTGGCGCGTACATGCACTTCATCGTTCCACGCGGCAATGCTGGCCAGTTGAGTCTGCACCGGCATCGCGCAGCCGTGGTAAGTGCGGTACAGCAGGAAGCCTTTAAGAATGTCGGCATCACCGGCCACGAAGCCCGAACGCAAGCCTGGCAGGTTGGAGCGCTTGGACAGGCTATGGAACACCACGCAGCGCTTGAAGTCCTTGCGGCCCAGTTCGACGCAGGCGCTGAGCAGGCCGGCCGGCGGGGTTTGTTCGTCGAAGTACAACTCGCTGTAGCATTCGTCGGCGGCGATCACGAAGTCGTATTCGTCGGCCAGGGCGATCAGTTTTTTCAGCGTCTCGACCGGAATCAGCGCACCGGTCGGGTTGCCCGGCGAGCACAGGAACAGGATCTGGCAGCGTTTCCAGATGTCCGGCGGCACGGCATCGAAATCCGGGTTGAAGCCGTTTTCATCCAGGCACGGCAGGTAATGTGGTTTGGCCCCGGCGAGGAAGGCCGCGCCTTCGTAGATTTGATAGAACGGGTTCGGGCTGACCACCAATGCGTCGTCGCCACGGTTAACCACGGTCTGGGTGAAGGCGAACAGCGCTTCGCGGGTGCCGTTGACCGGCAGCACGTTGCGCGCCGGGTCGAGCCAGCCGTTCGGCACGTTGAAACGACGCTCGCACCACGCGGCGATGGCTTCACGCAGGGCCGGGATGCCGAGGGTGGTCGGGTACACGGCCATCTGATCCAGATTGCTTGCCAGGGCCTCGGCGACAAAGCTTGGCGAACGGTGCTTCGGCTCACCGATGGACAGCGCGATGGCGCGCTTTTCCGGGTTTGGCGTGACACTGCCGAGCAGGGCGCGGAGCTTCTCGAACGGGTAGGGCTGCAACTGGTTCAGAGCGTTGTTCATCGGTAGATCTCGTTCGGTTTGGGGGCGGCGCTGGTCCCTGTAGGAGCGAGCTTGCTCGCGATGGTCGTCAACGAAAACGCGTGCTTGCCAGGACAATGCGGCGTATTTGAGTCCATCGCGAGCAAGCTCGCTCCTACAAACGGGCGGGCCGTTGTTAATTCAGATGCTGATGCGTGACAGTTTGATATCCGGTTCGTGGCTGACGCTCAACTGCTCGACGATCGCATCCTGCAAGCGGCTGCACAGCAACGGGTCGGACAACGGCTGGTTGTTCGCGTCGGTGATGAAGAAAACGTCTTCGACGCGTTCGCCGAGCGTGGCAATCTTGGCATTTTGCAGCGACAGATCGAACTCGAGGAAAATCGTGCCGATCCGCGCCAGCAATCCTGGGCGGTCAGGGGCGCTGAGCTCCAGTACCGTCACTGGACGTTGAGCGTCGTTGTGGATCGTCACCTGCGGGGCAAACGCGAAATGCTTGAGCTGACGCGGCACCCGACGCTGAATAATGGTCGGGTAGTTGTCCGGGTTGCGCAGGGCTTCGGTCAGGCCCTCGCGGATCTGTTTGACCCGTGCCGGGTTGTCACCGATCGAGTCGCCATCAGTGTCGAGCACGATGTAGGTGTCGAGGGTGAACTGGCTGCTGGAGGTGATGACGCGGGCATCGTGGATGTTCAGGTTGAGCTGGTCCATCGCGGCCACGGTCACAGCGAAGAAGTCGTGTTGGTCCGGTGCGTAGATGAATATCTGCGTGCCGCCTTCGAATTCGCGCTGGGTGGTTTCCTTGATCAGCACCAGCGGCCCGCCATCGGCCGGCTGCTGGAGGATCGCGTCACTGTGCCAGGCCACGTCGCCGGCGGTGTGGCGCAGGAAATAGTCATCGCCCAGTTGCGACCACAGCTGCTCGACGTCGTCCGGGTCGGTCCCGCCGCGTACCAGAATGTCCAGGGCGGCGCTCTGCGTCTGGCGGATCTGCATTTCGCGGTCCACCGGGTTTTCCAGGCCGCGGCGCAAGGCGCGCTTGGTCTCGGTGTATAGCTGGCGCAGCAGGCTGGCGCGCCAGGAATTCCACAGTGTCGGGTTGGTGGCGTTGATGTCGGCAACCGTCAGCACGTACAGGTAATCGAGGCGGGTTTCGTCGCCCACGGCCTGTGCGAAGTCGTGGATCACCTGCGGGTCGGACAAGTCCTTGCGCTGGGCTGTGGTCGACATCACCAGATGGTTCTGCACCAGCCAGACGATCAGGCGGCTGTCCCATACTGGCAATTGGTGGCGCTGGCAAAAGGCTTCGGCGTCCACCGCGCCAATTTCCGAGTGATCGCCATGCCGGCCTTTGCCGATGTCGTGGTACAGGCCTGCCAGGTAAATCAGCTCGGGTTTGGGGAGTTTGCCCATGAGCTTGCTGGCCAGCGGGAATTTTTCCGACACCTGGGTGTACTGCAATTTACGCAGGTGTTTGATCAGGTTCAGGGTGTGCGCATCGACCGTATAGATGTGAAACAGGTCGTGCTGCATCTGCCCGACGATGAAGCCGAACTCCGGCAGGTAACGCCCGAGGATGCCGTAACGGTTCATCCGGCGCAGGTTGCGGTGGATGCCGATCTTGCACTTGAACAGCTCGATGAACAGGCTGGTATTGCGAATGTCGTTGCGGAAATCGTCGTCGATCAGATGCCGGTGTTCGCGCAACAGGCGGATGGTGTCGGCGCGCACACCTTTGATTTCCGGCTGCTGGGCCATCAACACAAAGATTTCGAGCATGGCGAACGGCGTGCGACGGAACACATTGTCGTTGCGTGCCTCGATGTAACCATCGTGCAGCTGGAATCGTGGGTTGATCGGTTGTGGCGGCACCACGTCTACCGGTGCGAGGATGAGTTCCTCGAAGTGCTGGATGATCAGGTCGCTGAGCTGGGCAATGCTCATGACCACCCGGTAGTACTGCTGCATGAAGTTTTCGATGGCGTGCTTGGCATCATCGCCTTCGAAACCCAGTAGCCCGGCAATCGAGCGCTGGTGGTCGAACAGCAAGCGGTCTTCGGCACGGCCGGCGAGCATGTGCAGCGCGTAGCGAACCTTCCACAGGAACTCCTGGGACGAAGCCAGCAGGGCATTTTCGCTCTCGACCAGGAACCCTTCGCCGGCCAGTGCCCGCAGGTTCAGGGTGCCGTACTCGCGACGGGCGACCCACAGAATCGTCTGAATATCCCGTAGTCCGCCAGGCGAGCCTTTGACGTTGGGTTCCAGGTTGTACTCGGTGTCGTTGTATTTGTGGTGGCGAGCCTTTTGTTCGGCGCGCTTGGCCAGGAAAAAGTCCTTGCTTGGCCACATGTGCGCTGTGCTGGTGACGTCCAGCATGCGTTGGCGCAAGCGTTCGGGGCCTGCAATGGTGCGACTTTCCATCAGGTTGGTGATTACCGTCAGGTCGGCGCGGGCCTCAACGGCGCATTCGTCGACCGAGCGAACGCTCTGGCCGACTTCCAGGCCAATGTCCCACAACAGCGTCAGAAAACGCTCAATGGAATCACGGAAAATTTCATGGTCGGCGCTGTCCAGCAGGATCAGCAGATCAATGTCGGAATACGGGTGCAACTCACCGCGACCGTAGCCACCGACCGCGACCAGCGCGATATCGGCGTCTTCGCTCCAGTCAAACTGCTCCCAGGCCTTTTGCAGGATGTTATCGACGAACCAGGCGCGATCCTCGATCAGCCGACGAATATCCCGACCGCTGCGAAAGCGCCCGTCGAGCACTTCACGAGCCTGACGGATCGCCTTCTTGAAGGCCGCGATCGGGCTGGCCTTCAGGGCCAGTTCCGCCTGGAACTGGCCACGGTCGAAGAGTTCGGGATCCACCTGTGGCATCGATTGGCTTTCCTATCTAAAAGGCTGGGAGCTGCCGGGTCCGGATCAGGCCGAAACGCGCGGGATGGTGTCATCGGCGCGCAAGGTGAAGATTTCGTAACCGGTTTCGGTGACTGCCAGCGTGTGCTCCCACTGGGCCGACAACTTGCGGTCCTTGGTGATGGCGGTCCAGCCGTCGCCCAAGACCTTGGTGTCGGCCTTGCCCTGGTTGATCATCGGCTCGATGGTGAAGGTCATGCCGGCCTTCAGTTCCATGCCGGTGCCGGCGCGGCCGTAATGCAGAATCTGCGGCTCTTCGTGGAACACTTTGCCGATGCCGTGGCCACAGAACTCGCGAACTACCGAAAAACCATTCTTTTCAGCGTGCTTCTGGATCACTTCGCCGATATCGCCCAGGCGGCAGCCGGGTTTGACGATTTCGATCGCCTTGTACATGCATTCCTGAGTCACTTGCGACAGGCGCTCGGCCCAGACCGGCACGGTGCCGACGTGGAACATGCGGCTGGTGTCGCCGTGGAAACCGTCCTTGATGACAGTGACGTCGATGTTCAGGGTGTCGCCATCCTTCAGCGGCTTCTCATTCGGAATGCCGTGGCAGACCACATGGTTGATCGAGGTGCAGATCGACTTCGGGTAGCCCTTGTAGTTGAGCGGGGCGGGAATCGCATGCTGCACATTGACGATGTAGTCGTGGCAGATGCGGTCGAGCTCTTCGGTCGTGATGCCTGGCTTGACATGTTCGGCAATCATTTCAAGCACATCGGCGGCCAGTTTGCCGGCGACACGCATTTTTGCGATGTCCTCTGGCGTTTTGAGTGTGACGGTCATACAGGCTCTCTCTGCGCTCGATGGCGCTTTCTAAAACGGAATGGGCGTTGCGCGATCGTTCTTCGCGGCCCCGAAAAAGGCGATTCTAACAGACGAACAGCGCAAATCTGACCCTCTGTGCATCGCTTCTCTCTATAGATTGGCGCATTCTTGAGAGATTCCAAGGGCAATAAGTAGGCGTGCGTCAGGATTTGAGAATCCGGGTTCCGTTTTTTGCAGCCTTGTGATATAAAATGCGCCGCTTTCCGGGGATACCCCGAGAGGCTTAAATCCACACACGTGTCGACACGATGACCTGGGTGCCTTCAGCTGATGCTGCTGGTTGGTCATTGGGATACGTGGAGGCCAAACCCGACTTATTAAGGAACTATCATGTCCCAAGTCAACATGCGCGATATGCTGAAGGCCGGTGTGCACTTCGGTCACCAGACCCGTTACTGGAACCCGAAAATGGGTAAATACATTTTCGGCGCGCGTAACAAGATCCACATCATCAACCTTGAAAAAACCCTGCCAATGTTCAACGAAGCTCTGACTTTCGTAGAGCGTCTGGCCCAGGGCAAAAACAAGATCCTGTTCGTCGGCACCAAGCGTTCCGCTGGCAAGATCGTTGCTGAAGAAGCAGCACGTTGCGGTTCGCCGTACGTCGATCACCGCTGGTTGGGCGGCATGCTGACCAACTTCAAAACCATCCGTGCTTCCATCAAGCGTCTGCGTGACCTTGAAGTACAAGCCGAAGACGGTACTTTCGCCAAGCTGACCAAGAAAGAAGCGCTGATGCGCACTCGCGATCTTGAGAAGCTCGATCGTTCCCTGGGTGGTATCAAGGACATGGGCGGTCTGCCAGACGCTCTGTTCGTTATCGACGTTGATCACGAGCGCATCGCGATCACCGAAGCCAACAAGCTGGGCATCCCGGTTATCGGCGTAGTCGATACCAACAGCAGCCCGGAAGGCGTTGACTACATCATCCCAGGCAACGATGACGCAATCCGCGCTATCCAGCTGTACATGGGTTCGATGGCTGACGCTGTTATCCGCGGTCGCAACCACGTTGCTGGCGGCACCGAGCAGTTCGTTGAAGAAGCTCCGGCAGCTGCAGCTGAGTAATTGACGCCTTGGCGTTGACTCAGTAAGCAAAAAGGGGGCTTGGCCCCCTTTTTGCCACCTCGAAAACCATTTGTCCGGTGGCGCATTTACAGCATTTGTAACTTGCAGCTGCTAACAAGGGTGGTTCGGGAAGAATTGATCGCCCGTTCGATCGGGTGGAATGGTTGAAAACCTATCCAAGAGGATTTTGAAATGGCAGAGATTACTGCAGCGTTGGTCAAAGAACTGCGCGAGCGTACCGGCGAAGGCATGATGGACTGCAAAAAGGCCTTGACCAAGGCCGGCGGCGACATCGAAAAAGCCATTGATGACATGCGTGCTTCGGGCGCCATCAAGGCTGCCAAGAAAGCAGGCAACGTAGCTGCTGAAGGCGCGATCGCTCTTAAGGAAGACGGTAAATCCGCCGTTCTGCTGGAAGTGAACTCGCAGACTGACTTCCTGGCTTTGCAGGACGACTTCAAGGCATTTGTTGCTTCCAGCGTTGAAAAAGCGTTCGCTGACAAACTGACTGACGCTGCTCCGCTGATCGCCGCTCAAGAAGCCGATCGCCTGGTTCTGGTCGGCAAGGTTGGCGAAAACGTCAACATCCGTCGTGTGGCTCGCGTTGAAGGTGACGTTGTTGGTGGTTACCTGCACGGCAACAAGATCGGTGTTGTGGTTGCCCTTAAAGGCGGTAGCGTTGAGCTGGCCAAGGACATCGCTATGCACGTAGCGGCGACCAACCCTGAATTCCTGCTGCCATCGGAAGTTTCCGCTGAAGCGGTCGAGCGTGAGAAAGGCGTGTTCCTGACCCTCAACGCTGACAAGATCGCTGGCAAGCCAGAAAACATCGTTGAAAACATGGTCAAAGGCCGTATCAGCAAGTTCCTGGCCGAAGCCAGCCTGGTTGAGCAGGCGTTCGTCAAGAACCCTGAAATCAAGGTCGGCGAACTGGCCAAGAAAGCCGGCGCTGAAATCGTTTCTTTCACCTACTTCAAAGTAGGCGAAGGCATCGAGAAGCCGGTCGACAACTTTGCTGAAGAAGTTGCTGCCCAGCTGGCTGCCGCCAAGCAATAAGACGGTTTTTAACTGTCGCCCTGAAGAGGCTGCCCGCTTACGCGCGCAGCCTCTTTTCAGATGGGGCACCAATTTTTAATTGGATTCCCTTTGGAACTGGCTTACAAAGCCATGTTCCGATGGTGCTGAAGCAGCGCCAAGCTAGAGTGAACGCCAGCTGAAAACAGCTCGCAAAGAATTTTTAAAATACGCCGCAGGAGAGATTCGCAATGGCTCAGCAGGGCAGTGGTTATCAGGCTCGCTATAAACGCATTCTACTCAAGCTTAGCGGCGAGGCCCTGATGGGCTCGGAAGAGTTCGGGATCGATCCGAAAGTTCTGGATCGCATGGCGCTGGAAGTTGGCCAACTGGTCGGCATCGGCGTTCAGGTCGGTCTGGTGATCGGCGGCGGTAACCTGTTCCGCGGTGCGGCGCTGAGCGCGGCCGGCATGGATCGGGTGACGGGCGACCACATGGGCATGCTGGCCACTGTGATGAACGCCCTGGCCATGCGCGATGCGCTGGAACGTGCCAATATCTCGGCCATCGTGATGTCGGCCATTTCCATGGTAGGCGTGACTGATCACTATGATCGCCGCAAAGCCATGCGCCACTTGAATGCCAAGGAAGTCGTGATCTTCGCGGCCGGCACCGGCAATCCGTTCTTTACCACGGATTCGGCGGCTTGCCTGCGAGCGATCGAAATCGATGCCGACGTCGTGCTCAAGGCGACCAAGGTCGATGGCGTCTACACCGCTGACCCATTCAAAGACCCGCATGCCGAGAAGTTCGATCATCTGACTTACGATGAAGTACTGGATCGCAAGCTGGGCGTGATGGATCTGACCGCCATTTGCCTGTGCCGCGACCACAAGATGCCGTTGCGTGTATTTAACATGAACAAGCCCGGCGCCCTGCTGAATATCGTGCATGGCGGCGCTGAAGGGACCCTGATCGAGGAAGGCCAACAATGATCAACGAAATCAAGAAAGACGCTCAAGAGCGCATGAAAAAATCCGTGGAATCGCTGGCGCACAACTTCGGCCGTATTCGTACCGGCCAGGCGCACCCGAGCATTCTTGAAGGCGTGATGGTGCCGTATTACGGTTCCGACACCCCGATCAAGCAAGTGGCGAACATCACTGTCAAAGACGCCCGTACCCTGCAAGTCGTTGCCTTTGAGCGCAACATGCTGGGTGCCGTCGACAAGGCGATCGGCAGTGCTGGCCTGAACCTCAACCCGACCAACCTGGGTGAGTTGCTGCTGATCTCCATGCCGGCCCTGACCGAAGAAACCCGTAAGGGCTTCACCAAGCAGGCGCGTGATGTCGCTGAAGACGCCCGTGTTGCCGTGCGCAACATCCGTCGTGATGCGAACAGCCAGCTCAAGGATCTGGTCAAGGAAAAAGAAATCAGCGAAGACGAAGAGCGTCGCGCTACGGGCGAAATTGATGATCTGACCAAAAAGTACGTGGCTGAAATTGACGCGAATTTGGCACAGAAAGAAAAAGACCTGATGGCCGTATAAGGGTCGCGTTTCCATGGAAAAGACCAAGCAGACTGTGCCGTCCGCGGTGCCGCGCCATGTCGCGATCATCATGGATGGTAATAATCGCTGGGCGAAAAAACGCTTTATGCCGGGTGTCGCCGGGCATAAAGCGGGCGTAGATGCGGTTCGTGCAGTGATCGAGGTGTGTGCCGAGGCCAAGGTCGAGGTATTGACCCTGTTTGCTTTCTCCAGCGAGAACTGGCAACGCCCGGCCGATGAGGTCAGTGCCTTGATGGACCTGTTCTTCAAGGCATTGCGTCGTGAGGCCAAGCGCCTGAACGAAAACAAGATCAGTTTGCGCATCATTGGCGACCGTTCGCGTTTTCATCCAGAGCTTCAAGCTGCCATGCGTGAGGCCGAAGCCATGACGGCGGGTGCCAATCGTTTCATCCTGCAGATCGCCGCCAACTACGGCGGTCAGTGGGATATAGCGCAAGCTGCGCAGCGTCTGGCGCGGGAGGTTCAGGCCGGGCATCTGCGTCCGGAAGACATCACCCCCGAACTGCTGCAAACCTGTCTGGTGACCGGGGATCTGCCGTTGCCGGACTTGTGCATTCGCACGGGTGGAGAACATCGCATCAGCAACTTCCTGCTGTGGCAGCTGGCTTACACCGAGCTGTACTTCTCCGACCTGTTCTGGCCGGACTTCAAACACGACGCCATGCGCACCGCGCTGGCGGATTTCGCTTCTCGCCAGCGCCGCTTCGGTAAAACGAGCGAGCAGGTCGAGGCTGGAGCCCGGGTTTAATGCTTAAACAACGAATCATCACCGCACTGATCCTGCTTCCGATCGCCCTGTGCGGGTTCTTCCTGCTCGAAGGGTCGGGTTTTGCGCTGTTCATCGGCCTGATCGTAACCCTCGGTGCCTGGGAGTGGGCTCGTCTGGCGGGTTTTACCACCCAGCCAATCCGGGTTGGCTATGCCGCTGTCGTCGCGTTGATGCTGTTCGTCATGTACATCTTGCCGGGGCTCGCGCCCTGGGTGTTGGGTGCCTCGGTGCTTTGGTGGGGCGTTGCGACTTATCTGGTGCTGACTTATCCGCGCTCCAGCGAACACTGGGCAAGCGCTGCCTGCAAGCTGGTGATCGGCCTGCTGATCCTGCTGCCGGCCTGGCAAGGTCTGGTTCAGATCAAGCAGGAGCCTTTGGGTAACTGGTTGATCATGGCGGTGATGGTGCTCGTCTGGGGTGCCGATATTGGTGCGTACTTTTCCGGACGGGCCTTCGGCAAGCGCAAGCTGGCACCGCAGGTCAGTCCCGGCAAGAGCTGGGAAGGCGTGTACGGCGGCTTGCTGTTAAGTCTGGTGATCGCGGCGGTCGTCGGGTTTGTGCGTCACTGGAGCTTCGCCCAGGTGCTGATGGGGCTGATGGGTGCTGCCGTGATCGTGTTCATTTCGGTGGTGGGTGACCTCACTGAAAGCATGTTCAAGCGCCAGTCCGGGATCAAGGACAGCAGCAATTTGCTGCCGGGTCACGGCGGGGTGCTGGATCGCATCGACAGTCTGACGGCAGCGATTCCCGTGTTTGCGGTGTTGCTGTGGATGGCGGCACCATGAGCCGCCCACAACAGATTACCGTCCTGGGGGCGACCGGCTCGATCGGCCTGAGCACGCTCGATGTCATCGCTCGGCATCCCGAGAGCTATCAGGTCTTCGCATTGAGTGGTTTCACCCGTCTGAGTGAGCTGCTGGCGCTGTGTGTGCGACATAGGCCGCGGTTCGCCGTAGTGCCTGAAGCGGGCGCTGCCCGAGCTTTGCAGGACAATCTGCGCTCCGCCGGCCTGTCGACCCGCGTGTTGGTGGGTGAGGAGGGCCTGTGTCAGATCGCCTCCGATCCTGAAGTCGATGCGGTCATGGCGGCTATCGTGGGTGCGGCGGGCTTGCGTCCGACGCTGGCGGCGGTCGAAGCCGGCAAGAAAATTCTCCTGGCTAACAAAGAAGCACTGGTGATGTCCGGTGCCTTGTTCATGCAGGCGGTGCGCAACAGCGGTTCGGTACTGCTGCCGATCGACAGTGAGCACAACGCGATTTTCCAGTGCATGCCGCTGGATTTTGCCCGTGGTCTTGGGGCGGTCGGTGTTCGTCGAATTTTACTCACGGCTTCAGGCGGTCCGTTCCGACAGACCCCTATGGCTGAGTTGACGCATGTGACCCCTGAGCAGGCGTGTGCCCACCCGAACTGGTCCATGGGGCGCAAGATTTCGGTCGATTCGGCCAGCATGATGAACAAAGGCCTCGAGTTGATCGAGGCCTGCTGGCTGTTCGACGCCAAACCGTCGCAGGTCGAAGTGGTGATTCACCCGCAGAGCGTGATTCATTCGCTGGTCGATTACATTGATGGCTCCGTCTTGGCCCAGTTGGGCAATCCAGACATGCGCACGCCGATCGCCAACGCCCTGGCCTGGCCAGAGCGGATAGATTCGGGTGTTGCGCCGCTGGACCTGTTTGCCATTGCGCGTCTCGATTTCCAGGCGCCCGATGAAGAGCGTTTCCCTTGTCTGCGTCTGGCACGTCAGGCCGCCGAGGCTGGTAATAGTGCACCGGCCATGCTTAACGCGGCAAATGAAGTGGCTGTCGCGGCCTTTCTCGACGGGCGGGTTCGTTACCTGGAAATCGCGAGTATCATTGAGGAAGTCTTGAATCTCGAACCGGTGGTTGTGGTGGATGATCTCGATGCGGTGTTCACGGCTGACTCGAAAGCGCGAGTACTGGCCGGGCAATGGCTGAGTCGTCATGGGCGATAGGTACGGCACTACATTGGCCCCATGCAGCACTGAATAGGTTTGCGGAGAAAGTAGATGAGCGCGCTCTATATGATTGTCGGCACCCTGGTGGCATTGGGTGTGCTGGTCACCTTCCACGAATTCGGCCATTTCTGGGTCGCACGTCGCTGTGGGGTCAAAGTGCTGCGTTTCTCCGTGGGCTTTGGTATGCCGTTGCTGCGCTGGCACGACAAGCAAGGGACTGAATTCGTCATCGCCGCGATTCCGCTGGGTGGCTACGTCAAAATGCTCGACGAGCGTGAAGGCGAAGTGCCGGCTGATCAACTTGGTCAGGCCTTCAATCGCAAATCTGTTCGTCAGCGCATTGCTATCGTGGCTGCCGGTCCGATTGCCAACTTTTTGCTGGCGATGATTTTTTTCTGGGTACTGGCAATGGTCGGCAGCGCGCAAGTGCGGCCAGTCATTGGTGCTGTCGAGATTGGAAGTATCGCGGCCAAGGCGGGTTTGAGTCCGGGGCAGGAAATTGTTGCAATCGATGGCGAACCGACTTCCGGGTGGGCTGCGGTCAATCTGCAATTGGTCCGGCGCCTTGGGGAGAGCGGAACCGTTCAGTTGCTGGTTCGTGAGCAGGGCTCGTCGGTGGATTCGCCCCGTGAGCTGGCGTTGGATAAATGGCTCAAGGGTGCCGATGAGCCGGATCCGATTCGCTCACTGGGTATTCGCCCTTGGCGTCCTGCGTTGCCGCCGGTCCTGGCCGAGCTCGATCCGAAAGGCCCCGCCCAGGCGGCGGGCCTGAAAACCGGTGACCGATTGCTGGCGCTTGATGGCAAGCCGCTGGATGACTGGCAGCAGGTGGTCGATTCGGTTCGTATGCGTCCCGATACCAAAATCATGCTGCGCGTCGAGCGCGATGGTGCTCAAATCGACATCCCTGTGACCCTGGCTGCTCGCGGCGAGAGCAAGGCACCCAACGGTTATCTGGGGGCTGGGGTGAAAGCTGTCGATTGGCCGCCAGAGATGATTCGTGAGGTCAGTTACGGTCCGATGGCCGCGATTGGGGAGGGGGCTCGACGCACCTGGACCATGAGCATCCTGACCCTCGATTCGCTCAAGAAAATGTTGTTCGGTGAGCTCTCGGTAAAAAACTTGAGTGGACCGATAACCATTGCTAAAGTGGCGGGCGCTTCTGCCCAGTCGGGTGTCGCTGATTTCCTGAATTTCCTTGCTTATCTGAGTATTAGCTTGGGGGTTCTGAATTTGTTGCCCATTCCTGTACTGGATGGGGGGCATTTGTTGTTTTATCTGATCGAGTGGACGCGTGGTCGTCCCTTGTCGGATCGGGTGCAGGGTTGGGGGATGCAGATCGGTATCAGTTTGGTGGTCGGGGTGATGTTGCTTGCTCTGGTCAATGATTTGGGCCGTCTGTAACACAATTCGCTGAATTGCGAATCTGCCGCATTTTGCGGCAGTTTGTTTATTGCCAGTTGGAATAAGAAAGGACTTCATGAAACGTCTGCTGCTAACTGCGGTTCTCACCGTATTGATGATCGCCGAAGTTCACGCCGAGTCCTTCACTATCTCTGATATTCGCGTCAATGGCCTCCAGCGGGTCTCCGCGGGTAGCGTTTTTGGTGCTTTACCGTTGAACGTCGGTGAACAGGCGGATGATCGTCGCCTGGTGGAATCCACTCGTGCGCTGTTCAAAACCGGGTTCTTTCAAGATATCCAACTGGGCCGCGAAGGCAACGTCCTTGTCATCACGGTAGTCGAACGTCCGTCAGTTGCCAGTATCGAGATCGAGGGTAACAAGGCGATCTCCACTGAAGACTTGATGAAAGGCCTCAAACAGTCCGGTCTGGCCGAAGGCGAAATCTTCCAGCGCGCCACCCTCGAAGGTGTGCGTAACGAACTGCAGCGCCAATACGTCGCTCAGGGGCGCTACTCGGCTACCGTCGACACCGAAGTGGTGCCGCAGCCGCGTAACCGCGTTGCGCTGAAGGTCAACATCAACGAAGGCACCGTCGCGGCTATCCAGCACATCAACGTGGTGGGTAATACCGTTTTCCCTGATGAAGACCTGATCGACCTGTTCGAACTCAAGACCACTAACTGGCTGTCGTTCTTCAAGAACGATGACAAGTACGCTCGTGAAAAACTTTCCGGTGACCTGGAGCGTCTGCGTTCCTACTACCTGGATCGTGGCTATATCAACATGGATATCGCTTCGACCCAGGTGTCCATCACCCCGGACAAGAAACACGTCTATATCACTGTCAACGTCAACGAAGGCGAGAAGTACACCGTTCGTGACGTCAAGCTGAGCGGCGACCTGAAAGTTCCTGAAGACCAGGTCAAGTCCCTGCTTCTGGTGCAGAAAGGCCAGGTGTTCTCGCGCAAGTTGATGACCACCACCTCCGATCTGATCACCCGTCGTCTGGGTAACGAAGGCTATACCTTCGCCAACGTCAACGGCGTGCCACAGCCGCACGATGAAGATCACACCGTAGACATTACTTTCGCTGTCGATCCGGGCAAGCGTGCTTACGTCAACCGCATCAACTTCCGTGGCAACACCAAGTCCGAAGACGAAGTGCTGCGTCGTGAAATGCGTCAAATGGAAGGTGGTTGGGCTTCGACCTACCTCATCGACCAATCCAAGACCCGTCTTGATCGTCTGGGCTTCTTCAAGACAGTCAACGTCGAAACTCCGGCCGTACCGGGTGTCGATGACCAGGTTGATGTCAACTATAGCGTTGAAGAACAGGCTTCCGGTTCGATCACCGCCAGTATCGGTTTTGCCCAGAGCGCCGGTCTGATCCTTGGTGGTTCGATCACGCAGAACAACTTCCTGGGTACCGGTAACAAGGTCAGTATCGGCTTGACCAAAAGCCAATACCAAAGCCGTTATAACTTCGGTTATGTCGACCCGTACTGGACTGCTGATGGCGTGAGCCTGGGTTACAACGCGTTCTATCGCACCACCGACTACAAAGACCTCGATGTCAACGTAGCCAGCTACGCCGTAGACAGCCTGGGTGCCGGTGTCAGCGTCGGTTACCCGATCAGCGAGACTTCGCGTCTGACGTTTGGTTTGACTGCGCAACAAGACAAGATCAAGACCGGTCTTTACACCGTCGACGAAATCTTCGACTTCGTTAACCAGCAAGGTGACCAGTACCTCAACTTCAAGGCATCGGCCGGCTGGTCTGAATCCACCTTGAACAAAGGTGTGCTGGCGACCCGCGGTCACTCCCAAAGCCTTACCGCGGAAGCCACGACCCCTGGCAGCGACTTGTCGTTCTTCAAGCTCGATTACCGCGGTCAATTGTTCCAGCCGTTGTCTGAAAACTACACCATGCGCCTCCACACCGAACTGGGTTATGGCGATGGTTATGGTTCAACTGATGGCTTGCCATTCTATGAAAACTACTATGCTGGTGGTTTCAACTCGGTTCGTGGCTTCAAGGATAGTACGTTGGGGCCGCGCAGTACCCCGAGTCGTGGCCAGTCTGTGACGGGTAACGTCGGTACTCAAGCCGACCCTGACCAGGATCCGCTGCCGTTCGGTGGTAACGTTCTGATCCAGGGTGGTGTCGAGCTCCTGTTCCCACTGCCGTTTGTTAAAGATCAACGCTCCTTGCGTACTTCCGTATTCTGGGATGTGGGTAACGTATTTGACTCCAAATGTTCGGACACTGTTAACACCAACGGCACCAAGTCCAATACGCAGTGCACCGACATCAGCCTGAGCAATATGGCCAGCTCTGTCGGTGTAGGCGTGACATGGGTCACCGCACTGGGTCCTCTGAGCTTCGCCTTGGCGATGCCAGTCAAGAAACCGGACAGCAATGCCGAGACTCAAGTGTTCCAATTCTCCCTCGGCCAGACGTTCTAAGCGTCTGCCCCAAGATAATGACAATGAATTTTGTAGGAGTGCATCGTGCGTAAGTTGACTCAATTGGTTCTCCTGGCAACCGTTCTGGTCGCAGGTCCGGCTTTTGCCGACATGAAAATCGCCGTTCTGAACTATCAGATGGCTCTGCTGGAGTCCGACGCGGCCAAAAAATACGCCGTGGATGCCGAGAAAAAATTCGGTCCTCAGCTGACCAAGCTCAAGACGCTGGAAAGCAGTGCCAAGGGTATTCAGGACCGCCTGATGGCCGGTGGCGACAAAATGCAACAAGGCGAGCGTGAACGTCTTGAGCTGGAATTCAAGCAAAAGGCCCGTGACTTCCAGTTCCAGTCCAAGGAATTGAACGAAGCCAAAGCCGTTGCCGACCGTGAAATGCTGAAGCAGCTCAAGCCGAAACTGGACAGCGCTGTGGAAGAAGTCATCAAGAAAGGTGCTTTTGACCTGGTCTTCGAGCGTGGCGCAGTGATTGATGTCAAACCTCAGTACGACATTACTCGCCAGGTTATCGAGCGCATGAATCAGCTGAAGTAATCCATGACAGCGACTATTAAGCTCGGCCAGTTGGCCGAGTTCCTCGGCGCCACGCTACGTGGCGACCCGGAGAAAGAAATTACTGGGCTAGCCACTTTACAAGAGGCTGGCCCAGCTCAGTTGAGCTTTCTGGCAAACCCTCAATACCGTAAGTACCTGGCTGACAGCCGGGCGGCAGCCCTGTTGCTGAAGGCTGTTGATGCTGAAGGTTTTACCGGTAATGCCCTGGTGGTGCCTGATCCCTATCTGGCCTATGCGCGGGTCTCCCATCTGTTCGATCCCAAGCCCAAGGCCGCGGCCGGTATTCATCCGACAGCCGTAGTGGCGGCGGATGCAGTGGTTGATCCGACAGCAAGTATTGGTGCCTTTGCGGTGATCGAAAGCGCAGCACGTATTGCTGGGGGCGTGACTGTTGGCGCGCACTGCTTCATCGGTGCCCGTTGCGAAATTGGCGAGGGCGGCTGGCTCGCCCCGCGAGTCACGCTCTACCACGATGTTCGCATAGGCAAACGGGTGGTGATTCAGTCGGGTGCGGTACTGGGCGGCGAAGGTTTCGGTTTTGCCAACGAGAAAGGTGTCTGGCAGAAAATCGCTCAAATCGGTGGTGTCCTGGTCGGTGACGACGTCGAAATTGGCGTTAATACTGCTATCGACCGTGGTGCCCTGGCCGATACCGTTCTTGGTAATGGCGTGAAGCTCGACAATCAGATTCAGATTGCCCATAACGTCCAGATCGGTGATCACACCGCCATGGCTGCGTGCGTGGGGATTTCCGGCAGCACCAAAATCGGCAAGCATTGCATGCTCGCCGGTGGCGTAGGGCTGGTGGGGCATATCGAAATTTGTGACAACGTTTTTATAACCGGAATGACCATGGTCACTCACTCGATTACCGAGTCGGGTTCATATTCCTCCGGTACGGCGATGCAACCGGCTGCCGAGTGGCGCAAAAGCGCAGCACGCATCCGTCAGCTCGATGACATCGCGCGGCGTCTGCGACAGCTGGAAAAGCGTGTAGGGGAAGTGACCCCTGACGGTAATGCTTCATCAGATGGCTGAAACCATTTCCATATCAAGTGTGCACAGCCACTAGACTGCCTCCTTGATTTGCTAGAGGGGTGCGCGTCAGTCGCGCGCTCCCAATCTTTACATAGGCTTCCCCCCGAAATGATGGACATCAACGAGATTCGCGAATACCTGCCTCACCGTTACCCGTTCCTGCTGGTGGACCGGGTCGTGGATCTGGATGTGGAAGGCAAGCGCATTCGCGCCTACAAGAATGTCAGCATCAACGAACCGTTCTTCAATGGTCACTTCCCTGCGCATCCGATCATGCCGGGTGTATTGATCATCGAAGCGATGGCTCAGGCTGCCGGTATCCTTGGCTTCAAAATGCTCGACGTGAAGCCTGCCGACGGCACGCTTTACTACTTCGTCGGCTCCGACAAGCTGCGTTTTCGCCAGCCCGTCACCCCTGGTGATCAGTTGATCCTCGAAGCCCGCTTCATCAGCTGCAAGCGCCAGATCTGGAAGTTCGAATGCCAGGCCTCGGTCGATGGCAAACCCGTCTGCTCCGCTGAAATCATCTGCGCGGAACGCAAACTATGAGTTTGATTGACCCTCGCGCAATCATCGATCCGACGGCCATCCTGGCCGACGACGTCGAGGTCGGCCCCTGGTCGATCATCGGCGCAGGTGTGGAAATAGGCGAGGGGACAGTAATCGGGCCGCATGTGATTCTCAAGGGCCCGACTCGAATCGGTAAGAACAATCGCATCTACCAGTTTTCTTCGGTAGGCGAGGACACCCCCGATCTGAAATACAAGGGTGAAGAAACCCGTCTTGTCATCGGTGACCACAACGTCATTCGCGAAGGCGTGACGATTCACCGTGGCACCGTTCAGGACCGTTCGGAAACGACTTTGGGTGATCACAACCTGATCATGGCCTATGCCCACATTGGCCACGACAGCGTTATTGGCAATCACTGCATCCTGGTTAACAACACCGCACTGGCCGGCCACGTGCACGTTGAAGATTGGGCGATCCTGTCCGGTTTTACCCTGGTTCACCAGTATTGCCACATTGGCGCCCACAGCTTTTCCGGTATGGGCACTGCCATTGGCAAGGATGTTCCTGCGTACGTCACGGTATTCGGCAACCCGGCCGAAGCGCGCAGCATGAACTTCGAAGGCATGCGCCGACGCGGTTTTAGCGAAGATGCGATTCACGCCCTGCGTCGTGCCTACAAGGTGGTTTACCGCCAGGGCCTGACGGTCGAACAGGCGCTTGCCGAATTGGCTGAACCCTCGGCTCAGTTCCCGGAAGTCGCGGTGTTCCGTGATTCCATCCAGTCTTCGACTCGCGGCATCACGCGTTAACCATGGCCAATCTGCGTATTGCGCTGGTAGCGGGTGAGGCTTCCGGTGACATTCTGGGTGCGGGACTCATGCGTGCGCTCAAGGCTCAGCATCCGGCAGTCGAGTTCATAGGGGTCGGCGGCCCGCTGATGCAGGCTGAAGGCCTGGTCTCGTACTTCCCGATGGAGCGTCTCTCTGTCATGGGACTGGTGGAAGTACTGGGCCGGTTGCGCGAGCTGCTGGCTCGGCGCAAGAAGCTGGTCGCAGACTTGATCGCCGAAAAGCCGGACGTGTTCATCGGTATCGATGCCCCGGACTTCAACCTCAATATCGAGCTCAAGCTGCGTCAGGCCGGGATCAAGACTGTGCATTACGTCAGCCCGTCGGTTTGGGCCTGGCGGCAGAAACGCGTGCTAAAGATTCGCGAAGGCTGTGATCTGATGCTGACGTTATTCCCGTTCGAAGCAAAATTCTACGAAGAGAAGGGCGTCCCGGTACGGTTTGTCGGGCACTCCCTGGCCGATGCCATCCCACTGGAAGCTGATCGTGCGGCGGCGCGAGCCGAACTTGGCTTGCCTGACGGGCCGTTGGTCGCGCTGATGCCTGGCAGTCGTGGGGGCGAAGTCGGTCGACTGGGCGCGTTGTTCCTCGATACTGCCCAGCGTTTGCGAGCCATGCGCCCAGGCGTGCGGTTCGTGATGCCTTGCGCCAGCCCCGAGCGCCGCGTGCAGCTTGAAGCGTTGCTGGCTGGCCGCGATCTGCCACTGACCTTGCTCGATGGCAAATCCCACCTGGCCCTGGCGGCCTGCGACGCGGTGTTGATCGCCTCGGGAACCGCCACGCTGGAAGCTCTGTTGTACAAACGGCCGATGGTGGTCGCTTACCGTCTGGCGCCGCTCACGTTCTGGATCCTCAAACGCATGGTGAAGAGTCCATACGTTTCGCTGCCGAACTTGCTGGCCCAGCGTCTGTTGGTGCCGGAGTTGCTGCAGGACGATGCGACAGTTGAAGCGCTGGCTCAGACACTGTCGCCATTGATCGAAGGCGGCGAAGAACAGACGCGTGGCTTCGACGAAATTCACCGCACCTTGCGTCTCGACGCCTCCAATCAGGCTGCGGATGCAGTACTGAGGCTGATCGGCCAAGTACAATGAGTAAAACACGTATGCAAATGGGGCTGGATTTCACCTTGGTCGCTGAAGTTGAAGAATTGGTTGCGGGTGTTGACGAAGTCGGTCGCGGCCCGCTTTGCGGCGCCGTCGTGACAGCCGCGGTGATCCTCGATCCGAACCGTCCGATCCTCGGCCTGAACGATTCGAAGAAGCTGACTGAAGCCCGCCGTGAAAAGCTCTACGACGAAATCTGCGAGAAAGCCCTGAGCTTTTGCATCGCCCGCGCCGAAGTCGAAGAAATCGACGAGCTGAATATTCTGCATGCCACCATGTTGGCCATGCAGCGTGCGATCGAAGGGCTACACATTCAGCCGAAGCTGGCAATGATCGACGGCAACCGCTGTCCGAAACTGTCCATGCGCGCCGAAGCGGTGGTGCAGGGCGACGGCAAGGTGCCTGCGATCGCCGCCGCATCGATTCTGGCCAAGGTCAGTCGTGACCGTGAAATGGCTGCTTTCGAATTGATCTATCCGGGTTACGGCATCGGCGGCCATAAAGGCTACCCGACACCCGTTCATCTGGAAGCCCTGGCCCGCTTGGGGCCAACCCCGATTCACCGGCGCTCGTTCGCCCCTGTACGTTTGGCGTATGCGGCCCGGGAAGGCTTGATCGAGAGTTAGTCGCAAGGCTGATGTTTTTGCCAAGGCCCGGTACAATCCGGCGTTTTAAAGCGTACCAAGCGCAGTCGCTTTAAACGCCGGATTTCCGGGCCTTGTTGTCTTCACGTTCACAGACAGGATCACTATGCCGGCTTCATTCGTACATCTACGCCTGCACACTGAATATTCCCTCGTCGACGGTCTGGTGCGGATCAAGCCGCTGGTCAAGACCCTGGTCGGCATGAACATGCCTGCCGTTGCGGTTACCGATCAGAACAACATGTGTTCCCTGGTCAAATTCTATAAAGCCTCAATGGGCGCGGGCATCAAGCCAATCTGCGGTGCTGACCTGTGGCTGTCGAACAAGGATCCGGACAACGCCCTGAGCCGGATCAGCCTGTTGGCCATGAACGCCGTCGGCTATCGCAACCTCACCGAACTGATCTCTCGCGGCTTCATTGACGGCCAGCGTAATGGCTCGGTCATCATCGAGCGCGAGTGGGTGGCCGAGGCCAGCGAAGGCTTGATCATGCTGTCGGCGGCGAAAGAAGGTGAGATTGGCCTGGCCATGCTCAGTGGCAATCCGGCCGAAGCGGAAAACCTGGCTCGCGAGTGGATGGCGGTGTTCCCGGATCGCTTCTATCTGGAAATCCAGCGCACCAACCGCCCCAACGACGAAGAGCAATTGCACGGCGCCGTGGCGCTGGCCGAGAAAATTGGTGCACCGTTGGTCGCGACCAACGATGTGCGCTTCATCAAGCAGGAAGACTTTGCTGCCCACGAAACCCGCGTTTGCATCGGTGAAGGCCGCGCCCTCGACGATCCGCGGCGCTCGAAGAATTACAGCGATCAGCAGTACCTCAAAAGCGCCGAGGAAATGGCCGAGTTGTTCAGCGACATTCCAGAAGCGCTGGAAAACACCGTTGAAATCGCCAAGCGCTGCAACATCGAAGTGAAGCTGGGCACTCACTTCCTGCCCAATTTCCCGATCCCCGATGGCATGACCATCGATGAGTATTTTCGCAAGGTATCATTCGACGGCCTGGAAGATCGACTTTCCGTTCTGCTGCCCAAGGACACCACCGAAGACTACGAAGCCAAGCGACAGGTCTACGTCGATCGGCTGAATTTCGAGCTGGATATCATCATCCAGATGGGGTTCCCCGGTTACTTCCTGATCGTTATGGACTTCATCCAGTGGGCCAAGAGCAACGGCGTGCCGGTAGGGCCTGGCCGTGGGTCGGGTGCCGGGTCGCTGGTGGCCTATGTACAGAAGATCACCGACCTCGACCCGCTGGAATATGACCTGCTGTTCGAACGTTTCCTTAACCCGGAACGGGTATCGATGCCCGACTTCGACGTCGACTTCTGCATGGATGGCCGTGACCGCGTGATTGATTACGTGGCCGAGAAATACGGCCGCAACGCGGTGAGCCAGATCATCACCTTCGGCTCCATGGCCGCCAAGGCTGTGGTCCGGGACGTGGCGCGGGTGCAGGGCAAGTCTTACGGTTTGGCGGATCGTCTGTCGAAGATGATTCCGTTCGAAGTCGGCATGACCCTGGAAAAAGCCTACGAGCAGGAAGAAATTCTGCGCGACTTCATCAAGGTCGATGAGGAAGCCGCCGAAATCTGGGAAATGGCCCGCAAGCTGGAAGGCGTTGTGCGTAACGTCGGCAAGCACGCCGGTGGTGTGGTGATCGCACCGACCAAGCTGACGGACTTCTCGCCGATTTATTGCGACGAAGCCGGCGATGGTCTGGTAACCCAGTTTGACAAAGATGACGTTGAAGCGGCCGGTCTGGTGAAGTTCGACTTCCTCGGTCTGCGGACCCTGACGGTCATCGATTGGGCACTGAAAACCATCAACCGCGACCGCGCCAAGGTGGATGAGCCGCCGCTGGACATCGCATTCATCCCGCTGGATGACAAGCCGACTTACCAGTTGCTGCAAAAAGCTGAAACCACCGCGGTGTTCCAGCTCGAGTCGCGCGGCATGAAAGAGCTGATCAAAAAGCTCAAGCCCGACTGCCTGGAAGACTTGATTGCACTGGTGGCCCTGTTCCGTCCGGGCCCGTTGCAATCGGGCATGGTTGACGACTTTATCAACCGTAAGCACGGTCGTGCCGAGCTCGCGTACCCGCACTCCGACTACCAGTACGAAGGCCTGAAACCGGTTCTGGCTCCGACTTACGGCATCATCCTGTATCAGGAACAGGTGATGCAGATTGCCCAGGTCATGGCCGGTTATACGCTCGGCGGAGCGGACATGCTGCGTCGGGCCATGGGTAAGAAAAAACCCGAAGAAATGGCCAAGCAGCGCGGTGGTTTTATTGAAGGTTGCAAGACCAACAATATCGAAGCCGATCTTGCCGGTAACATTTTCGACCTGGTAGAAAAATTCGCCGGTTACGGCTTCAACAAATCCCACTCCGCCGCTTACGGTCTGGTGTCGTACCAGACGGCATGGCTGAAAACACACTATCCGGCGCCGTTCATGGCCGCGGTACTGTCGGCGGATATGCACAACACCGACAAGGTCGTGACCTTGATCGAAGAAATTCGCACCATGAAGCTGCGTCTCGACGCGCCGGATGTGAATACTTCGGAGTTCAAGTTCACGGTGAATGACGAAGGCCGGATCATTTACGGCCTCGGCGCGATCAAGGGTGTGGGCGAAGGACCGGTCGAAGCGATTACCGAAGCGCGTCAGGAGGGACCATTCAAAGACCTGTTCGATTTCTGCGCCCGTGTCGACCTCAAACGTATCAACAAGCGCACCCTGGACGGTTTGATCCGCAGCGGTGCGCTCGATCGTCTGGGCCCGTATTTCCATGACGAACCGAAGGCCTATCAGGCGAGCATCGACCAGAATCGTGCGGTCTTGCTGAACGCGATGGAAGGGGCAATCAAAGCCGCTGAACAAACCGCTCGCACTCACGACAGTGGCCATGCCGACCTGTTTGGCGGGTTGTTCGTCGAGGCAGACGCTGATGTCTACGCCAATCATCGCAAGGCAAAAGAGCTGACCCTCAAGGAGCGTCTCAAAGGCGAGAAAGACACCTTGGGTCTGTACCTGACCGGTCACCCGATCGACGAGTACGAAGGTGAGATCCGCCGCTTTGCGCGTCAGCGCATCATCGACCTGAAACCGGCTCGGGATACTCAGACCGTCGCGGGCATGATCATCGCGCTGCGGGTGATGAAGAACAAAAAGGGCGACAAGATGGGGTTCATCACCCTTGATGACCGCTCCGGGCGGATCGAAGCTTCGCTGTTCGCCGATGCGTTCCATTCGGCGCAATCGCTGTTGCAGACCGACGCGATGGTGGTGGTCGAAGGTGAAGTCAGCAACGACGACTTCTCTGGCGGCCTGCGGTTGCGGGTCAAGCGGGTGATGAGCATGGAAGATGCACGCACGAACCTGGCCGAAAGCCTGCGTTTGAAGTTGCAGACCCAGGATTTGAAAGGCGATCAGCTACGCTGGCTGGGCGAGTTGTTCAAGCGTCACCGTGGCGCGTGCCCCATCACCATGGAATACACGAGTCCCGATGCGAAGGCCTTGCTGCAGTTTGGCGAGACTTGGCGAATCGATCCGGCGGATGCCTTGATTCAAGCACTGCGTGACCAGTTCGGGCGAGACAACGTCTTCCTCCAATACCGTTGACGGTCAGGTGCCATTGTTGTGGCCCGATCGTGACCAGAATTTTTTAATCTCGACCTGAACGCGCCTCTCCCTTAAGGTAGGCGCGAATAGACAACCGGCCGACCCAAGCTCACTTGGACGTCGACCCAAGACGGACGCCTATGAACCCGAATTTTCTAGATTTCGAACAGCCGATCGCCGACCTGCAAGCCAAGATCGAAGAGTTGCGCTTGGTCGGTAATGACAATTCGCTGAATATCGGCGATGAGATCTCCCGCCTGCAGGACAAAAGCAGCACGTTGACCGAAGACATTTTCGGCAAGCTGACCAGCTGGCAGATCGCGCGTCTGGCGCGTCACCCACGCCGCCCGTACACCCTGGACTACATCGAACACATCTTCACCGAGTTCGACGAGCTGCATGGCGACCGTCACTTCTCCGACGACGCTGCCATCGTTGGCGGTATCGCTCGTCTGGACGATCAGCCGGTAATGATCATCGGTCACCAGAAAGGCCGTGAAGTGCGCGAGAAAGTTCGTCGCAACTTCGGCATGCCGCGTCCGGAAGGCTACCGCAAGGCGTGCCGCCTGATGGAAATGGCCGAGCGTTTCAAAATGCCGATTCTGACCTTCATCGACACCCCGGGCGCCTACCCCGGCATCGACGCTGAAGAGCGCAACCAGAGCGAAGCGATTGCCTGGAACCTGCGTGTCATGGCCCGCCTGAAAACCCCAATCATCGCCACCGTGATCGGTGAAGGTGGTTCTGGTGGTGCGCTGGCGATCGGTGTTTGCGACCAGCTGAACATGCTGCAGTATTCGACTTACGCGGTGATTTCGCCGGAAGGCTGTGCCTCGATCCTGTGGAAAACCGCCGAAAAAGCACCGGATGCCGCTGAAGCCATGGGCATCACCGCCGAGCGCCTGAAAGGCCTGGGCATCGTGGATAAAGTGATCAGCGAGCCTTTGGGCGGCGCACATCGTAATCCGGCCGCTGCGGCTGCATCGATCCGTGCCGAGCTGAGCTCGCAACTGGCGATGCTGAAGAAGCTCGACAACGACGCGCTGCTGGCCCGTCGTTATGAGCGACTGATGAGCTACGGTCTCTGATCTGACGCTGCTTCGACAAACGACGCAAACCATTGTGGGAGCGAGCCTGCTCGCGAAAGCGGTATAACAGTCAACAAGTGTGTTGAATGTTAAGCAGCCTTCGCGAGCAGGCTCGCTCCCACATTGGGTCTATGTGAAGCGACTGACATCTATGAATCCTTCAAAGTTTGATCTGCCTGCCAGGCTTCTGCTGAATCTGGCCCCTTGGCGCAACGCCAAAACCTGGCGCGTCGCGTTTTCTGGTGGTCTCGACTCCACCGTCCTGCTGCACCTGCTCACCCATCTTGCAAAAACCGAATCCCTGCCGACGCTCAAAGCTATCCATATCCATCATGGCCTTCAGGCTGCGGCTGATGCATGGCCGGAGCACTGTCAGTCGGTCTGTGATGCGCTGGGTGTGCCTCTACAGGTGGTTCGTGTTCAGGTTCAGCGCGGCGCCAGCCTTGAGCGTGCTGCCCGGGATGCGCGCTATGGTGCATTCGTTGACGCGACTCAAGTCGATGATGTGCTGCTGACGGCGCAACATCAGGATGATCAGGCGGAAACCCTGTTGTTTCGCCTGTTGCGTGGGGCAGGGGTGAGAGGCTTGTCGGGGATGCCGAGCCGCCGTCCGTTGGGGCGGGGTTTTTTAGTGCGGCCGTTGCTGGCTGTTTCTCGGGCGGAGCTTGAAGCCTACGCAACAGAGCATCACCTGAACTGGATCGAGGACCCTTCGAACCAGGACCTACAGTTCTCACGCAATTACCTGCGACATCAGGTATTTCCGGTATTGACCGAGCGTTGGCCGCAGGCGATGGCGACCATGGCGCGTAGCGCATCGCATTTGAGCGAGGCGCAGGCGTTGCTTGATGAACTGGCAGACATCGATCTCGCCGAAGCCAATACGGTCAGTGATTTCGCCTGGCTGGGCGTGCCCTCTCTGGACCTGGCGTCACTTGCAAAACTTTCCGCCGCTCGCCAGCGCAATGCGTTGAGTCACTGGCTCACAGCGCTGACGCGGCTGCCGGACAGCGACCATTGGTCGGGTTGGGATAATGTGCGCGATGCCGCCGGCGATGCACGTCCGATCTGGAGGCTGGCGGATGGCGAACTCCATCGCGCGGGTGGGCGTATCTGGTGGTTGTCGGGCTGCTGGCTACGCCATCCGTTGCCTGCCTTTCACTGGCCAGATCCCTCGATATCGTTGAAGTTGCCGGATAACGGAGTACTCAGGCTCACGGGCCAAATCCCCGACGGCCCTCTGCATATCCGCTATCGTGAGGGAGGTGAGGTCATGCATTCGCCTGATCGCGGCCACCGGGATCTTAAGCGTTTGCTCAACGAATGCGGGGTTCCGGGCTTCGCCCGCGGCAGATTGCCGCTGCTCTATCGCGGCGAGCAATTACTGGCCGTGGCGAACCTGCCGGGGTTGAACGGCAGCGTGCAGCACGGCTGGAATTTGCATTGGCAACCAGCGAACGAAGATCAAGGTTTGAGCTGAAAGGGGCTTTCCGGTAGACTACGCTCCCTTCTTGATACAACTTCTGTGGATTCGACTGAATTGCAGGAGTTGCCGATTACCAAGCAGTCTTTGCTGGGCGATTCCAAAAAATGTGTAGCGAGCAACGAACCGGTGTTTCATCTTCCGGTCTGTCCCAACGCGGCGGTTTTTTTGAAAGGTGCACTGTGATTAATGCAGGTGATCGGGGGCTTCGGCCTTCCTTCGCTTTCCCCGGCGGCTCGGACCGCTTTAACGCAGACTTCTAGGGTTTTTCATGACGCGCTACATATTCGTCACGGGCGGTGTTGTTTCTTCTTTGGGGAAAGGCATTGCATCGGCTTCATTGGCGGCCATCCTGGAGGCGCGGGGACTTAAGGTCACCATGCTGAAGCTGGACCCGTACATCAACGTCGATCCGGGCACCATGAGCCCGTTCCAGCACGGTGAAGTGTTCGTCACCCACGACGGCGCCGAGACTGACCTGGACCTGGGTCACTACGAGCGGTTTATCCGCACGACCATGACCCAGAACAACAACTTCACCACTGGCCGTGTCTACGAACACGTTCTGCGCAAAGAGCGCCGTGGTGATTACCTGGGCGCCACCATTCAGGTGATCCCGCACATCACCGACGAAATCAAGCGCCGGATCATCAAGGGCGCCGGCGATGCCGACGTGGCCATGGTCGAGATCGGTGGCACCGTGGGTGACATCGAATCGCAACCGTTCCTCGAAGCGATCCGTCAATTGCGTTTCGAAGTCGGCGCCAAGCGCGCGATGCTGATGCACCTGACACTGGTGCCATACATTGCCACTGCCGGCGAAACCAAAACCAAGCCAACCCAGCACTCGGTCAAGGAACTGCGTTCCATCGGCCTGCAGCCAGACGTGCTGGTCTGCCGCTCCGATCACCCGATCGACATTTCCTCGCGTCGCAAGATCGCTCAGTTCACCAACGTTGAAGAGCGTGCGGTCATCGCGCTGGAAGACGCCGACACCATCTACAAGATCCCGGGCATTCTGCATTCCCAGGGCCTGGATGATTTCGTTGTCGAGCGTTTCGGCCTGCAATGTGGCGGTGCCGATCTGTCCGAGTGGGAAGCCGTGGTTGACGCCAAGCTCAACCCTGAGCACGAAGTCACCATCGCCATGGTCGGCAAGTACATGGAACTGCTGGACGCCTACAAGTCGCTGATCGAAGCGATGAGTCACGCCGGCATCAGCAACCGCACCAAGGTCAACCTGCGCTACATCGACTCCGAAGACATCGAAAACCAGGGCACCGCGCTGCTGGAAGGCGTCGACGCGATTCTGGTTCCAGGCGGCTTCGGTCTGCGTGGCGTGGAAGGCAAGATCACCGCCGTACAATTCGCTCGCGAAAACAAGATTCCGTACCTGGGCATCTGCCTGGGCATGCAAGTGGCCGTGATCGAGTTTGCGCGTAACGTACTGGGCTGGAAAGACGCCAACTCCACCGAGTTCGATCGTGCAAGCGGCCACCCGGTCGTGGGTCTGATTACCGAGTGGGAAGATGCCACCGGCGCAGTCGAAACCCGTACCGAAACGTCCGACCTGGGCGGCACCATGCGCCTTGGCGCACAGGATTGCCTGCTGGAGCCGGGTTCCCTGGTGCACGATTGCTACGCCAAGGACGTGATCGTCGAGCGTCACCGTCACCGCTACGAAGTGAACAACAACCTGCTGCCACAAATCATGGAAGCCGGCCTGAAAGTCACCGGTCGTTCCGGTGATGGCGCGCTGGTCGAAGTGGTCGAAGCTCCGGATCATCCGTGGTTCGTCGCTTGCCAGTTCCACCCTGAGTTCACCTCGACGCCACGCGACGGTCACCCGTTGTTCAGCGGTTTCGTTAAAGCAGCGTTGATTCAACACCAGAAGAAGGCGTAAATCCGATGGCGCAGAAGATCATCCGTGTAGGCGATATCGAGATTGCCAACGACAAGCCAATGGTGCTGTTCGGTGGCATGAACGTGCTGGAAAGCCGTGACATGGCGATGCAGGTCTGCGAAGACTACGTCAAGGTGACCGAGAAACTCGGTATCCCTTACGTGTTCAAGGCCAGTTTCGACAAGGCCAACCGTTCCTCCGTGACCTCTTACCGTGGCCCTGGCCTGGAAGAGGGCATGCGGATTTTCCAGGACATCAAGCAAGCCTTCGGCGTGCCGATCATCACCGACGTCCACGAGCCTGATCAGGCAGCGGTCGTTGCTGAAGTCTGCGAGATCATCCAGCTGCCGGCCTTTCTGTCGCGCCAGACCGACCTCGTGGTCGCGATGGCCAAGACTGGCGCGGTGATCAACATCAAGAAAGCGCAATTCCTCGCCCCTCAGGAAATGAAACACATCCTGAGCAAATGCGTGGAAGCGGGTAATGATCAGTTGATCCTCTGCGAGCGCGGTTCGAGCTTCGGCTACAACAACCTGGTCGTCGACATGCTGGGCTTCGGCATCATGAAGCAGTTCGAATATCCGGTGTTTTTCGACGTGACCCACGCGCTGCAAATGCCCGGCGGTCGCTCCGATTCCGCCGGTGGTCGTCGTGCCCAAGTCACCGACCTGGCAAAGGCCGGCATGAGCCAGTCGCTGGCCGGTCTGTTCCTTGAGGCACACCCGGACCCGGACAACGCAAAATGCGACGGCCCCTGCGCCTTGCGTCTGGACAAACTGGAGCCATTCCTGGCCCAGCTCAAAGCGTTGGACGAACTGGTGAAGAGTTTTCCGACGGTAGAAACCGCGTAATCCTCATTTCTCCGTGCAGGAGCCGAGCTTGCTCGCGATGGGGGCTCGAGAGAGCGCCATGAGCAAGCCGGTCTTATGCAACAATGTGACCCACAAGTTATAAATCGAGCGGTACAAAGCGTTTTCGTCAACTTTGGAGTGTTTACAACAATGGCAAAAATCGTCGACATCAAAGGTCGTGAAGTTCTCGACTCCCGTGGCAACCCCACCGTGGAAGCGGACGTGCTTCTCGATAACGGCATCATCGGTAGCGCGTGCGCGCCGTCCGGTGCTTCCACTGGCTCGCGTGAAGCGCTCGAGCTGCGTGATGGCGACAAGAGCCGTTACCTGGGCAAAGGCGTTCTGAAAGCCGTCGCCAACATCAACGGTCCGATCCGTGACCTGTTGAAAGGTACTGACCCAAGCGACCAGAAAGCGCTGGATCACGCGATGATCAAGCTCGACGGTACCGAAAACAAAGGTTCCCTGGGCGCCAACGCGATCCTCGCCGTTTCCCTGGCTGCGGCCAAGGCAGCCGCTCAAGACCAGGACCTGCCGCTGTACGCTCACATTGCCAACCTGAACGGTACCCCGGGTGTTTACTCGATGCCGGTTCCGATGATGAACATCATCAACGGTGGCGAGCACGCCGATAACAACGTCGACATCCAGGAATTCATGGTTCAGCCAGTCGGCGCCAAGTCTTTCTCGGAAGGTCTGCGCATGGGCACCGAGATTTTCCATCACCTCAAAGCTGTTCTGAAGGCCCGTGGCCTCAGCACTGCTGTCGGTGACGAAGGTGGTTTCGCACCCAACCTGGCTTCCAACGAAGACGCGTTGAAAGTGATTTCCGAAGCCGTGGCCAACGCCGGTTACAAGCTGGGCACCGACGTGACCCTGGCCCTGGACTGCGCTGCGAGCGAATTCTACGAAGACGGTAAGTACAACCTGTCCGGCGAAGGCCAGGTGTTCACCGCTGAAGGTTTCGCCGATTACCTCAAAGGCCTGACCGAGCGTTACCCGATCATCTCCATCGAAGATGGCCTGGACGAGTCCGACTGGGCTGGCTGGAAAATCCTCACCGACAAAATCGGCGAGAAGATTCAGCTGGTAGGCGACGACCTGTTCGTGACCAATACCAAGATCCTGAAAGAAGGCATCGATAAAAAGATCGCTAACTCTATCCTGATCAAGTTCAACCAGATCGGCACCCTGACCGAAACCCTGGAAGCCATCCAGATGGCCAAGGCCGCTGGTTACACCGCCGTCATCTCGCACCGCTCCGGCGAAACCGAAGATTCGACCATTGCCGACCTGGCTGTGGGCACTTCGGCTGGTCAGATCAAAACCGGCTCCCTGTGCCGTTCCGACCGCGTTTCCAAGTACAACCAACTGCTGCGTATCGAAGAGCAGTTGAATGGCAAAGCCAAGTACAACGGTCGTAGCGAGTTCCGCGGCTGATAAGTGCTCTGCCTCGCCATCCCGCGCGACTTTTGGCAATGTCAAAGGAAGCGTATTGGTGAGGCAGGCACGAAATGGTAAAAAGACAGCGGATTGTGTCGGAAAAATCGCTACGGCGATGAATTTGCCACTAATCTGATGCCTTATAAGCACAAGCCTGGGTCTTCCAGGCTTCGTGCTATCAGAAGCTTCATAGTTTTTGCATGGCTGTCTTTTTTCACTGGATACCTGATATTCGATGCGCAGTCCCAATTGGTTGTTCCTCGTTTTGCTCTTGCTGCTGGCTGGCCTGCAGTACCGCCTGTGGGTGGGTAATGGCAGTCTGGCGCAAGTCGCAGAGCTGACTCAGCAGATCGCGGATCAACATGCTGAGAATGAGTCGTTGCTGGAGCGCAATCGAGTCATGGACGCCGAAGTCAGTGAGTTGAAAAAAGGCATGGAGACCGTTGAAGAGCGGGCTCGCCATGAGTTGGGCATGGTCAAGGACGGTGAAACGCTTTACCAGTTGGCCCAATGAACTCGTCGTTACCGGCCTTCTGGGCCGTGATTCCTGCCGCGGGCGTCGGTGCCCGTATGGCTGCGGACCGTCCCAAGCAATACTTGCAATTGGGCGGGCGCACAATTCTCGAACACAGCCTCGGCTGTTTCCTTGATCACCCTGCCCTGAAGGGGGTGGTGGTCAGTCTTGCTGTTGATGATCCTTATTGGCCGACCCTGGCGTGTGCTGGCGATTCGCGTATTCAGCGTGTTGACGGCGGCAATGAGCGTTCCGGGTCGGTGCTCAATGCGCTGCTGCATTTGCACGCGCAAGGTGCTGACGATGAGGATTGGGTATTGGTTCACGATGCCGCACGACCGAATCTGAGCCGTGATGATCTGGACAAGTTGCTGGGTGAACTGGCTGAAGATCCGGTGGGCGGACTGCTGGCGGTTCCTGCTCGCGATACCCTCAAACGGGTCGACAAACAGGGTCGCGTGGTTGAAACCGTGGATCGCAGTGTGATCTGGCAAGCGTATACGCCGCAGATGTTTCACCTGGGTGCGTTGCATCGAGCGTTGGCCGATAGCCTGGTGGCGGACGTTGTCATCACAGATGAAGCTTCGGCCATGGAGTGGGCAGGGATGGCGCCTCGTCTTATTGAGGGTCGGTCTGATAACCTCAAAGTCACTCGCCCTGAAGATCTGGAGTGGCTGCGTCAGCGCTGGGCTAACCGCCGCTGATTTCTCGCTGGCCCTTCAACCGCTATCGCGAGCAAGCTCGCTCCCACACTTGTTTTGTGTCGGCCATCTATTTTTCGTTCGCCAATAATCCCTCTGGGAGCGAGCTTGCTCGCGAAAGCGGTGGTCCCGCCTACATATCTGGCACTGAAACATACTTAGCGCCGATACTCCGGCCGTCCTGCCAACCCCTCCTTCAAATAATCCACCAACTTGCGCACCTTCGGCGACAGATGCCGCTGCTGTGGATACAGCGCCCAAACGGCAGTATTCGGCGGTTGATGGGCTTCCAGCAACGAAATCAACGCACCACTGTTTAAATGCTCCAGCACGTAATAGTCCGGCAACTGACACAGCCCAACCCCCTGCAGCGCCGCGTCCAGCACCGCCTGCCCACTATTACAACGCCAGTTTCCCTGCACCCGTTGGGAAAATTCCCGCCCGTTCTGTTCCAGTTGCCAGACGTCCGAGCTGCCGATGAGGCAATTGTGCCGGCTCAATTCCGACAGGCTGTGTGGTCGACCGTATCGTTCCAGGTAGGACGGTGATGCGCACAGATACATGCGTCGCGGTGCCAGGCGTGTCGCCACCAGGCGCGAGTCTTGCAGACGACCCAGGCGGATCGCCAGGTCCAGGCCCTCATGAACCAGGTCGAGCTGGCGGTTGCTCAGTTCAATGTCGATTCGAAGTTGTGGATAGAGCCCCATGAAGCGGGTTACCAGCGGCACGATGAATCGCTCGCCGTACGCTACCGCGCAGGTCATGCGCAGCATGCCCTTGGGTTCGCTGGTCAGGTCGCCGACCGCGCGCAATGCTTCTTCGCGTCCGTCTTGCAATCGCTGGCAATGTTGCAAGAACGTTTGCCCGGCCTCGGTCAGGGTGACCCGACGTGTGCTGCGGTAAAGCAGCCGCGTCTGAAGGCGCTCTTCCAGGCGTACGATTTGTCGACTGACGTGGGAGGAGGACACCCCAAGGCGTTCCGCCGCCGCGGTGAATTGACTGCACTCGGCGACTGCGACGAACTCGTCGATCCCTTCCCAACGGTTTTCGGACATTAATGATTATCCCTGTACAGCAATAATATTTTGCGTTTGTCTCGATTATTCATCGTATGGCGGTGTATTACACTCCTTGTCTCGTTTTTATTCACTGGAGAGTCAGCATGATCAAGTCGCGCGCCGCCGTTGCCTTCGAGGCCAAGAAACCCCTCGAGATCGTTGAAGTCGATGTCGC
Organism: Pseudomonas sp. IT-P253; assembly: GCF_949768125.1. NCBI lineage: Bacteria > Pseudomonadati > Pseudomonadota > Gammaproteobacteria > Pseudomonadales > Pseudomonadaceae > Pseudomonas > Pseudomonas sp. IT-P253. The sequence continues at coordinate 7,522 of NZ_CATKPT010000005.1, read as the reverse complement.
CATGCCGAAGGCCGGTGAAGTCCTGCTGCGAGTCGTGGCTTCCGGTGTTTGCCACACAGACGCCTACACCCTGTCCGGCGCCGACCCGGAAGGCATCTTCCCGTCGATCCTCGGTCACGAAGGTGGTGCGATTGTCGAAGCGATCGGTGAGGGTGTGACCTCTGTCGCCATCGGCGATCATGTGATCCCGCTGTACACCCCGGAATGCCGTCAGTGCAAATTCTGTCTGTCGGGCAAAACCAACCTCTGCCAGGCCATTCGCGCGACTCAGGGCAAAGGCCTGATGCCAGATGGTACTTCGCGTTTTTCCTACAAGGGCCAGCCGATTTTCCACTACATGGGAACCTCGACATTCTCCGAGTACACCGTACTGCCGGAAATCTCCGTGGCCAAAATCCCTAAAGAAGCGCCACTGGAAAAAGTCTGCCTGCTGGGTTGCGGTGTCACCACCGGCATCGGCGCCGTGCTCAATACCGCCAAGGTAAAACCGGGTGATACCGTCGCCATTTTCGGCCTCGGCGGCATCGGGCTGTCAGCGGTTATCGGTGCCGTAAAAGCCAAGGCTGCGCGGATCATCGCCATCGACATCAACCCGGCCAAATTCGAGATTGCCAAGCAGCTGGGTGCAACCGATTGCGTGAACCCGAAAGATTTCGATCGTCCTATCCAGGAAGTCATCGTCGACATGACCGACGGCGGCGTCGACTTTTCCTTCGAGTGCATCGGCAACGTCCAGTTGATGCGCGCCGCACTTGAGTGCTGCCACAAGGGTTGGGGCGAATCGGTGATCATCGGTGTGGCGGGTGCAGGCCAGGAAATTTCTACCCGTCCATTCCAGTTGGTGACCGGTCGTGTCTGGCGCGGTTCGGCGTTTGGCGGTGTGCGTGGTCGTACCGAATTGCCGAGCTATGTCGAAATGGCCGAAACCGGCGAGATCCCGCTGGATACGTTCATCACCCACACCATGGGCCTGGAAGATATCAACAAGGCTTTCGACCTGATGCATGAAGGCAAAAGCATCCGTAGCGTCATCCACTTCTGAGGTCGGTCATGAGCCTGGAAAATATTTCCTGCCAGAAAAGCTTCGGCGGCTGGCACAAACGCTACCGGCACCGCTCCGAAGTGCTCGGTTGCGACATGGTGTTTGCCGTCTACCTGCCGCCGCAAGCGGAGCAGGGTGGCAAACTGCCGGTGCTGTATTGGTTATCCGGCTTGACCTGTACCGACGAAAACTTCATGCAAAAGGCTGGCGCCCTGCGCATGGCGGCCGAGCTCGGGCTGATCATTGTCGCGCCGGACACCAGTCCGCGCGGTCCAGATGTGCCGGGCGATCCGGATGGCGCTTGGGACTTCGGTCTCGGCGCCGGGTTTTATCTCAATGCCACGCAGGAACCGTGGTCGCGGCACTATCGGATGCATGACTATGTCGTGCAGGAATTGCCGGCATTGGTCGAGGCGCATTTCCCTGCGTCGGACAAGCGTGGCATCAGTGGTCACTCCATGGGGGGGCACGGTGCGCTGGTTTGTGCGTTGCGTAATCCGGGGCGATATCAATCGGTGTCGGCGTTCTCGCCGATCAACAATCCAATGGATTGCCCGTGGGGTCAGAAAGCCTTTACCCGTTACCTGGGCGAAGACCGTTCGAAATGGCGTGAATGGGATGCTTGTGCGCTGATGGCCGAGGCAAACGAAAAGCTGCCGTTGCTGGTCGACCAAGGTGATCGAGACGATTTCCTGACCACCCAGCTTAAGCCTGAAGCGTTGCAACAGGCTGCTAAACTGGCTGGTCATCCGCTGACGCTGCGCCTGCAACCAGGCTACGACCACAGCTATTTTTTCATCGCCAGCTTCATCGACGAGCACTTGCAACATCATGGGCGTGCGCTAAGCGCCTAATATCCGCCAAAGCAGGTAGAATCACGCCCTGACAAAAATCGGGGCGTTTTTTTATGCGTATTGGCCACGGCTATGATGTGCACCGTTTCGCTGAAGGCGACTTCATTACCCTGGGAGGTGTGCGCATTGCACACGGCTTCGGGCTGCTCGCTCACTCCGACGGTGACGTCCTGCTGCACGCCTTGAGCGATGCCTTGCTCGGTGCCGCAGCGTTGGGTGATATCGGCAAGCATTTCCCGGACACCGACCCTACATTCAAGGGCGCCGACAGTCGTGTACTGTTGCGTCATGTCGTCGCACTGATCCACGCCAAAGGCTGGAAGGTCGGCAACGTCGATAACACCATCGTCGCACAGGCGCCGAAAATGGCCCCGCATATCGAATCGATGCGCGCGCTGATTGCCGCGGATCTTCAAGTTGAGTTGGATCAAGTGAACGTGAAAGCTACCACCACCGAAAAGCTCGGCTTTGTCGGTCGCGAAGAAGGCATCGCCGTGCATTCCGTTGCCTTGTTGCTGCGCGCATGAACGAACTGCAATTGCTCGGCCCGCGGGCCTATGGCGCAGCCCTCGGCACTGCCGTGTTGAAAGCCACGGCGGAAGATTTTCAGGTCGATGAAGTCCTCAATATTCCCCTCAGTGGCGATGGCGAGCACCTGTGGGTCTGGGTGGAAAAGCGCGGTCTGAATACCGAAGAAGCAGCGCGGCGGATTGCCAAGGCGGCGGGTGTGCCGTTGCGTACGGTCAGTTATGCAGGTCTCAAGGACCGTCAGGCACTGACTCGCCAGTGGTTCAGTGTGCAACTGCCGGGCAAGGCAGATCCTGATTTGTCGGCGGCCGAAAATGACACGCTGAAAATCCTCAAGACCGGCCGGCACAAACGCAAGCTGCAACGCGGCGCACACTCGGCCAATGGCTTCACGTTGCGCCTGACCCAGTTCGCGGGCGACAAAGCCGCGATCGAAGAACGTCTGCAACAGATCGCCAAACAAGGTATACCCAATTATTTCGGTGCCCAGCGTTTTGGGTTTGACGGCGGTAACGTGGTCGATGCCCGGGCCTGGGCCGCGCGCAAGGCCCTGCCGGAGCAGCGCAATGTGCGCTCGCGGTTGCTCTCTACCGCCCGCAGTTTTCTATTTAACCAGGTGCTGGCGGCGCGTGTCGCCGATGGCACCTGGCAGCGCGCCGTGGTCGGTGACCTGCTGGCCTTCACCGACAGCCGCAGTTTTTTTCCGGCAGGTGAAGCCGAATGCAGCGACCCGCGTCTGGCGATTCTCGACCTGCACCCGACCGGTCCGCAGTGGGGCGAAGGTGACTCGCCGGCAACTGGCGTTGTCCATGAACTGGAGCAGGCAATCGCTGCTCGCGAAGCCGATCTTCGCGATTGGTTGATTAACGCCGGAATGAGCCACGAACGTCGCATCCTGCGGCTGCCCATTGGTGGGTTGACGTGGCATTATCCCGAGCCTGACATTCTGCAACTGGAATTCGTCCTGCCGGCCGGATGCTTCGCCACCGTATTGGTGCGTGAACTCGTCGATCTGGTGCCGGTGGGGCAGACGGACAGCCCATGCGTATTCTGATTTCTAACGATGATGGGGTAACCGCACCCGGTCTCGCCGCGCTTTATGCTGCGCTGGCGGATTACACCGAATGCGTGGTTATCGCCCCGGACCAGGACAAAAGCGGCGCCAGCAGTTCGTTGACGCTCGACCGTCCGTTGCACCCGCAAACATTGGCCAACGGCTTTATCAGCCTCAACGGCACACCCACCGATTGCGTGCACCTGGGCCTTAACGGCCTGCTGGAGCGCGAACCGGACATGGTGGTTTCCGGTATCAACCTGGGCGCCAATCTGGGAGACGACGTGCTGTATTCCGGCACCGTGGCGGCAGCGCTTGAAGGGCGTTTCCTTGAGCGACCTTCGTTTGCTTTTTCGTTGGTCTCACGGCAAGTGGAGCACCTTTCTACCGCCGCTTACTTTGCGCGCAAACTGGTGGAAGCCCACGCTGACCTCGCCCTGCCACCGCGCACGGTGCTGAACGTGAACATTCCCAACTTGCCTCTGGACCACATCCGCGGAATTCAGTTAACCCGACTCGGCCATCGCGCTCGTGCCGCGGCGCCGACGAAAGTGGTCGACCCGCGCGGGAAGTCCGGCTACTGGATCGCCGCCGCGGGGGATGCTGAAGACGGCGGCCCGGGCACCGATTTTCATGCGGTGATGCAGGGCTATGTTTCCATCACCCCGCTGCAACTGGATCGCACCTTCAATGATGCGTTCAGAAGTCTCGATGGCTGGCTGGAGGGGCTGCGCTGATGGCTCGTGAACAAGACCCTATGCTGCACCGCGGCATCGGGATGACCTCCCAGCGGACCCGTGAACGCCTTATCCAGCGCCTGTATGAAGAGGGGGTGTCCAACGCCAAGGTGCTGGAAGTCATCCGTCGTACGCCGCGTCACCTGTTCGTCGACGAAGCACTGGCTCACCGCGCTTATGAAGATACCGCGCTGCCGATCGGGCATAACCAGACCATCTCCCAGCCTTATATGGTGGCCCGCATGAGCGAGTTGCTACTGGAGGCCGGTCCTCTCGACAAGGTGATGGAAATCGGCACCGGTTCGGGCTACCAGACGGCGGTGCTGTCGCAACTGGTCGAGCGTGTGTTTTCCGTAGAGCGCATCAAGGTTCTGCAGGACCGGGCCAAGGAACGCCTGGTCGAGTTGAACCTGCGCAACGTGGTATTCCGCTGGGGCGATGGCTGGGAAGGCTGGCCGGCCCTCGCACCGTACAACGGCATCATCGTGACCGCAGTGGCTACCGATGTCCCTCAGGCTTTGCTCGATCAGCTAGCGCCGGGAGGGCGGCTGGTGATTCCGGTCGGGGCCGGCGAGGTGCAACAATTGATGCTGATAATTCGCGAAGAACAGGGCTTTTCAAGACGTGTTTTAGGGGCTGTACGCTTTGTGCCATTGCTCAATGGGCCACTGGCCTGAACATTTGTTTTAGCGTGCTGAATTCTCTTCGATTGCCCCTGTCTTACAGCGGCATCGATCAGTTAAACGGGATTCATCGTCAGGTAGCAAACGTGTGCGTAGCATCATCACGGGTAAAGCCTGCACGGCCCGTTATACTGGTGACATTTCGTGCTGTAACACGGCAATCCACATTTTTCAGCCACCACAAAGGGAGCGGCGGGTGAGTCTCACAGTCATTGCGCAGCGTATGGGTATAACCGGCTTTCAGCGCCTGGTGACTGGCCTTGTCTTGAGTACCTTGCTGGTTGGTTGTTCCAGCACCAAATCGAGCGACGTACGCGTCGTCGATCGCAAAAACGCCGTCGCCCAGCGTCCGGTAGTGACCACGGGTCAGTACGTCGTTCGGCCTAAAGACACGCTGTTCTCCATCGCGTTTCGCTACGGCTGGGACTACAAGGCCCTCGCGGCACGAAACAACATTCCCGAGCCATACACCATCCACCCGGGTCAGACGATTCGCTTTGACGGTCGTACCGGTTCAACGTCGACTGCGCCGACAGAGGTGGTCAGTTCGTCGAATTCCACGCCTTCGTCATCGAGTAAAACCACGGTTATCCGGCGCCAGGCAAACGGCACAACCACCAGTACAACGGTGGTTGCACCGTCCGTCGCCAACAAACCGGCACCGGAACCATTGCCTCCGGCAGGGCCGGCCCCGACCGGCTGGGGATGGCCATCTAATGGCATTCTGATTGGAAAGTTCTCCTCAAACGGCAGTTTGAATAAAGGAATTGATATCGCCGGAGATTTGGGACAGCCTGTTTTAGCTGCGTCTGATGGGACGGTGGTATACGCCGGGAGTGGCTTAAGGGGCTACGGCGAATTAGTCATCATCAAACACAGCGAAACCTACGTCAGTGCCTACGGACATAACCGTAGGCTGTTGGTTCGGGAGGGGCAGCAGGTCAAGGTCGGACAGACAATTGCCGAAATGGGGTCAACGGGAACAGACCGGGTGAAGCTGCATTTTGAGATTCGCCGCCAGGGTAAACCTGTAGATCCGCTGCAATTCCTGCCGCGTCGTTGATCGCTTACCAGCTTGTTCCGTCACGTAGAGGGAACAAGCTCCGGCGTTGCCAAGGATAAAGGCGCCGCTTGAGCTTGAGGTCGAACTCACCAAAGGACTATAACAATGGCTCTCAGTAAAGAAGTGCCGGAGTTTGACATCGACGATGAGGTTCTCCTGATGGAGACCGGCATCGCTACGGATTCGATGTCGAATGATGAAGGGGCTGCTCCACCTTCCGTTCGTGCCAAATCCAAACACTCCGCCTCGTTAAAGCAACACAAGTACATTGATTACACGCGTGCGCTCGACGCCACGCAGCTGTACCTCAATGAAATCGGTTTTTCCCCTCTGTTGTCCCCGGAAGAAGAAGTTCATTTTGCGCGCCTGTCGCAAAGTGGAGATCCGGCCGGGCGCAAACGCATGATTGAAAGCAACCTGCGGCTGGTGGTGAAAATCGCCCGGCGTTACGTCAATCGTGGGCTGTCGCTGCTCGACCTGATCGAAGAGGGCAACCTCGGGTTGATTCGTGCGGTGGAGAAGTTCGACCCTGAGCGTGGCTTCCGCTTTTCGACCTACGCTACCTGGTGGATTCGTCAGACCATCGAGCGCGCCATCATGAATCAGACCCGGACCATCCGGTTGCCGATCCATGTGGTCAAAGAGCTCAACGTGTACCTGCGGGCGGCACGGGAACTGACACAAAAACTCGATCATGAACCCTCCCCCGAAGAAATTGCCAACCTGCTGGAAAAACCAGTGGGGGAGGTTAAGCGCATGCTCGGCCTGAACGAGCGCGTTTCTTCGGTCGACGTCTCGCTGGGTCCGGATTCGGATAAAACCCTGCTGGACACCCTTACCGATGATCGTCCCACCGATCCATGCGAACTGTTGCAGGATGACGACCTGTCCCAGAGTATCGATCAATGGCTCTCGGAACTGACCGACAAGCAACGTGAAGTGGTGATACGCCGCTTTGGATTGCGGGGTCATGAGAGCAGCACGCTTGAAGACGTAGGCCTGGAAATTGGCCTGACCCGTGAGCGGGTCAGACAGATTCAGGTTGAAGGATTGAAGCGTCTCCGGGAGATCCTCGAGAAAAATGGCCTGTCGAGCGAGTCGCTGTTCCAATAAGCAATTTGCTAAATCGCCATTAAAAAACCCCGACTGTTTCGGGGTTTTTTTATGGCTGGGGAATGAGGGGGGCGTCATCGCGGGTTTGTAGGCTCGTGCTGTAAGTCTTTGCTTACTCTTTCGTAAGTGTTCGTTATCTTTACAGGGTGGCAGTCGTCCATTCCCGTACTTAAATTTACTTATCTATTTGATTTGTATGCATATTGTTTAATGTTAATAGCATATGACAGACGATTTTGTTGATCTGGGTCGATTGCTCTTGATTCGGAATTCTCTAGTATCTGAACTGTGTCGACGGACTGACACGCCCTTCAAGGACGAGGGGAAGGACATCGCAGGAAGCGATTCATCAGGACGATGAAAAGGAGCGCAGGGAATAGGGAAAAAATGTGGGCGGGTCAAACCGCCCCTTTTTTTGCCTGCAGAAAAAGCAAAAAGGTCCCTGGGG